>CANIJN010000004.1 GCA_947467625.1 Opitutia bacterium | reverse complement strand
TCATCGAAGGCTGCCGCCCGCTCATCGCCCCGCACTTCAACCTCACCGTCGAACTCCCCCTCAAGGCCATCGTCCGCGGCTACTCGTGGACCTTGACTCCGATCTCGTGGGAAAACCGCAAACACGGCGTCGCCAAGCTCAAGATCAAGGAAATGGGCAGCCGCTACTTCTTTATCTGCATGTATGTGTGGCTGGAGAAATACTTCAGCCGCGGGGATTATCGTCGGCGCTAGACAAAGCCCCACTCGCTTGTCGCAGAATTGTTGCCGAAGGCCCCCTACTCGGCGCTGGACTTAGGTCATTAACGCCCCGAAAAGCATCGGTTTGTCCATCCCGACCTAACCAAACCTATGAACTCGTCTCACCGCTCATCCTTCGCGACGACTGCCCGCTCTGTGTGCGCAGCCTTCGCGATTCTCGGCCTAGCGCTCGCGCCGCTAGCCTTTGCCCAAGGCATCATCACTTCGGGTATCACCGGAGTCGTCCGCGACACCAGCGGCAAGCTGGTCGCCGGTGCCGCCGTCACCGCCACTCACACTCCCACGGGCACCGCCTACAGCGCCGCCACCGGCGAGAACGGCCGCTATAATTTCCGCGGACTGATCTCCGGCGGCCCCTACACCGTGACCGTGAGCGGCACGTCCCTCAAGGCCGCCGAACGCACCGATCTCACCACTCAGCTCGGCTCCGAGGTCGAGGTGAATTTCGCGGTCACACCTTCGGCCGGTGATATCGTTTCGCTCGAAAAATTCACCGT
The DNA here is from genome assembly GCA_947467625.1 of Opitutia bacterium. GTDB lineage: Bacteria > Verrucomicrobiota > Verrucomicrobiia > Opitutales > Opitutaceae > GAS368. The sequence goes on along the minus strand of CANIJN010000004.1, from coordinate 63,140 downwards.
CAAAGGCGAGTCCAACGAACTCGACTCCGCCGCCACCGGGGCCGGCAGCCTCCTCAACGCCGCCCGCCTCGCCGCCAAACCCACCACGCAGCGTTCGTTCGCCGATGTGATCAGCGCCTCGCCGTTCGTCACGCTCCGCTCGATGTCGAGCGCCAACGACCGTGAGGAGGCTCACCTCACCGCCCTCGGCCAAAACAACCGCTACAATTCCATCCTCATCGACGGCGCCCGCATCAACGATCAGTTCGGTCTCAACGGCAGCGGCCTCGCCTCCTTCTTCAATCCCCTCTCGGTTGACACCCTCGAGCAGCTCTCCGTGCAGGTCTCCCCCTACGACGCCCGCGAGAGCGGCTTCACCGGTGCCTCCATCAACGCCGTCACCAAGAGCGGTACCAACCAGTTCCACGGCTCGGCCTATTACCTCCTCTCCAAAGACCGGATCTTCGGCCTCCGCGGTCAGGGCGCCGATATCGCCCCCGGCCCCACACTCGGCATCGTCCCCGCGCTCAAACGCACGACCATGGGCGCCACCCTCGGCGGCCCCATCATCCAAAACAAACTCTTCTTTTTCCTGAACTACGAGAAGTTCAACCGCATCACGGCTCCGTTGCAGGCCGGCTTCACGCCTTCCGCAGCCACCGTCAGCGCCGTCGATGCCCGCCTCGCCCAGATCAATACCCAGAGCGGCAAGACCTCCCCGTGGGGCACCGTCGGCGGCAACGCCACCAACGAGTCCGAAGACAAAAAGCAACTCGCCAAGCTCGACTGGAATATCATCACCGGCCAGCGCCTCTCCGTCCGCTACAGCGAGACCGAGGGCACCGTACCTCAATTCGGCAGCTACGGCAGCACGACGTTCAACGGCGTGTCCCTCGCGGGCGGCGCCACGACGGCCTACTCCTCGAACTTCTACGCGCAGAGCCGCAAGGAAAAGACCCTCGCCACCTCGCTCTTCAGCCAATGGTCGCCCGACTTCAAAACCGAGGTCCGCTTCAATACCATCCAGCAGGACCAGCTCACCCCCACCGTCGCCACCCTGCCTGAGATCCACATCTTCGGCCTCCCTGGTCTGGATCGCGGCGGCAATCCCGTCACCAACGGCGTCCTCGTCGCCGGTACCGAACAGTTTCGCCAGGGGAACCAGGTCTTCGTCGACACCAAGAGCTACAGCGCCACCGGCGATTATTTCTGGAAAGACTTCACGTTCTCGGGCGGCTTCGACCGCGAGGAAAACGATTTCTACAATCTCTTCCGCGCCGGTTCCTACGGCCTCTTCGACTTCGCCAACCTCGCCGCCTTCCAGGCCGACACGATCAGCTCGTTCAGCCGCGCCTTCTACGTGCAGGGCACCCCGCCCGCCGACGTCAGCAAATCCGCCGTCACCGGCCTCTTCGGCCAAGCAAAATGGAACGTGCACTCGCGCCTCACGTTGCTCGCCGGCCTCCGCTACGACATGGTCGCCAGCGGCACCCGCCCCCCGTTCAACCCACTCTTCCTCGATCGCTTCGGCTATCGCAACGACGGCACGGTCGACGGCACTTCCACCGTCTCGCCGCGTCTCAGCTTTAATTGGACGCCCACCGACGACCGCACCGTCCAGTTTCGCGGCGGCGTCGGCCACTTCATGGGCCGCGCGCCGTGGGTGTTCTTCTCCAACTCCTACTCGAATCCCGGCGTCGGCCGCTTCAACATCCTGACGCCCCCCGCCGGCCTCGTCCCGTACGTGCAAAGCACCTTTGATCCCGCCAACGCCATCGGCTCAGCCGCTGCGATCCCCGCCGGCGGTCGCTACGAGATCAATCTCAGCGACGACAGAATCAAACTCCCGTCCGTCTGGCGCGGCAACCTCGCCGTCGAGCGCAAACTCGCGCTCTTCGACTCCATCGTGTCGCTCGAGTTCGTCCAAACTTACAACGACAAGACCCTCTTCGTCACCAACGACAACCTCCGTCCGACCACGCGCGGCGCCGATGGTCGCCAGCGCTTCGCCGGCAACCCCAGCACGATCGCCAACGCCCGCTTCGCCGAATTTGTAAACGTCTACCACGTCAGCCAACGCGCCACCGGTGAATCCGGCTACCTCACGTTCATGTGGGACCGTCCCCTGAAAAACCGCTGGGCCTCCAACTTCAGTTACACCCGCGGTCGCTCCACCGAAGCCCAAGCCTTCGGCCAGACGACCGCCTCCGGCACTTGGCAGCGCAACCCCGTCTTCAATCAGGGCGCCGTCGAAGAGGCCCACTCGGACTTCGAGGTCCGCGATCGCTTCCAGCTCACACTCACCCGCGAATTCGAGCTCAAGAAACAGTGGAAGACGCTCACGTCCCTCTACTACGAGGGTCGCTCCGGCAATCCCTTCAGCTATGTGTACAACACCGACCTCAACGGCGACAGCCGCGCCGACAACGATCTCGTCGCCGTCCCGTCCGGCCCGGCCGACGCCCGCTTCGATTTTTCCGGAATGTCCGCCACGACGCAGGCAGCCTACTTCGATTTTATCAACACTCGCGGTCTCGCAAAATTCGCCGGTGACTTCGCTCCGAAAAACGCCTTCCGGCAGCCGTGGGTCAACCGCCTCGACTTCAAGATTTCGCAGACCATCCCGCTCCACTCGCACGTGCAGCTGGAGGTGTTCGCCGACTTCGTCAACTTAGGCTCCTTCCTCAGCAAAAAATTGTTCAACTACTACGAGGAGCCGATTTTGATCAGCAACGACGTCTTCCGCCGTCTCAATCTCGGCGGCGCCACTTACACGGCCGCCGGCAAGATCGCGCCGACTTTCAACTCACCCGTCCCGAACAGCAATTTCGTCTTCGAAAACGTCCAATCCCGCTGGCGTCTCCAATTCGGCGCCAAGCTGAAATTCTAACGGCCAGCGCGGGCGGACCACCCGCTTCCTTCTTCGCTGCAGTTTCCAACCGCCATCCCTCCCCAGGAATGGCGGTTTTTCTTTTCCACCTTCATCATCGCGAGCAGCACAGCGGCGCAGCCGACCAGCCGCCTTCGCCCTTCTCCCTAAAAAACCCTTGTTCCCCCGTCCCGCGCCCCTTTGCTTGTTTCCTCTATGATTTATCTGCTCGGTGGTTCCGGTTACGTCGGCCAAGCTTATCAGTCGCTGCTCGCGCGCAAAGGTATCCCCTTTCGCAATCTGCGCCGCGCCGACGTGGATTACACCAACCCCGCCGTCCTCCGCGACGCCCTCCTCCGCGACCGGCCCGAGTTTCTCATCAACGCCGCCGGCTACACCGGTAAGCCCAACGTCGACGCCTGCGAACTCCACCGCGCGGAATGCCTCTTCGGCAACGGCGTCTTTCCTGGCATCGTCGCCTCCGCCTGCACCGACGCTGGCGTCCCGTGGGGACACGTTTCCTCGGGCTGCATCTACACCGGCTCCCGTCCCGACGGCACCGGCTTCAGCGAGACGGACACACCTAATTTTACGTTCCGTACCAACAACTGCTCTTTCTACAGCGGCACCAAAGCCCTCGGTGAAGAAGTCCTCGCCGGCACGCCCCACGTCTACACGTGGCGCCTCCGCATTCCCTTCAACCACGAGGAAAACCCACGCAACTACCTCACCAAGCTGATGCGCTACCAGACGCTCCTCGCCGCGGAAAATTCCATTTCTCAACTCGAGGAATTCGTCGCCGCCACCTTCGCCTGTTGGGAAAAACGCGTCCCCTTCGGCACCTACAACGTCACCAATCCCGGCCACGTCACCACCCACGAGGTCGTCGACCTCATCCTGAAGAGCGGCGTCTGCCCGAAGAACTACGTTTTTTTCAAAGACGAAAATGATTTCATGCACACCGCCGCGAAGACCCCGCGCTCCAACTGCGTCATGACCTCCGCCAAGCTCGCCTCCGTCGGCATCGTCATGACCGAGGTCCACGAGGCCGTCGCCCGCGACCTAAAAAACTGGAAAAGGGCGGCCTGAGCCGTAACGTGCCCCCATGTCGATCGCCGAACTCAAGCAGACTGCGGACAAATTGACCGCCAAGGAGCGGGCTTGGATGAAAGCGTATCTGTTCGCGAAAGATCGCGCCAGCAATCCCGCCTGGAGGTCCGAGATGACACGGCGACGCCGGAGTATGCAGGCGGGCAACGAAATCACGTCGGAGGAATATTACCGGCGCGTCCGCGCGCTCGATCAAAGCAAGGTACGGAAACGCAAGGCCGCGTGAATCTCGACTATTCCTGGTCGGTTGAAGGTGCCGCGTATTATTATTTGTCCGGCCTATCGAAGCGCCGCCGCAAGCAACTCGAACGCGCGATCGAGGCGCTTGCCCTCCACCCGTTTCAGCCCTCGCTTTTCACCCTGCAAGACGACGATGGACTGCCCTTGGCGGTCGTCGAAAACGAGGGCCACCTCATCAGCTATCACGCTGACCATGCTACTCAAAGCATCCGCGTAACGGAAATAACTCCCCTTCCATGAACCTCCTCGTCACCGGCGGCGCCGGCTTTATTGGCAGCAACTTCATCCGTCAGCGCCTCACTGAAAAAGGCTCACCGCTGACCAAGCTCATCAACCTCGACGCGCTCACCTACGCCGGCAACCCGGCTAACCTCGCCGACCTCGCGAACGACCCGCGCTACGTTTTCGCGCACGGCGATATCGGCGACACCGCCCTCGTCACCCGCCTCCTCGCCGAACACCAGATCGACGCCGTCGTGAATTTCGCCGCCGAGTCCCACGTCGACCGCTCCATCGATTCCCCCGAGCCCTTCATCCAAACGAACGTCGTCGGCACCCTCCGCCTCCTCAACTGCTCGCGTCTTTACTGGTCAAAACTCCCCGAGGCTAAGAAAGCCGCCTTCCGCTTCCTCCACGTCTCCACCGACGAGGTCTACGGCACCCTCTCCCTCACCGATCCAGCGTTCACCGAGGAGACTCCCTTCGCCCCTAATTCTCCCTACGCGGCGTCCAAAGCCTCCAGCGACCACCTCGTCCGTTCCTTCCAGCACACCTATCATTTCCCGACCCTCACGACGAACTGCTCGAACAACTACGGGCCCTTTCACTTCCCAGAAAAACTCATCCCGCTCGTCATTCTCAACGCCCTCGAGGGAAAACATCTCCCGGTCTACGGCGACGGCATGCAGATCCGCGACTGGCTCTACGTCGAAGACCACGCCGCTGCGATTTGGCTCGTCCTCCAAAAGGGCCGCCTCGGCGAGACCTACAACATCGGCGGCCTGAACGAGAAACCGAATATCGAAATCGTTAACACCATCTGCGCCCTCCTCGACAAAAAATCCCCGCGCGCCGACGGTAAACCCTACGCCTCCCAAATCACCTACGTCGCTGACCGCCCCGGCCACGACCGTCGCTACGCCATCGACTGCACGAAACTCCAGTCCGAGCTCGGCTGGGCCCCCCAGGAAAATTTCACCACCGGCATCGCTAAAACCGTCGACTGGTATCTCACCCACCGCAGCTGGGCCGCCGACATCACCGCCAAGAAATACGCCCGTGAACGTCTCGGCCACGCCGGCTAAACGCCGGCAGTTTAAGCAATAAGTTTAAGTCGAAGCATCATGGAGTCTGCCGACGAGTCCTTCGAGAAGCTTGAGGTTTGGCGCCGTTCGCACGGGTTGAGCATTGAGGTCTATCGCCTCCTCGCCGACTGCCGCGACTGGGGCTTCAAGGATCAGATCACACGCTCGGCAAACAGCATTTCCGACAACATCGCTGAGGGCGTAGAGCGCACCAGCAAAGCTGAGTTCAAGCAGTTCCTCGGCTACGCCAAAGGCTCCGCTGGCGAGACCCGCTCGCAGATGCTCCGGCGATCGCGCTATCTTTCGTTGCTGCGGACACTGGGCTCGTCCTCGTGGCCGAACTCCGCGAAATCTCCCGCATGATCCACGGCCTCATCAAATCCCTCGACCGCTAAAGACTCCCTCCGATGCCTTCTCTTCCACTGCAACTTCCCACTTCAACTGGCGCGTCCTCCCGTCGCGGGATAATTCTCGCCGGAGGCTCCGGCACGCGCCTCTGGCCCCTCACCATCGCCGTCTCCAAGCAGCTCATGCCGGTTTACGATAAACCGATGATCTATTACCCGCTGTCGGTCCTGATGCTCGCCGGCATTCGCGAGGTCCTCGTCATCTCCACCCCCACCGATCTCCCGCTCTTTAAAAAACTGCTCGGCGACGGCACCAACCTCGGACTCAAGCTCTCCTACGCCGAGCAGCCCAGCCCCGATGGCCTCGCCCAAGCCTTCCACATCGCCGGCGACACCGGCTTCCTCACCGGCTCCGAACCCTCGGCCCTCGTCCTCGGCGACAACCTTTTCTACGGCCACGATTTCACGCGCTCGCTCGAAGCCGCCGGGGCCCGCACCAGCGGAGCCACCATTTTTGGCTACCACGTCGCCGATCCCACCAGCTACGGCGTCGTCGAGTTCGCCGCAGATGGTCGCGTCCTTTCCCTCGAGGAAAAACCCGCGCAACCAAAATCCAACTACGCCATCCCCGGCATCTATTTCTACGACGCTGATGTCGTCAAAATCTCGCGCACCCTCAAGCCCTCCAAACGCGGTGAACTCGAGATCACCGACCTCAACCGGCTCTACCTCGACGCCGGCACTCTCCGCGTGGAACTCCTCGGCCGCGGCACCGCTTGGCTCGACACCGGTACGCACGACTCCCTCCTCGAGGCCGCTCAATTCGTCTCCGTGATTGAAAACCGCCAAGGCCTCAAAATTGCGTGCCTTGAGGAGATCGCCTACCGCAAAGGTTGGATCGACCGCGCCGGCCTCAACGCCAACATCACCCGTCTCGGCAAATCCTCCTACGGCGCCTACCTCCGCCGCCTCGCCTCCGAAGCGTAGGGCCGCCGCTCGTCAGCGCGCCGCTCCCCGTCACCTTAAACTTAAACTCGCGGGGCGCGCCGCGCATCCCGCGCCCTCGCGTGCAGGTCAGCTTCATCATTCCCCTTTTCAACAACCTCGCGCTCACCCGCGCCTGTGTTGCGAGCCTGCAAGCCACGCTCCCCGACGGCCTCACGCACGAAATCATTCTCGTCGACGACGGTAGCACCGACGCTACGCGCGCTTGGCTCAGCACACTCACTCCGCCGTTCCGCGTCGTCCTCAACGACCGCAATCTCGGTTACGCCGCCGCCAACAACCGCGCCATCGCCCACGCCCGCGGCGACGTGCTCGCCCTCCTCAATAACGATCTCGTTTTCCTCCCGCGCTGGTTCGAACCCATGCTCGGCGCCCACCGCTCGCTCGCCGACCGCGCCGGCCTCATCGGCAACATTCAGCTCGACGCCCGCACCGGTGCCATCGACCACACCGGCATCATCATCAATCAGCAGGGCAAACCCGTCCACGACCGCGCCCTCCCCGCGTGTCGCTCGCGTTTATTTTCCTCCGTCCGCCCCGTCCCCGCCCTCACCGGGGCCTGCGTGCTCGTCAAACGCGCCCTGTGGCTGGAACTCGGCGGATTCGACGAGGGCTACGTCAACGGCGGTGAAGACGTCGACCTTTGTTTCCGGGCCCGCGCGATCGGTCGCACCAACGCAGTCGCCCTTCGCAGCGTCGTCCGCCACCACATCAGCGCCTCCGTCGGCCGGAAACTCCACGACGAAGCGAACTCCTACCGCCTCGCCCGCCGCTGGCGCGCTGAGCTCTCCAACGACGCCGGTGCGATCCGCGAGTGGTGTCGCCATCATTTCGATACCATTCTCCCCGAGCCCCGCGACCACGACCCCGAGCTCGCCTTCCGCACGTTTCTTTTCCTGCACGGCCTCTCCCGCACGCCGCCACCCGAGGCCCTCGCCGCCCTCACCGCCGCGCTCGCCCGCGAATTCGCCCGCTGGGAAAAAATATTCCCCTCCGTTCCTTCGCCTTAAACTTCAACTCAGTTCCTTCAACTGGCGCCACCAGCGCCACCGGCGCCTCCACGGCGCACGTCCCGCACCACCGCCTGCGGTCGCTGATTCACCGCGAGAAACATTCGGCCGACATATTCGCCGATCAGCCCCAACAGCACCAGCTGCGTTCCGGAAAAAATCAGCATCGCCGCCATCAGCCAGCCCCAGCCCGTCGCCGGCCCCTGATCCCACCACCACAGCCACGCGACCACACCTAGCGCCACTAGGCCGACCGCCGCCATGATCAGCCCAAGCACCGTCGCCACGCGCAGCGGCTGCACTGAAAAATTGATCCACGCACTCAGCCATAGCCGCAGTAACCGGCTTAAGGTATAAGTGCTCTCACCGGCCACCCTGGCCTCGTGTTTCACGGCTATCGACCCGATGCGTTGCGTCACCTGCAGCAACAACCCGTCAATATACGGATAGGGCCCAGGGTAACTCACCACTTCCTTCGCCACAAACGCAGTCACACAACGAAAACTCGACAGATAAAATCCCGGTGGTTTGTCGAGCGCCCAATCGGTCATGCGGTTCGTGAACCAACTCCCGAGATTCCGCCACGCCGAGTGCTGCTTCACCGCGTAATGGCCAAACACCACGTCGAGCCCCGTCGCCTGCGCATGCCGCCACAGCCGCACCGCTTCCACCGGCGGATTCTGCCCATCGTCGTCGAGATTGACGAGGTGCGCCCCGCGTGCGTTCCGCCACCCCGTGAGCACCGCGTTGTGCTCTCCGAAATTTCGCGCGTGCTCGACATAGGTGATCGGCACCCGCGCGTTCTTGACCAACTCCCGGCACACGTCCGCCGTCCCATCCGGACTCCCGTCGTTGACCAACACAATCTCGTGCCCGCCCTCGATCGGCAGCTCCTCAATCGCCCGCACCACCGCTCCGATGGTCTCGGCACTGCGATAAAGCGGGATGACAAAACTGAGAGCAGGTTGGGGCATCTGCGCTGCATAGTCGCAAAACACCTCTCACCCGCAAGAAAACCCTTGGATCTTTTTTTGCGCCTCCTGCGCCTGCTCGCGGCCAAGCTCAGACGTAATGCCGCAGCTCTTTCCGATAATACGCCAGCGTCCGCTTCAGAGCCGTGCGCAAGTCCGTCCGCGCCCGCCAGCCCAGTTTCTTCCGAATCAACCGGTCGTCCGCATAGTAGTCCCCGATATCGATCTTCTTCCGCTCCGCCGGAAACGTCTTCACCACATAATAGCCACCGCCGTTCAGCTCCACGAGCGTCGCCGCAAGTTCTTCCAGCGTGACTGGCGGCGGCCCGCCTAAATTAAAGACTGCGCCAATCGCCGCATCTTTTGCCGCTGCGAGGAGAAACGCCTCCACCGCATCGTCGACATAGGTGAAATCGCGCAGCTGCTCCCCACCCCATACTTCAATCGCCTCCCCTTCGACGAGCCGGCGAATCCACACGCCCACAAAGGTCTGCCGCGCATCCTTCACCCGCATGCGCGGCCCGATCGTGTTCGTCAGCCGCAACGCCGTCGCCCGAATCCCGTGCACCCGCGAATACAGCAGGTGAAACGACTCGCCCGCGAGCTTGTTGATCCCGTTTACATCCACCGGCCGCAGCGGATGCTTCTCGTCCACCGGTAAATAATCGGGCTTCCCATAAATCTGCCGCGTGCTCGCAAACACAATTCTCACGCCGGGATTGTGCACGCGACACGCCTCGAGGATCGCCAGCTGTGCCCGCCCGTTAATATCCAAATCCGTCTGCGGATCCGTCATCGAATCCATGTGACTCGTCTGCCCAGCGAGATTGAACAGAAAATCCTGCCCCCGCACGAGCGCGGGCAACTTCGGCCAGTCACGCACGTCGGCGACGTGCACGTGCACCTTCCCCGTCAGCCCGGCCAGGTTGCGCCGATTCCCACCATATTCCGGTATCAGCGAATCCAACACGCTCACCTTCGCCCCGAGCCGCACCAACTCCCGCGCGAGATTCGAGCCAATAAAGCCCAGCCCACCCGTGATCAGCACGCGTTTTCCCGCATAAACTCGCCGTAAATTTTTCGCTTCAGCCATGGGCATTCAGCAAACAGCCCCCCGCCCCACGCGCCATCCGAAACTCCAACGGACTTCGGTCCGCCTTCCGCAACGCAAAATTCGTCGTCGTAGCTGGCGCAATTTTCGCGGCTGAAACCTCCGTAGCGCACCGCCTTGATCCGCCCCATCCGCGCTATCCGCGGTTAACACTCCCGTCTCCGGTCCCCGCCGAAACCCTCTCCTAGCGCCGCACCGCAAACTCCAGCCCAAACACACACAGCCCCAGCGCCCGCGTCTCCCCGCCCACCGCCCCCAGCCACGGCTGCGCCGACTTCAGCGTCACCGTCGCCCCGCCTGGCGGCACGACGATCTCCGGAAAAAATGTTCTCACCCTCTGCCCACTCAGATTCCTCGACGCCACCGCGCCGCCCGGCGCCCCTCCGCCCTCACCCTTCGCCCCCGTCACCTCCAGCGTCAAGTCGCGCGCGCCCAGACTCCATCCGTCCAGCATGCATGTCACCCGCAGCGACCACGCGTGCGGGTTCTCGATCCGGAGCGTCCCCTCGCCTTTCGTCCACCGCCAACGCGTCCCCGCCTGCGCCTCGCTCTCTTCCTCATACCAGCCTTCGCCCACCGTCACTCTCAAGAAATCTGCGCTCCGCGTATCCACCAGCGCGATCCCTGGCGCGATCTGCCTCCGTCCGCCCTCCGCTGGCTTTACTGTAATCATCCCACCCTCGAGATCCCACTCGCCCCGCAACGCCGTGTGCCAGCGCCCTTCGTAGGTATCCGTCAAAAAATACTGCGGCTTCCGGAGCAAAAATGCGTTCGCCCACAGGCGCGACCACATGTCCGGTAACAACACATTTACCGACACCACGTCCGCCATCGCTTCGATCTTGCGCACGTCCCGCAGCCCTCCGTCGACGATCCGCGGCGCCGCGGCCAGCCGCCACGCAATCATGCCGGTGCCGACCACGTTGCCCAGCAACACCACACCCGCGACGCCCATCACCCCGATCCACTCCGTCAATCGCTGGCTCCATCGTAGCGTGATCCACCAGCAAAACGCCGGCAGCATCACCGGATAGAAAACCGTGAACACCTTGAACGCATCATAGCTCGCGTTCGTCCCCAGCTGCGCCCCTCGCCATTGAAGAAACGCATACCCCGCCAACACGGGCAGCGTGACCGCGAGTGCGATCCAGGTTTTTTTCCGCCGCTCACTCACCGCGCGCAGCGTGGCCCAGCCGAGCAGCCCGATCACCGCCGCCGCCAACACCCACCTGACCCCACCCCAACCCCACGGCGCTAACTCCGGCCCGCTCACCAACCCCAGCCAACCTTCCGGCGTCAGCGCCGGAATATTCCAACCAAAATCATACGTTCGCAGCAGCTGAAACCGTTCGAGCAAACCCGCCACGCGGCCCGCAAACACCCCGCCACACACCGCCAGCGGTGCCACCATGACCACGCACCATTGGCCCAATCGCCGCCACTCACCGTGCCACAGCGCCAACCCGCTCGCATACGCCAACGCCGGCACCAAGCACAGGACCACGAAAAAATTATAGCTCCCCAACACCAGCCAGTAACCGATCGCCAGCACCCCGGCGAAGCTCAGCCCGCGCGCCCACGTCAGTCGCCCGCGCCACAGCGCCACCCCCGTCCACGTGATCAGCCCGACGGCCATCGCGGCCAACAGCTGTCCGGGCGCGACGTGCCCGACCACATACCAATTCAGCGGGCTCAGCCCGTAGAGCACCGCCACCGCCGCACTCGGCGCTCCGCTGAAACCAATCACCGCCCGCGCCATCCAAAACACCACCGGCAGCGACCCCGCCAACAGCACCATCGTCAGCAGGCTCGTCAGCTCGTCCGGCCTGCACCCGAGCACCGATCCATTAAACGCGATCAGCGCCGAGGGCGTGAAGTGATTCAACCGCGTCCAGTATTCGAAAAAATTATCCGCTCCGTGCACCCGCACCACCTCGGTCAAACCGAGAAACCCACTGCGATCCGCGCGTGCAAACTCCTGCAAAACCCGCGCCCCCGCCGCGTAGTCGCCCGCATCGCAGCTCGCCAGCGAGAGGGTCGTCAACACCTTCGACGCCCACGCTAGGGGCACGACCAACAGCCCGAGCACCCCCACACTGGCGAGCCACACCACGCCGATTCGCTGCATATCCACCCACGCCCTCCGAGGTAGGAGCCCGCTTACGGGCGATCCCTTCCCGCCGCGCCCCACGCGCCCCACCCCCACCGCCAGCAAAGCCACCGGCACCACTTCACTCCACCACGCGTATCCGTTCGTGCCCTTCAGGCCCCCCATCGCCCCCGCCCACACCACCGCCGACTGCAGGGCCCACCCCGCCGGCACCACGAGCACCGGCCAAAACCGCCGCCACGCCCGCGGCATCGCCAGCATCGCCAACCCCGCGCCCCAAAACAGCACGTGGAGCAGCACTACACATGCGACGAAAAAGTGAATCATGTTTCAGGGTCTTGCACGTCGCCCTCAGCGCTCAGCCCTCGACGCTCAGCTTTCCGTCCGGCTTTCTCCCCACCGCAAATACCGACGAACCCCACGCCCACCGCCCGCCGGCCCGCAACCACGCATGTTCCGGCGCGACCAATAGACGGAACATCGCATCCACCACCGCCGGATAGTCCTTCATGTCGCTCGTGTCCTTCGCCGACCGCCACAGCTTGCGCTTCGCCCACAGCAACGGAAACGGCAGCGCATTCAGATGCGTGCTCCAGCGATCCACCAACCCAGCTTCCCTCATGAGCGTCTCCACTTCGGGCCGCGTGTAACGATGTTTCGTCTGACACGAATCGTCATGATACGACCACATCCACATATAGGCCGGTACCGTGATCACCACCACGCCGCCCGGTTTCAACACCCGGAAAAACTCCTGCATCGCCACATCCGCGGCGTCCACTTGGCAAATCACGTCCGCCGATACCACCGCATCAAAACTCGCGTCTGCAAACGGCAGTGCCGTCACACTCGCCTCGCGAATATCCGTTCCCTTCCCGCATCGCTGCCGCGCCAGCTCACACGCGATCGGCATAAAATCGATGCCGCTCCACGTCCAACCGGGTTGTTGTCCGGCCAACCGCACGATCATCCCGCCCGTCCCACAACCCGCATCCAGCACGCGTTTTTCTCCCTGGGGTTGCCGTGCCCCCACCGCGCCACTTGCGTCCCTTGCGTCCACTCGCGCCAACTGGCGCGCGATATGCGCATGCAGCGACCGGAAATACCACATCCGGTCCTCGACCTCCGCGAGCTTCAGATATTCTTCGTTATTCATGCAGGTCTCGCCATTGGGATCACCGTGCCGCCTGCCCGCAACATTATCCATTGCCGCCCGCCGCTGTCCTCGGTCCTCTCTACGTTTACTGTGCTCATGCGCCGCCTCCTCGCCCTCCTCGACACCCCCGCCGGTCGCGCCGCCCGTTACGCCTGCTCTGCTCTTCTCGTCGCCGCCCTCGTCGGGAGCATCGACTGGCACCAATTCTCCGGCCTCCGCGGAAAATTCTCCCTCGGCCCCGTCGGGGCCGCCACGCTCGTCGCCGGCACGACCTTCCCGTTGCACGCGTGGCGTTGGTGGCTCCTCCTTCGCGCGCAAGGTCTCACCCTGTCGCTGCACTGGGCCCACGTCGTCACCTGGATCGGTAATTTCTACAACGCCTTCCTCCTCGGCGGACTCGGCGGCGACGCCGCCCGCGCCTTCTACGTTTGCCGCGACGCGCCCACCCACAGACGCGGCATGAGCATCCCGCCCGTGTCTGCCATCGCCTTGTCTGTGTCCGCCTCAGCCGCCGGCCTTGCCGCCACCGTCCTCGACCGCATTCTCGGCCTCGTCGTTCTCCTCAGCTTGGCTGTCGTCACGTTACTGCTAAAACTGGATACGGTCGCCCGGCATCCCGAGTTACGCCTCCTCCTGGCGCTTTGCGCCGCTCTCTCAGTGGCGAGCGTCGTCGCCTGTGTTTTTCTCTGCCGCCGTCCTCCAGCCTGGCTCGCTCGCAGTCTCGGCGAACAGCGGACCGCCACCCTCGCCGACATTTTCATCCGCGCGCGCGCGACTCCTTCGGTTTTCATCTCCGCCCTCGTCATGAGCTACGCCATCTGGCTCCTGGATTTCCTCTCCGTGTGGCTGCTCGCCCACAGCGTCGGTCTGCCGCTCCCGTTCATCGAAGTCTCGCTCGCCATGTCCGTCGCCTACGCCGCCACCGTGCTACCCGTGAGTGTCGGCGGCCACGGCCTTCGCGAAGGCACCCTGCTCGGCATGCTCGCTCTACTCGGACTCCTCCCGGACGATGCCTCCCGCCAACTCGCCCTCCTCCTCGCCGTGCTCGTCTGGGCCGTGAGCGTGATCTGGAGTCTGTTCGGTGGCATCGCCGCACTTTTTGCACGCCGACTGCTGCCGTTCTCCGCCTCCGCATAAGCCGTTGCCAACGTCGTCACCCCGCCCTTCCCTCCGCTCCCGAATCCATGCGTTCCGCTCACCGCACGCCTCCCGCCGGCGGCGCCTTCTCCCGGCGCTTCACCGACTACGCGGGTATTTTTTTCGACGAATTTGCTCCCGATTCCGCCTGGATTCGCGAGTGCGGCACGATTCACCTCCCGCCGCTCGGCCGCGTGCACACACTCGTCCTCCGCGGCGAATTCCGTCCCCACCCCAACGCCCGCGGACTTGAAACCGCTGCGCCCGGCCTCGACGTTCTCCTCAACGAGCGCTCCGTCGACTCCGTCTCAGCCCTCCTACCCGGCCCTTGGGAAATTACCCTCACGCTGCCGCCCCCCCCAGACTCCACACCCCAGAGCCTCACGCTCACCCTCCGCCTCACCGGCACCTCCGTCACCAATACCCTCGCGTGGCTCGGCCGCGTCTCCGGTCTCGCCTCGCTCCAACGCTTCCGCTCCCAAAACAAAAACCGCCAGCTCCGTCTCGTCAGCATCGCCACCCCCGACGGCGAGCTCATCTACGATTTCTCCGTCCGCCACGCGCCCTATTCGTCCGCCTTCGCCCGTACCCACTCCCCACTCGGACTCAACATTGCCGGCTTTCTCACTGCCGACCTCGGCGTCGGTGAATCCGCCCGCTGCATGGTCCGCGCCGCCGATGCCGCCGGTCTCACCGCCACCCTCGTCCCACTCAAGCTCAACTGCAAAAACCGGCAAGGCGACCAAACCTACGCCGCCCGCCTCCAAGCCGAAAATCCCCACGACGTAAATGTCGTCCACATTGATCCGCCCGCCTCGCGCGATCTTGACCACCACCACGGCCCCGCCTTCCGCGCCGACAAATATAATATCGGCTATTTCGCTTGGGAGCTCCCCGAGTTTCCCGACGCCTGGACGTCCGCCTTCGACTACTACGACGAAATCTGGACGCCCAGCGATTTCGCGACCACCGCCATCGCGCAGAAGTCACCGCTCCCCGTTCTCACGATGCCGCACGCGATCTCCTTCGCGCGCCCCACGGGAACCACCGCCACCCTCCGCGCCCGCCTCGGCCTCCCCGCCGGAAAATTTCTCTTCCTCACTCTCTTCGATCTCAACTCCTACGCCGAACGCAAAAACCCCCGCGCCGTCATCGCCGCCTTCCGCCTCGCCTTCACCGCCGCTTCCGCCTCCGCACGGAGCGGCGGTTTCCCAACTGCCGACATCGCCCCCAGCTCCGACCCCGCCCTCGTCATCAAAGTCCAAAACGTCACCGGCAACGAAACCGACTTCGCCGCCCTGCGCGCCAGCGTCGCCGATCTCCCCGGCACCGTCCTCCTCACCGAAACGCTATCCCGCGCCGACATCTACGCCCTCGAAGCCGCCTGCGATTGCTTCGTGTCCCTCCACCGCTCCGAAGGTTTCGGCCTCGCCGTCGCCGAAGCGATGTATCTCGGCAAACCCGTCATCTCCACCGACTGGTCCGCGACCTCCGAATTCGTCAACACGTCCAACGGCTGCCCCGTCCGCGCACCGCTGGTCGCGCTCGAGCGCAATCACGGCCCTTACGCCAAAGGCTCCACGTGGGCTGACCCCGATCCCGCGCACGCCGCCGAGTACATGCGCCGCCTCTTCGCCGATCCCGCCCTCTGTGCCGCGCTCGGCGCCGCCGCCCGCGCAACCATCGAGTCCCGTTTTTCTCCCGCTGCCATCGGCACCCGTTACCGCCGCCGCCTCGAAGCCATCGCCACGTTCTGAACCCAGCGTCGGTAGATTTCTCGGCAGCGTCGTCTTCGCGGCGCCTCCACCGAGCTCGCCTCCCCGCCGCGTGGCCACCACCCTATCACCGGATCGAACCCCGCACCCCCGGCCCCCCGGCTCACTACCTCCCATGAAAATCCCCTCTCTCCTCACGGTGTGCGTCGCCTTTTTCGCGAACACTGTCGCGCTGACGTCTCTGGCGGCCGCGACGCCGGCGCCCGGCTTGATCACGGGCGTAGTCGTGAATCTCGCCACGATGGATCTCCTCGCGGGGGCACGTATTCAAGTCGAGGGCCTCCCCGGTGAAACAAGCAGCGAACGCGGGGGCGTCTTCACGTTTCCCGCTCCGGCCGGGCCGACCACGCTCATCATTTCCTTTGCTGGTCTCGAGACGAAGCGCGTGGCCGTACTCGTCCCCGCGGGCGGCGAGGTAAAGACCGAAGTCGGCCTCACCGCCGCAATTTACCAGCTCGAGAAATTTACCGTGAGCGGATTACGCGAGGGACAGGCCTTGGCGATTCAGTTACAAAGCCAAGCCGACCACGCCAAAACCGTGGCCGCGACCGACACCTTCGGCAACCCCGCCGCCAATCCCGGCGAACTCCTCATGCGCCTGCCGGGCGTCGCCGTGAACTTTGTTTCGGGCGAGGCAGTGGAGATTTTCATGCGGGGCATGGGCACGAGTTTCATCTCGCTAATGACGGACGGGAATACGCTCGCCTCGTCTGTCGGGACCTCCTCAAGCCGCGATTTCCAACTCACCGCACTCGACACGGGCAACATCGAGTCCGCAGAAATTGTCCGCGCACCGACCCCCGACATGCCCGCGAATGCGATCGCAGGTTATCTCAATCTGGTTTCCAAACGCGGTTTTGATCGGCGTGGCCGCCGCCTCGATCTGACGCTCGGCACGCGCTGGACCGATTTCTACGCAGGCAAGAGCCCGGCGAAAGATCGCGCGCAACTGGACCTAATCACGGTCAATTATTCCGATGTCTTCAGCGTCTTTGGTGGCCAGAAAAACCTCGGCGTCGCCTTCAATGTCAGCCATCGCTCGGCGCCAACGCTGACGGACGCCGTGGGTGGCATCGGCGTCGCGGCGGCAGGCGCGGGACATGTGTTGCCCACTGCGACGAACGGGCTCACCTCGCCGCTCTTGCGGGCGATGGGCTCAGGTGAAACCTATGCGCCCACGCATAAGCAAAACCTTGGGCTTAATCTGGATTACAAGCTGGGCGACCGCTCCTTCATTTACCTCAGAAATACCGGCAACCTCAACCTGACGCCGGAGGTCGCGAGCATTTATCGACAAACCACATCCACGACGGCCGCAGCCGCCAGTTACGAGCCCGGCAGCACCTACGAGTGGCAGCGCGCGTTGCCCATCGCGGGCTCCCGCTCCGAAGTGTTCTCCGGCCAGTCGCGAAAAAAAGCCACCACGTATGCGGCTTCGACCGGACTGGAGCATAAACTCGCCGGCGGAGCGGGATTGCTGACCTTTGATGCGAGCTATTCTCGCGCGACGACCTGGTATCCTATTAATGCGGACATCATCGCGGATGTGACTGGTATCGGCTGGCAGATCGATCGGCGCAACCAGCCTGCGTGGTATCCGGCGTTTACCCAGACCGCGGGCCCCTCGATCTACGACCCCGCGAACTACACGCCACGCTCCTATATCCGTCGCTCCTATCGGGCGCCGGCCGAGCGTATCGGGCTGCGCGCCGATCTCCGGCGCAATCTCGCTACCGCGATCCCCGCTTATTGGAAAGTGGGGGCCCGCCATGAGCTGGATCGGCGGGAGCAGGATACTAATTTAGAAAACTACACGTTCACCGGAGCGCGCGGGATCACGCCGTTTCTCGGGGCGCAATTCAAGCAAGGGGCCGGCCACTATGGACCCTTCCCCTTTGTCCTCGCGCCGGGTGCGGGCGGGAGTCGGGATCTGGCGGAACGACCGGACCTCTGGACGCAAACCGCGGCCGATGCCTACAACAGCGTCACGAGTTCGCTGTCCGGGGACGCGCGCTTCGCAGAGGTGATCGACTCGGCTTATGCGCTGGGCGGGCTGACCTTGGGCAACGTGCGCATCCTCGGGGGCGTGCGCGCCGAGCAGACCGAGAACACCGGGACCGCCTACCGTCGCAGGACCTCAGCGGCGGGCGGCACCACCTCGCTTACGACCTTGCCGCCCGCACAGAATGCAGCGCGGGCGCGGGCCCAATTCGCGCTCGGACAATTCACGACGACCGGTCATTATGTGAATGTATTTCCCGGACTCCATGTGGTGGCGGAACCCTGGTCGCGGCTACAACTACGCGCCAGTTATCACGCCTCCATCACCCGGCCAGCAGTGGGCAGCTTACTCCCGACCACCAACGTCAACGAGGAGACGCGGATCATCACCGCCGGAAATCCTGACCTGCGGCCCTACACCGCAGATAATTTCGAAGTGGCCGTGCAAAAATATTTTGAGCCGGTCGGGCTCTTCGAGGTCAGCGTATTTTTGAAGGAAATCACGAATTACACGCGTTCGATTGACACGGCGCTCATGGGCGGCGCCGACAACGGTTTCGAAGGGCAGTTTACCGGCTACACGCTCCGCCAAGTGCAGAATACGGGCAGCGCGCGCATTCGGGGTTTCGAAGTGAGCTACCAACAGCAGTACACGTTTCTGCCAAGTTTTTGGCGAGGCTTCGGCTCGTTTGCCAACTTCAGCTACACGCAAGCCGAGGGAGATTTCGGCACGACGACCTTTCAGCGACAACTGGCAAACCAACGCCCGCGCGTCGCCAACGCCGGCCTCTCCTACGTCGGCCGCGGCGCGCAATTACGACTCCTCGGAAACTGGAACGGCCGTTACTACCGCAGCGGGGAAGGCAATGCCTCCGTCTACAGCGACCCTCGGCTAATCGTCGATTTCAAGGCCCAATACCGGATCAACCGCCGCTGCGAAGTCTATCTGGATATCCTGAATCTCACCAATGAGTTTAACCAAACATTTGTGCGGGAAGGCGGCCTGAAATATAATTCTCAGAAACAGGGCACGCTGTACGCGACTGGGCTTAAACTAACGTATTAAAAAGGCCGAGCGGAACGAGGTCGGAGCAAACCCACCGGTCTCCTCGTCTCAACGTCGACCGACCAATAGGCGCTCCGCAGCCCAGCGCAGAAACGACGGTGACGTGACGCGTCAGGCGAACCGGCAACACGTCCGTCGCCGTGCTTGGCGGCCGCAAAGCGGGCCCTCCGTGCAAACCATCATCGCGATCTTCCGAGCCACGCTGCAGCGACGCGTGACCGCGGTTGTTCGCTCACCAGCTCCGGCTCCGCGTGGTTCTCGGCACCGCGACAAACCGCGTGTCCAGCCCCCTCCACTCGCTCCACGTTTCACCTAAACGGATCCGCCGGTCCCGCGAACGATTCACCCACGCCACCTCTGCCCTCTCGCCCGGCTCCGTAAAACGGATACCCCAAATCGGATCGAACGCCTCCATCGACAGCGAATACCGCATATCGCCCAGCACGCCCGCATCCGCCGGACTCCGCGCCAACCACCCCTCACAAAACTACGCCAGCCGCGCAAACGACCGCCGCCGGTCCCGCGCTCGCTCCGCCGCCGTGAGATCCTCGGAGCCCACTTGGGCCAACGCCCACCCCGCCCGCACCGTCGCCTCGCCCGTAAGCCCCACGCGAATACGGTCGGCATAGATTTCCCCCTCCCACGCATAGAGCGCGCGCCACACGACCCGATTGCCCAGCGTCGGCATCACCTCGATCCGCTCCGGCTGATGGCCTCGCGACGCAGCGAGCGCCGCCTGCGCGTCCACGGCCCGCCCACGTTGCACCGCGCCCAACGCCAAATAACTCGCCGCGACCGCCAGCCCCGCCCAGGCCGCCCCGCGTTGCCCTCACCACAACGCCACGCCCAACCCGACCGCCAGCGCGAGCGTGACCACCGGGTCCACCACTCGCAACTCGCGTCCCCGCTCTACCGCGCGAGCTTGCGCAACCACATCTGCCCGCCGCCACCGCGCGCGCACAGCGGCATGTGCTCGCGGAACCACGCGTGCCGGGTGTTGAACAACCACCCCGTGAACAGTTCGATCCGGTAGCATGGGTTGTTCATCAAGAACGCGCGGAGTAAATATTGCTCGTTCCAAGCCCGTCCCTCGTCGAGCCACTCCCGCGGATACTCCAAGTTTCCCGCCACATCGTGGATATGGATAATCACGCCCGGAGCCAAGATCGGCAGCACGTCGAAAAATAGCCGATTCACGTCACTTCCAATTTTACTGACGTGCGATGAATCGATGAACAACACGTCATTTTCTCCAAGCGCCGCGAACGTCTCCAGCGGTACATCCTGCACAATGTTCTCGATAAGCGTCACCCGCCCTTCGTCGCCAGCCCGCAACAGCGGCCGCAACCGCGCCATGTCGGGATCGATGAACGTGAATTCCGGCGCCCCGATGCCGCCATGATCGCGCGCATCCAGCATCGCCGCCGAACTGAAGCCCGACCCCACCTCGATAATGCGCTTCGGCTGGGCCTCGCGCAGCATCGCCCACAACATGATCGCATCGAAGTGCCCGTAGGAGGGGTTGTCCAAAAAGAACCGCCGGCCCTTGACCTCCTTTTCCGGATACGGTTGCTCGGCGTAGAATCGGGCGAAGCGCTCGAGCCGCGCCACCTGTCCCGTCTCGTTCAAATCGACGCCGGGAAACGGTGGCCCAAATCCGCCCCGCGCGAAGACCGCGGCGACTTCATCGCGCGACGGCAGCGGCGAATAAAAATGCCCGGGCGGAAAAAACCGCGCCCACTCCGCCTGCTGCTCGCGCATCCGCGCATACTCCCGCTCCCACCGGCGGAATTCCGGCCACCACCGCAAAATAGCTCGCAGCCCGAATCTCATGGCGCATTAGGGTGGCCCGTCGGACGGCGTCACGACGAACTCCAAATTAAAAACACTGAACGACAGCTGGCGCGGATCACTGCCGACCTTGCGCCCCGGCTTGTCGCTCACAAACCGTAGCCCCACGCCACTCTCCGGCAGCACGCAGCCAAACTTAAACGACGCCTTCTTTTCGCCCACTTCCCCCGACCACACCAATGCCTCACCCGCGAAGATCCGCAGCGTGCGCGCATCGAGTGCCGCGACATTACCGCGCACCACCAGCGTCAACGGCCCGCCCGCCTCGTTGCGCAGCCGCAATCGCGAGTCGCCCTCACTCCAGCGCCAACGGTCACCATGGAAATTCTCCGGCCCGGACCACCCGCCTTGCAACTCCACCCGCACCGCTCCAACCACCGCAGTCTCCCCGGCCACGTGATAAAACTCCCGCGCTGGCGGCGCGAATTCCTTGTAGGAGGCGACCACGGTCAGATTGCCCACGATCAACACCGCCAGCCATTTTCTCCCGCGCGGCACGAGGATATTAAACGCCAGCGTCATCGGCAGCAGCACGCGGGTCGACGCGCCGGGAAACCCCTCCCACACCGGCGTCGAGAGGAACACCATCATGCCCGCAAACGCCGCGCCGATCCGCCACCATGCGTCCGCCGGCCGCCAGCGTAGTGCAAAAAACAGCCACTGCATCGTCAAAGCCGCGGTCACCGCGACCGTCGCCCACTTCAGCGGCGAGTCGCCCCGCGACGCGAGATGGCCCACAGCATCGCCCCATTTTTCAGCGAGACCGGCGAGCGGGAGCGTGAAGTTGCCCAGCCCCGGATCGTCCGCCGGTCCAAATTTCCACCGCACATAGCCCATCCAAGCGAACAGCGGCAGCGCCACCGCGACCGCCGTCAGCGCCGGCCGCCTCCAGGTCCGCGGCGCGCGCCAGTCGAAATCCGCCACCCCCGCCACCGCGAGTAGACTCGTTTCCTTGCCCATTGCCGCCAAAGCCAACACCGCCGCTCCCCGCGTCCGCTGGCCGTCTTCCACCCAGCGCATCGCCAGCGCCACGAGCAGCAGGCTGGGCCCATCCACCAACGAATGTCGCACGCTCATACACACCCCGTGCGAAAACATCACCGCCGCCCACCGAAGAAAATCCTCCCCACTCGTCGGCGGAAACCACCGCAGCAACACCCAGCCGAGCGCCAGCCAGCACAGCACATTGAGCAACGCATGCGCCTGCACGATCCACGCCGGTTGTCCGAGCCCGAGCACCCACGCCGTCCAACAAAATAAAATGCGCTTCGCCCGATACGGCAGATTATCGATCGACGTTTTCAGCTCCGGATTGTCGAGCGTCGGGTTCAGCGCCAGCTGGACATAATAAGCCCCGTCGTAACCCGAAGAATCCTCATACACATAGTGCCGCACGTCCTTCAGCTGCGTCACCTTGTGCTCCCCCACCCGGTCACCGATCGAGATCAAACTCGAAAACCCCGTGTTCGGATCGTAAAATTTCTGCACTTCCGACAGAAAAAAGACTGCGCTCACCACGCACATCACCCGCCAGGGCGACGCGAGCATCGTCCGCAACCAACCGACATTCTTGGGCCCTCCGAGCGTGTTCATTCCTCGCTCCGCCCTCCTCGTGGCCGGGGGTGCGGACGAGACCGATACGGGCGCTTGTCATCCAAATTTATCACGTGCAGTTTTCCGCATCACAGAACGCGAGCGCGCCATGTCAAATCCGAATCCCCCTGCCATCGCTCTGCGTGCCCCCCGTTGGTTCGTTGCTTTGGCCGTCCTTCTGCTCGCCGGCTATGCAATTTTTCTCGCGCTCAACACCTCGACGGTCGCCGGTGGTGCCGATTCTTCGGGTTATCTTAACAGCGCCCGGCTTCTAGCCAGCGGTCACCGGCAAGCCGACTGGCGCCTCCCCACCCCGTTCTTGCCGGTGCCCTCCGCCAGTCGCCTCCACTTTTCGCCGCACGGTTTTTACCCCACCGCCGACAACCCACTCCTGCCACCTACCTACCCATCGGGACTTCCGCTCCACTACGCAGCCGCTGGTTTGCTGCTGGGGTGGACGGCTGGGCCGCTCGCCGTTTCGCTCCTCGCGGCTGTTGGCACGTTGTGCCTCTGCTACCTCATCGCCCGCGAGCTTGCGCTGGACCGCTGGCTGGCGGTTGCCGGCGCGGTCTGCCTTGCGTCCTTCCCGCCGCTGATTTTTTCCAGCATCCAACCACTGAGTGACGTGCTGGCGACAGCCTGGTGCCTCGCCGCCGTCTTTGCCGCACTTCGCGCGTCCCAATCGGCAGCGTGGTCGCTCACCTGTGGGTTCGCCCTGTCGATCGCCGTCCTCGTTCGTCCGACCAATGTCCTCTTATACCCTTCGCTCCTTATCTTAGTCGGGCCAAATTTCAAAAGAATCTCCGCCCTCACACTCGCTGGTCTGCCCGGCGCCGTGTGGTTCGCCACTTACAATTACACGCTCTACGGCGGAGTTTTTCGCTCAGGTTATCCCGGCATCGAAACCGCCTTTGCGCTGAGCTACGCTTGGCCCACCATCCTCCATTTCGGCCGCACACTCGGCACATTTTTGCCCGCTGCGCTGCTCGTTCTTCCGCTCGTCGCCCTCGTTCGCCACGCCACCCGCACTCGTCAGCTCACCGCGCTCGCGACATGGTTCTTCGCCCTGGCTGCGCCCTACGTTTTTTACGCGATTTCACAGGAAGACTGGTCCTGCCTTCGTTTCATTCTCCCGGCGCTGCCCGCGCTCATTTTCGCGGCTCTGTTGGGCGTCAACGCACTCACGAGTTCAACGTCTCCATCCGCCCCGCGGATTCGCCTGATCGCCGCAACCATCCTCAGCATGTGGGCGTTGGCCGCTTCGTGGCACTGGACGCGGAAACTCGGCATTCTCTTCATCAAGGGCTATGAACAACCCTACGCCACAGCTACCGCAGCCGCCCGCACGAAGATTCCTTCGAACGCGGTAATTGTCTGCGGCCAAACCAGCGGTGCCGTTTACTATTACACTGATTTCCCCGTGCTGCGCTGGGATTTTATCAACGCAACCGAGTTCGCCCGCTACGCCAGCCTCGCTCGCTCAGCCAGTATCCCGCTCTACGCCGCAATTTCCGCCGCGGAAGAAGACGGAGTATTCCGCGACCGCTGTCCCGGGGAGTGGATCAAGCTCTCGACCCACGGGAGCATCAGCCTCTGGCGCCTCGTCGCCGCCGCTCCTGCCCCCATCGCCCAATGACCGCCTCTGCCTCATCTCGTCACCGCTGGCTGCTCCGCGCCGCCGCCATGGCCGCGGCCGCGCTATTTTTAGGTTTGATCGCCCGCTTCTGGCACCCCGTCTACGGCTTCACATCGCTCATCCAACTCGACGCGCCCAACGACGAACTGAAGATCACCGCCTTCCGCGAACTGCCCGTTTTCGTGCACCGCGACAACGGCGGCTACGATGGACTCTACTACGCGCAAATCGCCCACGACCCGACGCTGCGCGACCCCGAACTCCCTCGTGCGATGGACAACCTCGGCTACCGTGCGCGCCGCATTCTCCCGCCCGTGTTCGCGTGGCTCCTCGGTGCCGGCCAGCCCGCTTGGATCATCCACACGTATCCACTCCTCAACCTCATCGCGTGGTTCACCCTCGCCATCCTCCTCTGGAAACTCCTCGCCGTCTCCGACCCCCGCGGCCTCCTCGCGTGGACCGGGGTGCTCTTTTCCGCCGGGGCCCTCGCCAGCGTGCGCCTCGCCCTCACCGACCTCATCGCCCTCACGATTCTCGCGGCCGCCATCCGCGCCGCCGAACGGTCGCGTCAACACCCCGCCACCGCCCTCCTCGCTGCTGCCACCCTCGCCCGCGAGACCGCACTCCTCGCCTTCGCCGGCCTCGCCCAACACCCGTTCTGGTCCCTCCGCAATGTCGTGCGTGCCTTCCTCGTGACTCTTCCGCTCGCCGCCTGGCTCGTTTACCTCCGCTGGCGCATCGGCCCCGCCGATGCCGGCTGGGCCAACTTCACTTTCCCCGGCTCCGGTCTCGTCGAAAAATGGGCCGCCGCCACGTCCGCCCTGTTCACGGTCCCTGACCACAGCCTCGCCTTCACCACGTGGCTCGCGACCCTCGGCCTCACCACGCAGGCGGTCTTCTTCGCCACCCGCTGGCGTCTCGACGACCGCTGGTGGCGTATCGGCATCGCTTACACGATTCTCCTCCTCTTTCTCGGCACCGCCGTCTGGGAGGATTTCCCCGGTGCCGCGCTGCGTGTGCTCCTACCCCTCACGCTCGCCTTTAACGTCCTCGTCCAACGTACCCGCGCGCCGCTCGCTTGGTTGCTCATCGGCAACCTCACCGTGTTCGCCGGCCTTGTGGGTCTCCGTGATGTGCCGGCCGATCCCCGCGAACTCGCCGCCTTCAGCTCCTCCGGGACGGCGGGTATCGCGCGCACCGGCGAGGGCTGGTCCGGCCGCGAGGAACACGGGCGCCACCGCTGGTCTTGGTGCAGCGGACAGGGCACCGTCACCCTTGAGACGTGGCCCCGCCACAGCGCCACCGTGCAGCTCGATTTCTCCCTCCGCGCCGTCACTGCGCGCACCGTCGTTTGCCACCACGACGGCCGTGAAATCTGGCGCGCCGCCGTTGGCCCGACACGCTCGCACCATACCATCACCGTGCGCAGTGAGCACGGGCGCGCCACCCTCGCGTTTTCCAGCGACACCCCACCCCAGCGCGAAGGCCCGCATGCCAACGCCCGCGACCTGTCGTTTGCGCTTTATGATCTGCGGCTGACGCTGCCAGAACCTTGAGCGCCGCCATGCCCGCTCCGATCCTCATCGACCTCACCCACACAAGCCACACGCGTGCGCGCACCGGCATCCAACGCGTCGCGCGCTCCCTCCACACCGCGCTCGGCTCCGAAGCCCGCGCCATCACTTACGACCCCCACGCCCGCACCTGGCGCGCCCTCGAGCCGTGGGAAGCGGAGAGTCTCACCGCCGCCCCCTCCGAAAAACGCGGCACGACGTGGCCTCTCTCCGCCCAACTTCGCGGCCTCGCCCACCGCCTCCTCGGCTCCTCCGGCTCGCCGTCTCTCCACGCTCCACGCTCCACGCTCCACGCCTCGTTCGGCCTCCTCGTCCCCGAGGTCTTCTCTGCCGACACCGCCGCCGTTCTTCCCGAGCTGCTCCACAACGTCGCCGGCCCGCGCGTCGCGATTTTCCACGACGCCATTGCCCTCAAATTCCCCGAGCTCACTCCGACAAAAACCGTCGCCCGCTTTCCCGCCTATCTCCGCGAACTCCTCGCCTTCGACGGCATCGCTGCCGTCTCCGAAGATTCCCGCGACTCCCTGCGCGACTACTGGCGCTGGCTCGGCATCACCCAGCCGCCCCCCGTCCAAACCATCCCCCTCGGCACCGATTCGGTTTGTCACGTATTACGTGACAAACGTCCCGCGCCCTCCACCAGCAGTCCCCCTTTCGTTGCCGTTGCCGATACGCGGCGCTCACCACTCAGCGCTCAGCCCATCCCGACTATCCTCAGCGTCGGCTCCCTCGAGGGCCGTAAGAACCACCTCGCCCTCCTCGACGCCTGCGAACAACTCTGGTCCGCCGGCGCGCGTTTCGAACTCCGCCTCATCGGCCTCGCCCATCCGCAGACCGGTCGCGCCGCCCTCACCCGCCTGCGAGTCCTCCAGGCCGCCGGACGCCCGCTCCGCTACGACGGCCCCGCCACCGAGGCCGCACTCCATTCCGCTTACGCCTCCTGTGCCTTTACGATTTACCCTTCACTCATCGAAGGCTTCGGCCTGCCCGTCATCGAAAGCCTCGCACACGGCAAACCCTGCATCTGCTCCGCCCGCGGCGCCCTTGGCGAATCCGCCCGCGACGGGGGCTGCGTCGCGCTGCCCTCCGTCGACGCCGCTCACGTGGCTGCCGCCGTCCGCCGACTGCTCGACACCCCAACTGAACTTGCCGCGCTCGCCCAAGCCGCCCGTGCCCGGAAATTCCGCTCGTGGTCCGACTACGCCGCGACCCTCACCACGTGGATGCACGCGCTGAAACGACGCAGCTAAAGCAGAAATCCGCGGGCCGCGCGCGCTCGTCGCGCCGGCAAAACCCGCCTTTCCGTTTGCCAACGCGCAAACGCAAACCCACGTTCTGCCCCTCATGGCGCTCTCCTTCTTCACCAAAAACAAAAAGGCACTGCTGGCCCGCTGTCGCGATGATTACGCGACCAAGATGCGGTTGAGATACGCCCCCTACTATCACGCCATGGAGGCCCAGAAGGGAACCACCGTAAAACTAGATGGTCGCGAGATGGTTATGCTCTCGAGCAATGATTATCTCGGGCTGTCGTTTAACCCCAAAGTAATCGAAGCGGGCCGCGCGGCCCTCCTCAAGTGGGGCACGAGTACGACCGGCGCCCGCATCTCCAACGGTTCCCGCACGTTCCACGTCGAGCTTGAGGAAAAACTCGCGGATTTCCTCGGCCGTGAGGCCTGTCACGTCAGTGCCGCCGGCTACATCTCGTGCCTCTCAAGCATCGCCTCCTTCGCCCAAAAGGGCGACATCATCTTCGCCGATAAAAACATTCACTCGTGTCTCTGGGACGGCATCCGTCTCTCCATGGCGACCGTCGAGCGCTTCTCCCACAACAGTCCCGAAGACCTCCGCGGCGCGCTCGCCGCCACTCACCGCGACGCGACCAAGATGTTGGTCATCGAAGGCGTTTATTCCATGGAGGGCCACATCGCCCGCCTCCCCGAGATTTCTGAGATCGCCGAAGAACACGGCTGCTTCACCGTCCTCGACGATGCGCATGGCTTCGGCGTCCTCGGCCGCCACGGCCGTGGCACCGTCGATCATTTCGGCCTCAACGATAAGGTGGACGTCATCTGCGGCAGTATGTCGAAGTCCCTCGCGAGCACCGGAGGCTTCGTCGCCGCCTCACGCGAGGTCATCGAATATCTCCGCACCAATTCGAAACAGACCGTCTTCTCCGCCGCCATTAGCCCCAGTCAGGTCGCCTGTGCGCAAGCCTCACTCGAGCTGATGCAAACCGAGCCCCAGCACCTGGAAAAACTCTGGTCCAACACGAAAAAATACCGCGCGATCCTCAAGTCCTTGGGCCTCGACACCTGGGAAAGTGAAACCCCGGCCGTGCCCATCGTGCTCGGCTCCAAGGAGCGCGTTTACCCGTTTTGGAAGGCACTACTCGAAAAAGGCGTCTTCACCGTCATGTCGATCGCACCCGCCGTCCCCGCCGGCAAGGACCTCATCCGCACCGCCATCTCGGCGCTGCACACTGACGAGCAGCTCGAAAAAATCGCCGATGCCATGGCGTATGCGGTGAAAAAACTGTAGGCCGCAGACATTCATTCGAAAGCCACGTACTGAGAGCGGCGCGCAAAACCAGCCGGTGCCGCTCGTTGACCGGCGTGACGACGAGCAGTTTCTCTCCGGACAACGGGTGCTCAGCTCTTCACTTGCAGCTGCTCACTGCTGCGAGGAAACGGCTAGCCCGTTCAGCGTTGCAACGCGCTGCGCAGCGTCTCGGCCGCGTCAGCCCAAGTAGGCAAGGCTCGCGACGTGGCCTCGGCGGCCAGCAGCGCGTGCAGCGTAGTTTCCGTCAGCACCCGCCGTAGCGCCGCCTTCCATTGGGCCCGATCATTCAGCGCCACGGGCAGGCAGCCGCCGCCCGCCGTATTTTCCCGCAACACCGGTAAGTCGCTGCACACACAGGGCACCCCCATCCACAGCGATTCCAGCACCGGCAGTCCACAGCCCTCCGCGAGCGTCGGCACCACACTGGCCCGCGCCGTCGCGTAAAGAGCCGTGACGGCAGCATCACTCGCCGCTTCGTGATAATGAAGCCCTCCGTTTTTTCGACTGAGCGCTTTGATCCGACGCAAAATCGGCGCTCCAAAATGCGGATTCACGCGCCCCACGAGATGGAGTTCAAACTCCAGCCCTTCGCCCCACAACTCCTCACTCACATCCAGCAAAAACATCTGGTTCTTGCGCGGCTCGAGAATCCCCACGCTCAACAGACTCGGTCTCGCCGGCGTCGCGCGCAGCGTTGCCCGCGGCGCCGAAATAAAATCGGCCCCGAGCGCGAGCACGCCGACCGGCGGAGTCTTGGCGAGCCCCTGCCAGCGCCAGAATCCCAGCAACTCCTCGCGGCTCGCCGCCGACACCGCCCAGACGCGGTCGAACTTCGCGAGCAGTTTCAGGTAGCCCGGATGGCGCGCCACACTCTGCGGCCAAGTAATGTGCGGGTGCGTCAACGGAATCGCGTCGTGAAAAATCGCCGCCGTCCGTCCCACTCGTTGCTCCAAAAAGGCCGTAAACCCCGGCCGTTCTTCCTCGGAAAATAACTCTCCGGTGAGAAACCAATCGTCCGCCCGTAACGTCGCGCGATCCCACGTCGGCCAACGCACCTCCGTCGCCACCTCCCGCAGGCCGTCGGCCAAGCGTGCACTCACCCGCATCAATCCCGAGCGATGGCCCGCCCCTCCGGCCTTCGTAACATCGAAATGGATCATGACTCAATCGACCGCTTGAACAACGCGAGCACGCGCGCCGCATTGCCGTGCGCGTTGAAGTTTTCCTCCACCCAAACCCGCGCCGCTCGCCGCAGTTTCTCGGCAAACACATCATCCCTCGACAACCGGCGCAACGCACTCACCCACACCTCCGTCGATTCCACCGGCACGACAAGTCCCGTCACTCCTTGCGTCACGGCCTCGGTGGTCGCGGCCACCGGGGAGGTGATGACGAGCACGCCGACCGACATCGCCTCGGGAATCACATTCGGCAAACCATCACGGTCCCCACTGGGCGCAATCACCCCCGTGTGCAACAGGACATCCGCCCACGCGAGCTGGCTCCACACTTCATGATGCGGCAAATGTCCGGTAAACGTCAGACTCGCCGCGATCCCGAGGTGGCCCGCGAGTTTTTCCAGCTCCGGCCGCAACGGTCCCTCCCCCACGATCCGCGCTTCAAAGGCCACCCCCGCAGCGCGCAGCGCGGCATAGACGCGCAGTTGATGATCGAGACCTTTCTTCTCCACCAACCGCGCCACGCACACCAGCTGCAACGGCTCACGCGATGCTCGCAGCGGCTTCAACGCCGGCAGTCGATCAAGACCGCGGCGTATGCAAAAAATCCTCTCCGCCGCCAGCCCGCGGGCCACCAGCGCCTTGCGCCCCATCTCCGTTGACGTGTGGACGAAGGCGGCATGCTGCAACTTATCCTTCAGCCACCAATCGCCGCCGTGCTCATAAATGTCGTAGGCGTGTGCCGCCGCACTGAAGCGATGCTGATCGAGCCGCCACAGCAGCCAAGCCGCTGTCGCGGGCGCACCACCCCACGCAGCGTGGATGAGCGCCGGTCGGTTGCCCCTGAAATGCCGGGCAAAAATACAGGCGAAACCGGCCCCAAGCATATTCTCCCAAAAGTTAATCCACGACGGCGCCCGGCGCGCGGAGAGTCCGGCCAAGACTTGCCGTAAGACCTCTGGCCGGCGCCACGACTCATAGGGAATCATCCAAAAAAGGGTCAACAGTCGCCACTTGTTGAAGGTCGCCACCGGCAGCCCACGAAACGTCCCCCCACCACCCCAGAGCGAATAGAGCCGCAGATTCACCCCATGCGCACGCATCGCGATGATTTCTCGCTGGAGAAAAGTCTCCGTGGGCTTCGGGAACGTCGTAAAAAGATAGGCGATGACAGGCGCTTCGGTCGACAAAGTGGCGAGAAGCTAGAGCGCCACCCGCGCCGTGGCCAAGCGCATTACGTTCCACCGCGGAATCGCGGCCCTAAGCCTTCCCGCTCGGCGCGGACGGTGCACTGCTACCGTTCGACGGCGGAAAGGCCCAGCGCTTCAGCTTCGCTCCGACCACTTCGTTGGCCATCCCCACGAGCTCCTCGATCAGCAGCGTCGGATCCTCCACGTAACGCAGTTTCAGAAAATTCTCCCGCACCGCCGCGTAGGCCGCCGGGGTCGCCATCCACCGATCAATCAGCCGGGCAAAATCCACCGCATCCTCCACTTTCTCCGAAGCGGCGCCATTGCGGAAAAATTTCCACGTCAGCTCCTCCTGCGGCATGATCCCACCAAACGCATTGAAGATAATCGGACACTGAAAATGCAGGGCCTTCGCGCAGGTCGTCGTGCCACCGCGCGTCACAATCACATCGCTCGCTTGCATGAATAAATGAACGATCTCCGAGTAGCCCTCGATGTGGCAGGCAAACTCGGGGTGCGTAGCGCGCCAGTGCACGAGGTCGTTGTAGGTCTCCTTATTCTTGCCACAAATCACGATCGCCTGCACGCGTTCGGCGTGCTTCATCAGCCCTTGGAGGAGGTCGAAGTGATTGTTCGCCCCATTGCTCCCCGTCGCGAGAAAGACCGTGAACTTGTCGGGATTAAGTCCGAGTTTCTTCGCCTGAAACACCCGCCGGTCCGCCGGGGTCAGCACCTCCAAGTGCGAGCGCGGCAACATCAGATAACCGCGCACGCGCGATTTCTCCGGCGCGATCCCTTGCTTGACCGCGTAGTCCGCCGCCGTCGGCGTACGCGAAAAATATCGGTCGACCGTTGGCTCGATCCAGTTGCGCGAATAGCCCCAGCCACCTGAAAATTCCCCGCAGTAGGTCGCGCAGCGCACGCGGTTGGCGCCGAGCGTAGCCCGCGCGAGTTGAAAATAGCCGCGGTTGAGACAGTCGTGCACGCTGAACACGAGGTGAGGTTGGTAGTCCTGCAAGACCTTCAAATAATAGCTGGAGCCAAACGTGACGTCGCTCCGATTGAGCCAACTCAGGAGCTCGACAAAGGCGTAAAACCCACGGTGCATCCAAGGGGCCAACCGCTGGATGCGATTGTAAAGGCCCACGCCCGCGCGGTTCACCACAGACGATTTCTCCAGCATCTGCTCGATGCGCACGTCGACGTCGTGCCGGTAAAGTTGAAAACACCACTCGGCAAACGCCTCCGCCCGCGCGTCGTGACCACCACCGGTGCTGGCTGTGAGAACAAGAATACGGAGCTTGGACATGCGGTCAGGAAATCTTGAAATAAGTCGCTTGAATCCGGCGCTTGAGCGCCAGCGAACCAAAGCGAGCAATCAGGGGCGCGATCACCGCCTGGAAAAACCGTCCGATGCGCACCGTGCCGCTGCGATTCCGCAACAGCGCGCGCCGTAGCTCCACCGCAGCCTGCGCGGGCGCCGGCCCCGACTCCATCATCGCCACAAACGCCGTCCACGCCCGCGCCAACCGCGGACTCTGCGCCGACGCCGACTGCGGTCGGCGGACCGAGCCTTCGAAATCCGTTCGATAGTCGCCGGGACGCACATCGAGTATGACGACCTTCGCGCCGGAAACCTCCATCATGAGACTTTCGTTGAGCGCGGAGAGCCCCGCTTTCGCGATATTGTAGGCGGACTGAAAGGGCAGCGGAAACTCCGCCGCCAGCGACGAGATGTTGACCAGCGCGCCCCGGTTCCGCTCCAACATCCCACCCAGCGCGGCGTGCGCGAGTCGCGCCGTGTTGATGAGCATCACCTGCAGCTGCTCCGCCCACACCGTAAAGTCGGTCGCCACAAATTCTGCGAACACTCCGTAGCCGGCATTGTTGATCACGAGGTCGAAACCTCCCGCACTCCGGTCGGCCGCACGAAACCTCGCTTCGGCCTGCGGACCGTCCCGCAGATCCAGAATAACTGGCGTGAACCGCTCCCCATGCTGGGTGACAAGCGCGTCGAGACGGGCGCCGTCGCGCGCCGTGCCCCAGACGCGGACCCCGTCGGCGAGCAGCATTTCCGCAAAGGCCCGGCCGAGGCCCGTGCTCGCACCCGTAATGAAGGCCGTGCGGTGCAGATCGGAAACGCGTGCGGCAGCCACGGTGTTAGGCAACCCGCTTGAAGACCAGGGCGACGTTGGCACCGCCGAATCCGCTGCTGTTCTTAATGACAATCTTGGGCGGCGTGTTCTCCGTCGTGCGCAGAATATTGATACCTGCGCATTCGGGATCTAGCTTCGTGAGGTGCGCGTTGCCCGGCATAAATCCCTCCCGGATCGCCAGTGCACAGAACGCACTCTCCATCACCCCGGCGAGGGAAAGCCCGTGCCCGGTCAGCGCCTTCGTACTGCTCACCGCAGGACGCAGCGCGGAATCCTGAAACACGGATCGCAGGGCCCGCGCTTCCGAAATATCACCAATGAGCGTCGAGGTGGCGTGGGCGTTGACATAGTCCACCTGCTCGGGGGAGACTCCGCTGGCGCGGAGCGCGAGCGTCATCGCAGCAGCCGAGCCACTGCCTTCGGGATGCGAGATGGCGACGTTCCAACCATCCGACGCTTGGCCCCAACCCAACACTTCCGCGTAGGGCGTCACACCGCGACGCACGACCTCTTCCTCGGTCTCCAGCACCAGCGCCACACCGCCTCCGGTGCCGACAAACCCGTCCCGCGCGGCGTCGAACGGGCGCGATGCGAGATTCGGATCGGTCTGCAGCGACAACGTGCGCATGCCGGCAAACGGCAAAATAGCATCGAGGTTTCCATCTTCAGCCCCCACGACAAACATCCGCTTTTGTCGACCGAGCTTCAGGTCATCCAACGCGAAACCAAGCGCGTGCGCAGACGACGCACAGGCCGACGAAAAACCGCACGACGAGCCTTGAATTTTGAAGGCCGCGATCAAATTGAAATTCAGCGTGCCCGCAATCGAGGCCACGATCCCCAGCGGCGAACACCGCATCACCCCGACTTTATTGAGTCGGTCGTTGTGGTAATGCAGCAGGTAAGGCGAGCCGGCTGACGCGGCGTAGAGTCCCGTGTGTCGGTTGGAAATATCGGGCTCCGCAAGCTTGGCGTCCGCGACCGCCTGCAGCATCGCGCACTGGGCAAAGAGCCCATTCGGCGCCATCGTGCGCAAGAGTTCGCGCTTGATCGTGTAGCCGGCCGGAAACACCCAGTCCTCCTGATCAGGAGAATTCGTGGCGAAATCCTTGATCGTACCGATCACCTTGACAGGAATCTCTGGCTTCTGGAACGGGGGGAAAACCTCAAAACCGTGGCGCAGTTCGCGGAGACTGCGCGTTACGGTCGCAGCATCGTTGCCGATACTGGTGACCAATCCTAGGCCGGTGATAAAGACTCTGGGCATGCGTGCGTAGTGGAGCGGCTGCGGACATCCCGCCAAAAAGGAATGCACCGGACCGGGAGACGAAGTGAGAGCAGTTCGCACGCGCCGGTCAACGCGGGAGCAGCCAACCCAACGCAAAAACGTCGACCATCAGGGTCGCCGTAAAGTGTGCTGGGCCCAAACTCGCGCGCGTTGAGCGGGCGCGACCGTGGCGTCAACTTGTCGCGTTCATCGCGACGCGCAACGGGGGCACCCTCGTCGCAGGTGCCGCGGAGGAAACGCTGAGATTCCCCGCGTGCTCGAACGAACCATTGATCGAAACGGGCGCATTCGCCGCGTCCACCATCAAGAAAGTGAGGGTAATCTCCTCGGCGATAACGGCCTTTTCCTGGCCAACCCGAATCGCACCTTCGAAGGTAGCCAAGGGCATTTTCATGCGCTTCGGCTTGATCGAGAGCGAGAGGATATCGCCGGGTTTGCAAATGCGATGGGCCCGCACGCCTTCACAACCCGTAAAGAAAATTGACTGCGGGCTCACAACCTTACCGGCTTCGGTGGGCGCGCCTTCCAACAGATACAGCACCGCCAGTTGCCCCAATGCTTCCAACATAATGGAGGCCGGCATCACGGGATTGTCCTTGAAGTGACCCTGAAGAAAAAACTCCTGGCCGGTGATCCTATATTTACCATTGGCCGCCGTTGAGCTCACGGACGCTTCATTCAGGAAGAGAAAGGGCGGCTGAACGGGCATGACGGCACCAATGTGCTCAATCGGGATGAACTTCGTCGGCTTGGGCAGCGCTAGGCCGCGGATCTTGCAGTCGATAAAAGTCTTCACATCGCCGACCGTGCGGAGATTGCGGAGCTCATCATTATTGATCGTCATCTGGAGCACATCCTCCACCAAAATGACGATTTCCATCATCGTGAGGGAGTCGATTCCCAGATCCTCGATCAGCCGAAGATCATCGTCCGCATCCTTCAACTTGATGCGTAAATCCGGCTCAACAAAGCGCTCAATAATACCGATGACAACCGCCGGAACATGCTCGGCATTACCAGTCTTGCGGAACTGTACCGCCGATTCAAAAGCCGAGGGCGAACAACGCTTCAACGCCTCGCGCAGCGCGGTTTCGTCCTCTGGAGAAAAGGGCTTGTTCGTCTGCGGGATCGGCTTGCTGGTGCCCTGATTTGGTAGAACTGCGTCTGGCATCGTTAACTTCTTTTAGGTTACGGCACGCCGGGATGTAAATCCATTTCTTGGTCGCAGTCCCCGCGCAACGTCAGCGGAGGGTGGCGCCACCTCCCGCGTCTGCCGGGAAAATACCCCCGCCAAGTCCATCGCTGCGCTTGCCAGAACTCCGCCACCGCCCCAACGCTCTGCCGTTCTTCTCGCATGCGTTGAACCACGCCTGCTGTCCGCACTCAACACCAGCGCATGTCCGCAATTTCAACGGCTCCCAACGCCCGGCCGGTTTTTCTGATTACGCACGAGTTTTATCCGGTGCGGGGCGGTATCGCGACCTTCACCGAGGAAATAGCCCGTGCCAGCGCGGGCCTCGGTTACAACATCGAGGTCTGGGCCCAATCCGCTCCGGCCACCATCGAGCGACCCGACTGGCCCTTCCGCCTTCGCCGCCTTCCGCTCAAGGGCACGCACGATGTCTGGTGCCAGGCCCAACTCGCGCGCGAACTAATCCGCCACCGCCGCGACCTCCGCCACGCCACCGTCTATTTGCCTGAACCCGGGCCGATGATGACGATGATGCTCCTGCAATTTTTCCAAGCCTTCCGCCCGCGTCGCCTCGTACTGACGTTTCACGGCTCAGAAATCCTCAAGTTCACCCGCAATCCCTTGCGGCGCTGGCTCACCGGACAACTCATCCGTCGAGCCCATCGCATCAGCACACTCACCCATTACACGCAGGAACTGCTCGTCGCCCATTTCCCTGCAGCAGCCGAAAAGATTTTTCTCACTCCCGGCGCACTCCGCTCGGACTTCGCCGTCGTCCCGCCCAAACCTGCGACCGCTCGGAAAAAAATCGTCATTCTCACTGTCGGCCGCCTCCACCCGCGCAAAGGCCAACTCCTCACCTTGCAGGCGCTGCAAACGCTCGCTCCCGACGTCCGCTCCCGCCTCGAGTACTGGGTCGTCGGCGGCCAAAGCAAGGGAAACTACGAACCCCAGCTCCGCGCCGCCGCCGCCGAAAAACCGGATCTCGCCGTCCGCTTTTTTGGCAACATTCCCGACGAGGAACTCTCCCATCTTTACGAGCGCGCGGACATCTTCGCGATGACGAGCGTCAACCTCGAACAGAGTGTCGAGGGCTTCGGCCTCGTTTACCTCGAAGCCGCCGCCCACGGCTTGCCGGTCGTGGCTCACGACGTCGGCGGGGTCTCCGAGGCAGTCAGGGAAGGCGTCACCGGCCTCCTCGTCCCTCCCCGTCGCCCCGCCCAACTGGCCGCGGCTTTCGAAAAACTCATCCACGACGAGCCCTTGCGCCGCAAGCTGGGCGCCGCCGGTCGCGATTGGGCGACGCGCAACTGCTGGAAGGAATCGGCCGCGGCCCTCTTCAGTCCGATCGACGCCGAGACCGAACCATGATCTCCGCGCGCGCCCCAATCACCGTCCGCTACGCCGAAACCGACATGATGGGCATCGTCTATCACGCGAATTATCTTCCGTGGTTTGAGGTCGCCCGGACCCAGCTCCTCCGCGAGCAGGGCTTCCCTTACCGTCAGCTCGAGACGGATGGCTATCGCCTTCCCGTCCTCGAAGTCGCCGCCAAATACCGCCGTCCTGCGCTCTACGACGACACCCTCACGATCGTCGCCACCATTCGCGAAAAACCGCTCTTGCGCATCCGGATCGAGTACGAGGTTTTCCGCGGCGACGAACTTTTGGCCACCGGCCAGAGCGCCCATGCGTTCTGTGATCTCGCGGGGCGTCCCACCCGGCCACCCGCAGCGTTCGTCGCGCGGATGAACGCACTCTTTAAGTAACGGGTCCGGCCTCCGCCGCATATTCCGCGAGCACCGTCGCGTCCGTCTCCGTCGCCTCCGCTCCCGCCAGCAGGGCCCGTCCGCCGAGGCGATACACCGCCCACACCGCATGCGCTCGCACCAACGCCACATCATGGGCGCGTGCCAACTCGACCAATGGCGGCAACAACGCGGTATCACCCGAATTCCCCGCCACCACGCAGGCGTTGCGCAACAGCCCACCCAGCTTCACGCGCTTGATCGCCGTCCGCCGAAACACCTCGGCGAACCGCACCGGCGTCAGCGCCAGGATTTCCCGCAACTCCAGTTCCGCAATGTCACCCCGCACCGACAGCAGCATCTTCCGACCTTCCTGTGCAAAGCGGTTCCACGGACACACCTCGAGACAGACATCACAGCCATAGATGCGTTGTCCGATCCCCGCCCGCAGTTCACGCGGAATAACCCCCTTGTTCTCAATCGTCTGATACGACACGCACCGGCGCGCATCCACCACACCCGGTTTCACAAAGGCGTCCGTCGGGCACGCGTCGAGGCACCGCGTGCATTTTCCACACAACAGCCCGACCTCACCCGCGTGCTTCGTGTCGAGATTCTCCACTTTTTTCCGAATCGGTGCGTCCGCCACGAACGCCACCTTGGTTAGAATCGCCGCCAGCAACAGCCAGTTCCCGTGTCGCCGGGAAATGAGCATCGCATTCTTCCCGACAAATCCGATTCCCGCCCGCGCCGCCCACCCCCGCTCCAGCACCGGCCCCGTATCGACATAGTAACGATAGTCACTTTCGCCGATCCCATAAAGCTCCTGCATGATTCGCCCGGCCGCGATTAACCCCAGCTTCACCGTGTCGTGGTAATCCTCGTTCAACGCATAGCGGGCCCACGTCGGTCGCCCCGCCCTCTCGCCCACGCCCTGCGTGGGAGCCGCCACGCCTGCGTCGCGTTGACCACCCTCCGCATAACTGATCCCCAGCATGATCACCGAGCGCGCGCCCGGCAGCACGAGCTGCGGATCGATCCGTTTGTCCGCCGTGCGCTCCATCCAACCCATCTCCCCGTGCAGGCCCGCGTCCAGCCAGGCCCGTAAGCCATCGTCGTATCCGCTCGCTAGGGTCGCGAACCGCACCTCGTCGAAACCCACTTCGCCCAACCGCCGCCGCAACTCCTCCTGCCGCGGATCCATCAGCGTTGACCTCGCGCCCGCAGAAAATCCACCGCGTCGCGCCTCCACGCCCGCATCACGTGGTCCGCAATATCCATCAGCGGTCGCGAATCCGTGAGGATCACCGTGCCGGAGTGTCGGTAGATCGGCTCGCGCTGCGCGAACAGCGTACGGATGCGCTCCTCGGGATTTTCCGCCACCAGCAGCGGTCGGTTCTGCTGCCGTGAGGTCCGCGCGAGAATCGTCTCCACCGACGCATGGAGGCACACCACCACACCTCGGCTCTGCAACAACCCGAGCATCCCCGGTTGCACCACGAGCCCTCCCCCGCACGACACCACCGTTCGCTCCCCCGTATGCCCGCCCTCGATAAACGCTCGCTCCATCGCACGAAACGCCGCTTCCCCTTCTTGCGCGAAGATCTCCGGGATGGTTTTTTTCTGCTGCCGCTCAATCTCGTGATCGCTGTCGACCATGTGAAAGCCGAGCTTGTGCGCCACGGCCCGCCCCACGGTGCTCTTGCCCGTGCCCATGAATCCAACGAGGTAGAGATTGACGTCCGTTGCGTTCATCACGTGCCCTGAGACGAAACGCACCGCCCGCCACCTTGCCAAACACCAAAATCCCTATGACAGGCCCACGCCCCAATGTTGCGTTCGCGAGCGATAATACCGCCGGTATCTGTCCCGCAGCACTCGCCGCCCTCACCGCCGCCAACTCCGACTGCGTCCCCAGCTATGGCGACGATCATCACACCGCCCGCACCAAAAAAATCTTCGCCGAACTCTTCGAGACCGACTGCGACGTCTTCCTCGTCTTCAACGGCACCGCCGCCAACGCCCTCGCGCTCTCCGCTATCTGTCAGCGCCATCACAGCATTTTATGTCACGCCCGCGCCCACATTGAAACCGACGAGTGCGCTGCGCCCGAATTTTTCACCGGCGGCAGCAAACTCCTCTCGATCGACTCGCCAGACGCCAAGCTGCGCCCCGCCGATCTCGCGCCCGCACTCCAGCGGGGGCACGGCGTCCATTTTCCCAAACCGCGCGCGCTCTCGCTGACCCAATCAACCGAACTCGGGACGATCTATACGCCCGCCGAACTTCGCGCTGTGACCGACTGGGCGCACGCTCACGATCTCGCGGTTCACCTCGACGGCGCTCGTTTTTCGAACGCTGCCGCCGCCCTCCACGAGCGCGGCGGTCACTCACCGGCCGATCTCACGTGGCGAGTCGGCATCGATGTCTTGTGTTTCGGCGGCACAAAAAACGGCCTCCTCAACACGGAGGCCATCGTATTTTTTAACCGCGATCTCGCCCGCGAGTTTGCCTACCGCGTGAAACAAACCGGCCAGCTCGCGTCGAAAATGCGTTTCGCCGCCGCCCAATGGAATGCCATCCTCAGCGACGGTGCGTGGCGGCGTCACGCCGCCCACGCCAACCACCAAGCACGGAAACTCTCCGCCGCCCTCACTGCGCTCGGTTGCCCACTCGTCGCCCCCACGGAAGCGAACGGCGTCTTCGTCGAATTCGCCCCCGCCACCGTCGCCGCGCTCGAGGCCCGGGGCTGGCATTTCTACCCATTCGTCGGCGCCCACGGCTACCGCCTCATGTGCTCGTGGGAAACAGCCGACGCGGACATCGCGGCCTTTCTGACGGACGCCCGCGCCGCCCTCGGAAAATAAAAAGCCCCCGGCTCGCGCCGAGGGCTTTGCTTAAAGTTCGTCTGAATCGCGCGTGAATTGCCGGCGCGAGGTCACTTCACCCCAGGTGCCGCCGCCGGAGCCGCGGGCATCGCCGCTGCGCCCGCCTTGATCTCGAGCAGCTCGACGTCGAAGACCAAGGTCGATCCCGGAGGAATCGCACCCTTGCTACCGTCATCGCCGTAGGCGAGGTGGGGCGGCACGTAGAGCTTGATCTTACCGCCCTTGTTCACCTTTTGCAGCCCCTCGGTCCAACCGGGGATCACGCCCTCCAGCGGGAATTCCGCCGGCTCGCCGCGCTGCACCGAGCTGTCAAACACGGTCCCATCGACCAACGTGCCGGTGTAGTGCACCTTCACGGTGTCGGCCGCCTTCGGGAAGGCACCCTCGCCGGGCTTCACGATTTCGTAACGGAGTCCGCTGGGCAGCTCGACCACGTTTTTGTTTTCCTTGAGTTTGGTGAAATAAGCAGTCGCAGCGGCGAGGCTCTTCGTCTTCGCCTTCGCAGAAAACGCGGCCTGCTTCTTCTGCATGAATTCATCCATCAGCGGCCCGATCTTCTCGAGATCAAAGGGGGTGTCCTTACCCGCCGCCGCGATCGAAATGCCCTTCACAAACGCGGCGATCTCCGCCGGCGTGAACTCAAGCTCGGTGAGCCCGACGCGCTTGCCGACAAACCAGCCGAATTCTTCGACAATCTGGGCCTCCGTAAACGCGGGCGCGGCCGGGGCGGCGGCCGGAGCCGCGGGTGCCGGCGTGATTCCGGGAACCGTAATTTTTTTGTCTTCTGCGCGAACGGCGGTGAGGCCGAGCGCGAGCAAGGTAATCGTGGCGGTAGTTTTCAGTTTCATGCGATGAGTTTGGGACGGCGTAGTAGCACGGCGCAGGGTGCTTTGTGCCGTAAAAGTCGTCGGATGTGCCAGCGCACATCTCCGAAAGCAACCAATTACTCCCCGCTTGTCTCGCCGCCCCGCCAGCGCCATTTATTTCCGCTCTAAAAATGCACCCCGATCAATTCTGGACCAGCTTGGACGGCCAAATCCTCACCGTCAAAAACAAGGACGAACGCACGGTCACCCTTACGCTAGCCTTCTGGCCACGCAACCCTGCCGAATTCGAGGCCCTCCAGGCGCACGTCGCGAGCCTGCGTTTCACTGAGCGCAGCTCTCTGGCCCGCATCGGCCTCGAGATGCTCGTCACCGGCTCTCCTCACGTGACCGGCAACCGCATCGAACTCGAAGCCGACGCCTTCATCTATGACGATAGTTTTCCCAACGCCACCTACTGGAAGAAACTGCTCCGCGTCGGTTCCCCCGTCGGCCGCCTCTTCCACGCGCCGGCCGCAGCCAAGCTGACGAGCATGGAAATCTGGGACGCCATTAAGCACAATGATCTCAAGCTCCCCAACACGATCAGCATCGACAGCCGTGGCAGCGTGTTTCTCACGCCTCATCAGGTAAGCTACACCCTCAACCCCAAGCTCAGCCGCCTCAGCTTCGAACGCGTGGTCAGCGGTCTGGCCGGCCGTAGTTTCCTCGACAAGGTCCAGGTCCGCCACGAAGCCTCCCCGCTTTCCATCGGCCCCCGCTCCGGCATCCTCACAAGTTGCTCAATGTATCTGAAGGAGCACTTCGTCGTCCTCAACCCCGGCCCCGGCAACTTCGGCATTCACACCAGCGCCGTCCTCCTCGATCCCATCAAGACGTTCGGCACGAATGTCATGCTGGAAATTTACAACACGGGCGACCAACCCGTCGTCAACCCCGTCGTATCCGTGGACATCTATCGCGCACCCGCGAGTATCGATGCTGAAATCAAGACCTTGGCGAAGAAGCGCCAACGCCTCCTCGCCACCTCCGCGAACCTCTACCAGTGCCTCGACCACAACCCAACGCGCGATACCGATGAGGCCAAACCCAAGACCAAGATCACCGTCCGCGGCCAAAGCGGCGCCATGGAAAATCGCTCCGTCGTCGTCCGCTCCAACGATGATCTCCGCAAATTCCTCGAGACCGACGCTTGCCCGATCGGTAGCCGCACCCTCATTCAGGCGCTCGACGCCGCGCCGGCCGATGCCGATACGCTCATCGCCGACGTCTTCCCTGACCTCCTCGAACACATCGAACTCGTCACCCGCCTCGGTGATCTGAAGCTAAAGCGGATCGTCTTTCGCAAACCCTCCCGCACTCACGGTTATTTCTTCTCGAGCAACGCCCACGCGCGTCTCGATATGTTCGATCAACTCGGCCTCAAGGTTTACTGGTATGACGAGCTCACCAAGGATCTCTACCAGCACGTCTACAGAAAAGAGCACGGATTCTTCGTCCGCGAGGAAATGGCCCGCAAATTTCAAGAGTCCACCATCCTCGCTTTTTACGGTTCCGCCCATGGCCTCAACGAGGCCGACACCGCCCGCATCTCCTCGCTCGTGGACAAACTCACGAGCTTCATCGGCTCCAATCTCGGCGTCCTCACCGGCGGTGGCGGTGGCGTCATGCGCCTCGCGACCGATCAGGCGCGTAACAACGGGGCCCTGACCGGCGCCTGTTTCCTCGAGCTCGAAGCCCAGCCCCCGGAGCTCGGCGTTGATTTCTTCAACACCTTCCAAGAGTCCTCCCGCCACTTCCGCCAAAAATGGTTCGAAGCCGCCGATTTTTGTATCTTCAACGTCGGCGGCGTCGGCACCCTCGAGGAGGTCGGCATCGAGCTCTGTAACCTGAAGCTCGGCATCCGCCCCCGCGTACCCTACGTCTTCTTCAACGCCAAATTCTGGGGCGACCTCCGCAAGCAGATCAACGAAATGATCCGCAGCAAACGCGCCCCAGCGTGGATCGCCGATTACATTCTCTTCACCGACGACCCCGACGAGGTCGTGGCCTTCTACCGCAAAAAACTCCAGGTGCTGTAAGCGCTCACCCCGCAACTCTCGCCACCTTTCCTGCCGGCGGGCACTGCGTGCGGGCGATTTCCCTTACCTACGAACGTGATTTCACCGCTCGCAAAACCACCGCATCCCGCTCAAGTCCGCACCATGACTCTCCACGAACCGCACATCGCTTCCTTCCCTCGTCCCGGTCGTCCCGGTTCGCAGAGATCGCGGCGGGCGTTCACACACCGGTTTCCATCTCCGGTGTAGTCCGAAATTACCGCGGATCACCCTCTTGTGCTCGCCATGTCCCCTCCTTCCCGCGAACCCCGATACTGGCAATCGCGGCATTTTCCCTGAGCGCCACCTCCCGCCGTCTCTCTCACTCATGCCGTCCGCTTCCACCGCACTTCCTCGCTCCCTCCTCCTCGTTGGCTCCGGCGGACGCGAACACGCCCTCGTGCGTGCACTCCTCGCCTCGCCTGCGCAACCCCGCGTGCTCTGCGCCCCCGGCAACGCCGGTATCGCCCTCGAAACGACCTGCGTCCCCGTCGCCGCCGACGACGTCCCCGGCCTCGTTGCCCTCGCTCAGCGCGAAAAAATCGACTTCGTCGTCGTCGGCCCCGAAGTCCCGCTCTCCCTCGGCCTCGCCGATCGCCTGCACGAAATCGGCATTCCCGTTTACGGGCCCAAAGCCGACGGCGCTCGTTTGGAAGCTTCTAAGATTTTCACGAAACAGATTCTGCTGAAGCACCACATCCCCACCGCCCCCGCCGCGTTCTTCAGCGAAGTCGCCCCCGCCCTCGCCTATCTCCGCACGCGCTCAATCCCCATCGTCATCAAAGCCGACGGTCTCGCCGCCGGAAAAGGTGTCATCGTCGCCCAATCGCTCCTCGAAGCCGAAGCTGCCGTGCGCGACATGCTCGACGGTGGTAAATTTGGCTCCGCTGGCCACCAACTCCTCGTGGAAGACTGCCTCTTCGGCGAAGAAACGTCCATCCTCGTCGTTGTCTCGGGACGCGACTACGCGATCCTCCCAACGTCCCAAGATCACAAACGCGTCGGCGACGGCGACACCGGGCCCAACACCGGCGGCATGGGCACCTACTCCCCCGCCGAAGTAGTGACCGCCGAGCTCCTCACCCGGATCGAAAACGAAATCGTCCGTCCTTCCGTCAACGCGATCGCCAACGAAGGTATCAGTTTTTGTGGCACGCTCTTCATCGGCATCATGCTCACGCCTGCCGGCCCCAGCGTGATCGAATACAACACTCGTTTCGGCGATCCCGAGACGCAGGTCGTCCTCCCTCGTCTCGCCACCGATCTGCTCACCCTCCTCTGGGCCGCCGCCCATGGCCAGCTCGCCGCGCTCGGCCCGCTCGCCGTCAAACCCGACTACGCCCTGTGCGTCGTCATCGCCGCCCGCGGTTATCCCGACGCGTATCCGAAAGGCGATGTCATCACGTTTCCCGCACCCGCCGCGCTCCCGCCCGCGACCACCGTCTACCACGCCGGCACCACCCAAAACTCCACGGGCCAAATCGTCACCAACGGTGGCCGCGTCCTCGGCATCACCGCCCTCGCTCCCACGCTCCGCGCCGCCGCCGATCGCGCCTACGCCGCCTGCGACGCGATCCAGTGCGCCTCCAAATATTTCCGCCGCGACATCGGTGCCCGTCAGCTGAACCGCCGATGAAACCACCTCCCACTCACAATCTCAGTCCTCGCACCTCCGCCTCTTTCTCTTTCCTCTTTCTCTTAATCTTTCTCCCGGTCGCCACCGCCGCCCACGCCGCGCCCTTCACT
Organism: Opitutia bacterium; assembly: GCA_947467625.1. Lineage (GTDB taxonomy): Bacteria > Verrucomicrobiota > Verrucomicrobiia > Opitutales > Opitutaceae > GAS368. The sequence continues at coordinate 18,424 of CANIJN010000004.1, read as the reverse complement.
CGCGACCTCGGTGAGGGCCTCGTCTATCACCGTGTCACGAATCTCCCTGCCGATCTGCCCACCGCCGAAGCCGTCCGCAAACAGCCCTGCGTCCTCGATCTCCGTTTCGTCCGCGGTGACGCAGCCGCGGGCACCGCACTCGACGCGTGGTTGAAATTCCGCGCAACCTCGCGCACCCCCGTCTTGCTCCTCATTAATGGCGAAACCGCCGCCAGCGTCCTCGCTCCCCTCGCGGCGCGTCTTCCCTCGCCTGGCCTCGTCGTCATCGGTACCGCCTCACCCGGCCTCACGCCCGACCTTGCACTAAAACGCGCTCCCGCCGAAGAGCGTCTCGCCTACGAGGCACTCGCCGCCGGCGCCACCGTCGAGTCTGTGCTCAACGACAGCCCTGAAAAAATCCGCGACGACGAAGCGCTGCTCGCCAAAGAACACCGCGGCCGCCCCACCCCCGCTCCCCTCCTTTCCGACGACGCACCCGATGCCCCGCCGTCGGCCACCCCCACCCAGCTCGTCGCGCCGCCCATCGACTCCGCCCTCCAACGCGCCGTACACCTGCACCGCGCGCTAAAAGCCCTGAAAAAGCTCTGAGCCCGTCGCCTCCGCCCCGAAGCTCAGACCCGTTCACGCGCACCGCGCCACACCCCGCACTCCGGCTTTGCTTTTCCCTAAAAACCGTGTCCTTTCGACGTCTGTTTCCATGACCGAGCCCGGAATTATCATCGTCGTCTGCACGGCCAATATCTGCCGCAGCCCCATGGCCGCCGCCCTCTTGCAACACGCCTTGGCTGCCCAACCCGAGCCCCTGCGTTCGGTCAAGATCATCTCCGCGGGCGTCGCCGCCCGCGCCGGCGATTCCGTCTCCGCAAACTCCGTCCTCGCCCTCAAAAAAGTCGGCCTCGATATCTCGAAACACACGAGCCGCCCACTGACCCAAAAAATGATCGACGAGGCTTCGCTCATTTTGGGCATGACCGAATCCCACCGCGCGATGATTCAGCTCCAAGCCGAACCGCCACCGAAAAACCTCTTTCTCTTCCGCGAGTTCATGCCCCCACGCGGAGACAAACAGATCGGCGATCCTTTCGGCGGCTCGCTCAAACTGTACGAATCCACCCGTGACGAAATGGTCGAGGCCATCCCCAGCCTCGTAGAGTTCATCAAGACCCACCTCGCCAAGTAGCCCGCTATGGCGACAGTTTCCCATTTGATGCGGTGGACCGTTCGTGGTCATCACCGCGTTTTTTATCTGGGGCACGGTGCAACGCCCGCCGCCCAAAATCGCGCCGCGCTGACGCAGAAAATCTTTGCGTCCGGCCCGAGTTGTCGGCCCCTTAACCCTTCCTTTTAACGCCACGTTCGCCGTCCATTATGCTCAACGCCACTCCGCTCCCGTCCCTCGATCCTGAGATTTTCTCGGCCATCTCCGCCGAGTTCGCCCGCCAACAGAGCCACATCGAGCTCATCGCCTCCGAAAATTTCACCAACCCCGCCGTCATGCAGGCGCAGGGCAGCGTGCTCACCAACAAATACGCCGAGGGCTACCCCGCCCGCCGTTGGTATGGCGGTTGCGAACACGTCGACAAAGTCGAGGTCATCGCCATCGAGCGCGCCAAAAAACTCTTCGGCGCCGAATACGCCAACGTCCAGCCCCACTCCGGCTCCCAAGCCAATGCCGCCGTCTACTCCGCGGTCCTCGTCCCCGGCGACAAACTCCTCGGCATGAACCTCAGCCACGGCGGTCATCTCACGCACGGCAACCCCGCGAATTTCTCCGGAAAACTATATCATTTTGTTCAATACGGCGTCCGCGAAGACAACGGCCTCATCGATTACGATGAGCTCGCCGCCGTCGCCCAGCGCGAGAAACCCAAGATGATCACGGTCGGCGCTAGTGCCTACTCCCGCATCATCGACTTTGCCCGCATGGGCGAGATCGCCCGCTCCGTCGGCGCCTATCTCTTCGCCGACATCGCGCACATCGCCGGCCTCGTCGCTGCGGGCGTCCACCCGTCACCCGTCCCGCATGCCGACTTCGTGACGACCACCACGCACAAGACCCTCCGTGGCCCACGTGGCGGACTCATTCTCTCGAAGGCGATTCACGCCAAGGCCCTCGACTCCGCGGTTTTCCCCGGTAATCAGGGCGGGCCGCTCATGCACGTCATCGCCGCGAAGGCCGTGTGTTTCGGCGAATGCCTCAAGCCCGAGTTCAAGACCTACGCCGAGCAGGTCGTGAAAAACAGCCGAGCCTTCGCCGCCGCCTTCATCTCCCGCGGCTACAAGATCGTCTCCGGCGGCACCGACAACCACCTCTTCCTCGTCGACCTACGCACCAAGTTCCCTGAACTCACGGCGAAGGTTGCCCAAGAAACCCTCGATCGCGCTCACATCACCTGTAATAAGAACACGGTCCCCTTCGAGACGCGTTCGCCCTTCCAAGCCTCCGGTATCCGCCTCGGCACTCCCGCGATCACCACCCGCGGGTTCGTCGAGTCCGAGATGGAAGAAATCGCCGCCTGTATCGATACCGTGCTCGCCGCCACCGCGACTCCCGGTGAAGCGGACGCTCTCACCGCCGTCAAACACCGTGTCGCCGCGATCACCGCGCGTCATCCGTTGCCCTACGTGCTCTGAGCCACTTACCGGCGGACATCGAAGCCGTGCCTCACCGCACGGCTTTTTTATTTTTGCTTCCGCCAGCGGCCGCGCCGGCGGGTTGCGCCACAACATATTTTCGGCGGATTTCCGGCGGCGTTCAGAATACCCCTGCGTAAATCTCAGCTTTGCTCATCGCCTGCGCGACACCGCACCCGACTCCTCGAAGGCACGATAATCGGCGACGCTCATCGGGAGAACACGGGCAGCTTCCTGACTATGCGCCAGCGGAGCGCACCGCATTCGCTCAAGCGCGCGTTCCTTTCTGTCCTGGGCGTCTCCTCACCAACGTCCTATTGCGAACTTCCAATTGCGCCTTGGCGTCCTAGTGCCCACCCTCTTTGTTTCTTCGCCTCACTCCGTTTCGCCGCCTCCCGCTCCCCTGTGTCCACCACCATCGCCGCACCCTCCGCTTCGCCCGCACCCACCCCTGCACGCAAGCTCTCCCTCGGCGTCATCTTTCTCACGCTCTACATCGATCTGATCGGCTTCTCGATCATCTTCCCGCTCGGGCCTGACCTCCTCACCCACTACCTCGGCCTCGAAGGTCACGCCGGCGGTCTCGGCTGGCTCCTTTCGCAACTCGACGCCATCGCCCGCGCACTAGGTAAAGACAGCAATTTCGCCGCCGTCCTATTCGGCGGCGTCATCAGCTCCGTTTTTTCCATCCTCCAATTCATCTTCGCACCGTTGTGGGGCGGACTCAGTGACCGCCTCGGCCGCCGCGGTGTGCTCCGCTGGACCGTCGCCGGCACCGCTCTTGGCTACCTCGTATGGATGCTCAGCGGCTCGTTCTGGATGTTTCTCCTCTCGCGGCTCGTCAGCGGAGCGTTTAGCGGGAACCTCTCCGTCGCCACCGCGGCGGTCGCCGACGTTACCTCCCGCGCCGACCGCTCCAAAGCCATGGGCCTCGTCGGCGCCGCCTTCGGCCTCGGCCTCGTCACCGGCCCGACGATCGGCGCCTTCACCGCCCACATCAATCTCCTCCACGATTACCCCCACCTCGCACGCTTCGGCGTAAATCCTTTCACCGTTCCGGCGCTCATCGCCTTCGTGCTCTGCCTCGTGAACTTGGTTTGGATTTCCCTGCGCTTCACCGAGACCCTCACCGAGGCCACGCGCGCCGAGGGCCATGAGCCGCGCACAAAAAATCCACTCCGCGCCATTCTCCTGCTCGACGATCCCGCGATGCGTCGCGCCAACGCCGTCGCGTTTATCTTCTCCCTCGCCTTCGTCTCCATGGAGACGTCACTCACCTTTCTCGCCGCTGAACGCTTCGGTTACACCGCGCGTCAAAACGGCTACCTCCTCGGTTTTCTCGGCCTCTGCGCCATTATCACCCAGGGCTGGCTCGTGCGAAAGCTCCTCAAGACGCGGCCCGAAACCAAGGTCCTCTCAACCGGTCTGCTCGCGTCCGCGCTCGGCCTGGTGGTCATCGGCTTCGCGCTGCAACCTTGGTTGCTCTACGTCGGTCTCGCGCTGCTCGCGCTCGGCTCCGGCCTCGTAAATCCCGCCAGCACCGGTCTCATTTCCCTGTATGCCTCCGCCGCCGAACAGGGGCGCATCCTCGGGATCTTCCGCTCCCTCGGCTCGCTCTCGCGAGCGATCACACCCATTTTGGCCGGCACAGCATTTTGGATGTTCGGCTCCCGCGCACTCTTCGTCTCCGCCGCCATCTTGTCCGCCGTCGCCTGGGTCCTCTGCAAGCGTCTGCCCCAACCAGTGAAGTAATCATGAAGCGCGCCCTTCTGTTGCTCGCTGCGTGCATCCCGCTGCTGCTCCTCGAAGGCTGCGCTTCCCTCGACGCGCTGCCGTCACCGTTTCGCCGCACGCCACCGCGCCCCGGCCGCACCTCCCTCGGCTCGCAACTCGTCATCGTCCCCACCAAGGCCATCGGCAACGTCCTCATCGTAGAAGCAAAGGGGGACCGCTTTGGCCCGTATCACTTTCTTGTCGACACCGGTTCCTCGGTAACCCTCGTCACGCCCGCACTCGCCAAACGCTACGCCTCCAAAGACGCCCCGCCCGCCGACGCCCCGCGCGTCCGCGTCCTTTCAGCCGACGGCCAAACCACTGAACTGGCCCCCACGACACTGCGCCAACTCGAACTCGGCCAAGCCCGCTTCGACGATGTCTTCGCGCTCATCTACGACTGCACCGCGCTCTCCGCTCACCTCGGCGTGAAGATCGATGGTATCCTCGGCTTCCCGCTTTTCCGCGAAACCCTGCTGACACTCGATTACCCCCACGGCCGCGTGCTCCTCCAATCGACCCGCAGCCTCGCGGCCATCCCTGGCACCGCCATCCCCCTCCACGACGCGAGCAAGACCCCGCTCATCTCGGTCCGCCTCGGTGACCGCACGTTTGTCGCCCTGATCGACTCCGGCAGCGACGCACCGCTGAGTCTCAACCCCATCGGCCTCAATCCCCCTTTTGCCTCGGCTCCGCGCGCGGGCGCCACCGTCGGCACGCTCACGGGCGAACGCCCCCAGCACATCGGCCGCCTCGCCGAAACACTCACCATTGGCGACCACCGCCTCGCCCGCCCCATCGTCGACCTCACCGACGAACTCTCTGCCCTCGGCGGCGAGATTCTCAAAAACTTCTCCGTCACCTTCGACCAGGAACACGATCGCGTTTATTTCCATCGCGACACCTACGACACCATCGTCGCTCCACCCCGTCGCAGCGCAGGCGTAAGTTTCAACAAGACCCCCGCTTACTGGCGCATCGCCGGAGTCGTGCCCGGCTCGCCGGCCGACGCGGCAGAGATCAAACTCGGCGATCTCGTCACGCATCTCAACGGCGAACCCGTCGCGAAATGGGATCTCAACCGCTACGAACAGCTCCTCACGACTGCGCAGCAGGTTTCGTTTCGTTTCCTCGAGGGCGTCCACGAGAAGGTCAAAGACGTTCCCGTCTTTGACCTCGTCCCGTGAAATCGCCCGTCGTCCCCGCTCGGAATCACTCTCGATCTCGTCATCGTTCTCTCGCTTCCAAGAAGCCGAGCACGACCTCGAGAATGAGAACGATTCCTCGTCCCACGCCTCGGGGTCCGCTCAGCTCCGCCGCAGCAAAAACGCCGCCGCACCGTCATGGGCCGTCACCCACGGCAAACTCTGGACCTTCGACTCCAATTTGAAAGGCCCACCGGCTCGGCTGTTGAAAAACTCCGCGACGACGCGGTCGTTCTCGGCGCCATCAACGCTACACGTCGAATAAACGAGCCGACCACCCGGCGCCACCAACCGCGCCGCCGCATGCAAGAGCGCGAGTTGCTGCTTCGGGTGCTTCTTAAAATCACCCTCCTGCAAGCGCCACTTCACATCCGCGCGATGCCGCATCACCCCGGTATTCGAACACGGCACGTCGATCAACACCGCCGAAAAACTCTCGGGCAGCTTGTGCTCGCGCAACGCCATCACCGGCTCCAGCAACACGTCGGCCTGCACCAGCGCCACCTCGACCCCGTTCGCCCGCGCGAGATTTTCCTTCAGCCGATCGATCCGCGCACCGGGCAGATCCATCGCCACCACCTTGCCGGTCTTGATCGTATCCCCAATTAAGAGGCTCTTGCCGCCCGGGGCCGCGCAAACATCCAACACCGTTTCGCCCGCTTGCGGTGCCAACAATTCCACCGCGAGCCGCGTGCCGGGATCTTGGAGATAAAGCTTTCCGCTGCGGAGCAGCGGCTCAACTTTCGTCCACTTGCCCGACTCCACCTCGAAAAACCCGGCCCACGCGGTCGGCTTAAGGAAATCCGGCACCGGCTCTTCCGGCGCACGCCAACGCGCATACACCGTGGCCGGTTGTTGATTCCACTCTAAGAACGACCGCGTAGCCTCCGCGCCAAACTGTGCGATCCACATCCGCACGAGCCACTCCGGATGGGAAAAATACTCCGCCAGATCCGCCGCCGTCGCCGCCACGCCCTTAGGCGGAGCCGCTCCCGCGAGCGCGACGATGAGCTTGCGCACCACCGCATTGACCAACCGCGCCTCCGCCGCGCTGGCCAGCGTCTTGGTCTGCTCGACCGCGTGGTGAACCACTTTGGCCGCGATTCCCTCCGCCTCAGCCGTGCCCTGGGCTTCGATTAATTCAAACCCAGCGACAAACAGCGCCGCCCGCGTCGAAAACCGCGGGGGATGCGCGATCAACCGTCCGAGCGCCGACTCCAACCGCCCGAAGTGCCGCACCACGCCAAAAACCAAATGTTGGCAGCGCGCGCGCTCTGCTCCGACGAGCCCCGCCGGCAGCGTGTCGAACAGCGCATCGAGGCGTTCCCGACGCTCCAACCAGCGTGCGATCAGGTTGACGGCGGCCAGCCATCCGCCCGGGCGCCCCGCACCTCCAGCCGCCTGCGCAGAGTGGGAAGGAGTGCTCATGAGCGACCCCCTCGGGTTAAAAATTGGCTTTGCGCCATCGATTCGACACACAGTTTGACAAGGCTAGTCATTGTCCGCTCAACTCTCCGGTTCAAGCCCGACTACACGCAACCATGAATTCTGAAGCCGTCTCCGCGCTCATCTCCAAAATCCCGTCCCTCAAGGCGGTTAAATCCAAACTTGAGGCCATGGAGCCCGGTTCCTACGTCGTCCACCGCAGCTGGGGTTTCGGCCAAATCAAGAGCTATCACGAGGCGTCCCAGCGTTTGCTCATCGACTTTAAGGACAAGAAAAAGCACCCGATGGATCCGGCCTTCTGCATCACCACGATGGAGGTGTTGCCCGCCAATCACCTGCTCGTCCGCAAGGAGACCGAGCCTAAGAAAATCGCCGAGCTCATCGCCGAAAACCCCGCCCAGCTCGTCGTCGAGGCCCTCCAAGCCTACCCGAATGCCGCCGCGACCGTCATCGAAATGGAAATCACCCTCGCGCAGGTCGTGGGCGAAGACAAATTCAAGAAATGGTGGTCCGTCGCCAAGAAGGCCGTCGCCAAAGATCCCCGCATCTCTGTGCCGGAAAAGAAGACCGAGTGCTACGTCGTCCGCGACGTCCCCGTGTCCGCCGAGGATGAATTGCTCGAGCAATTCACCAGCACCCGCTCCGCCCGTCGCCGCATCGTACTCGCCGAGGAGATGATGGAGGCCACCGGTAAACAGGACATCAAAGCCGACCTTTCATCCGTGCTCAAAGGCGTAGCCGACGCCGTCAAAGACTCCAATCAGCTAGACGCCTCCGAGCGCCTTTATGGTGCCGTGGTGCGTGATGACCTCGCCTCCTACACCGGTAGCGAAGTGGCTTTTGAGCCCACGCAAGCTTCCCTCGTCGCCACCGTTCGCGACCTACCCACGATCGCGGAAAACATCCCGGTCCATTTCCAATCCCGCTTCCTCGAACTCGTCGACGCGACCCACCCCATCGAGAGCCGAGATATTCTCTTCAACCTGCTGAAGACTTCTCAGGGCAAGTTCACTACCGAGTGCATCAATTTCTTGGTGGAACATGATCACTCCGCCGAACTCGCCGCCACGCTCACCCGCTGGCAGACCGAGCAAAATCTCCGCGCCCCCGTCCTCCTCTGGATCGTCAAGAACCGCCACTCGAAGAAATTCGCCAAGCTGCTCAACGACCTCATCACCCCGCGCCTGCTGAGTTCCATCTTCTTCGCCATCGACTACGAGGCACTCCAAGCCGCCAGCGCCCGCCGCATTCCGCTCGGCGATATCCTGTCCGAAGACACCGACCTGATCTCGGATCTCCTTTCGACCGCCGACCCTGAGACAGCTCGCGACCTCGCGAACACCCTCATGCTCAACCAAGGCTTCGAGGAACTCACCAAGAAGTCCCTGCTCGCCCGCTTCATTAAGCTCTTCCCGAAGATCCAATCCTTGGTCGCCAAGGATGCCGAGAGCAAAGAGGAGCAGCTTCTCGTCTCCAAAGGTTCGTTCGAGCGCAAGCGCGAAGAATACGAGACCATCGTCTCCAAAAAAATCCCAGAAAACTCCAAGGCCATCGCCACCGCCCGCGAACACGGCGACCTCAAGGAGAACTCCGAATACAAGATGGCCAAACAGGATCAACAGGTCCTCATGGCCCAAAAGACAAACCTCGAGAAAGAGCTCGGCCGCGCCCGCGTAAGCAATTTCAAGGACGCCACGACCGAACAAGTCGGCGCCGGCACGATCGTCCAAGTCAAAGCCAGCGGCAAGATCACCACCTACACCATTCTCGGCGCCTGGGACGGCGATCCCGACAATAATATTATCTCTTATAAGACCGCCTTGGGCGCTGCCCTCGTCGGCAAGAAAGTCGGCAATACCGTCAAGGTGAAGACCGGTTCCTCCGACGATGATTACACCATCGTCAGCATCGCCCGCTACGCCGACCAGAATTAATCCTGCGGGGCGCGCGATCGCCCTCGGTTGCGCCCCTTCGGCCACAACCCGCTCTCCTAACGGATGCGGGTTTTTTATTGCCGCCACGCGAGCCGTCTCCCCACGGAGCGGAGCTTTTGTAACCGCCGACAGCTCCCTCCGTCTCGCCCAGTGGCTCGTTCTCAGTTTCAACGGCGTCGGCCTCGGTGCCCACCGCTACCACCTCGCCCTCCGCGTCCTAAACCTTGTCTCAGGCTCATATCCTCGCCGACTTTGGCGCCTGACCAGTGGTAAAAAGGGCTCCGGCCCTCTCCGTCGCACGCCTCCTCATCCGGCTTCAGACGTGTCCATCCGTTGCTAAAATTCCGGGCTCGTCTCCAAAATTGCATTTCTCATCACCACGCCCCACCCTCTCACCGCGTGAACGCTTCTTGGGACATCCTCAAAACTCTCTCCGATCCTACCCGACTACGTTTGCTCGCCCTCGTTTCTCGCGAGGAGCTCTCCGTCGCCGAACTCCAGGAAATCCTCGGCATGGGTCAGTCCCGCATCTCTTCGCAGCTCGCGTTGCTCCGGCAGGTCAATCTCGTCACCGATCGCCGCGAGGGCAAAAACGCCTTCTACTCGCTCCGCACCAGCGTCACCCAAAAAACGCTCGCGCTGCTCCGGGCCGCCATTGAATCAGTGGCCGACCTCCCCGTTGTCGGTGAGGACCGCGCCAACCTTGAGCGCATCCTCCAAAAACGCCGGCGCACGCAGGAACAGTATTTCAACCTTATCGCCGGTCGGCTCGGCAAAAACCACTGCCCCGGTCGCTCTTGGGAAGCCATCGGTCACCTCGCCCTGCGCCTCACCCCGGCGATCGACATCGCCGACCTCGGTGCCGGCGAGGGGCTGGTTTCCCAACTCCTCGCCCATCGGGCCCGCTCCGTCTGGTGTATCGACAATTCCCCACGCATGGTGGAAGTCGGCACCGAACTCGCGAAGAAAAACGGCCTCCTCAATCTCACTTACCGGCTGGGCGATATCGAGACAGTCCCGCTCGCCGACCAGTCGGTCGACCTCGCGATTCTTAGTCAGGCACTGCATCACGCCCAACATCCACAGACCGCGGTCAACGAGGCCTTTCGCATTCTTCGCCCCGGCGGCCAGCTCCTCATTCTCGATCTCAACGAACACGCCTTCGAAAAGGCCCGTGAGCTCTACGCGGACGTCTGGCTCGGCTTCAAGGAAAGCGCCCTACATGCTTTTCTAAAAAAGGCCGGCTTCACCAAGGTAGAGGTCACGGCCGTAGCCAAAGAACCCACCGAGCCTCATTTCGAGACGCTGCTCGCGAGCGGCCTCAAACCGCTCCGCTAACGCCCCGCTCCCCGGCGCCAGCGATTCGCATTTTGACTTCGCTAAAAACCGATCGAAGCATGAACGTTCCTTAGCCAGCTCGGACGTCCTCAAGACCGGGAAACCTCAACGCCACACCGACACCATGCCCGACGCAGAACCCCTCTTCCACCAACTCGGCGCCTTTGAACCCGCCGAAGCCACCCGCCTCGTCGACCTGCTCGAGCAACACCGCGTGACCTTTGAAATCGAAACCGACGAGTCGGCTTTCTCCGGCTCCAACGATTTCTCCGGCCTCCAATTCGGCGTGAATCCCGAGGGCGCCAAAATCCTAATCTTCGTCCCCGAGCCCGAGCTCCCCCGCGCACAGGAAATCCTGGGCCGACTCGCATGAAGCCCACGCTCGCCCGCACTCCGAACCTTAAACTCCTCTTCGACTAAGTGGTCAGCGCTTTCCCGATCGGCGCGACATCCGGCGAGTAACAATCGCCTAAAAGATTCAGACTTTGATTTGCTGGGTAGCCGCGAGTTCACAGGACCTTGGGATAATAACTCGCGACGATGAAAATCCTCCGCGAGCGTCTGCAAGAATTGCCGCTGACACCGCTCCTCTGAGTAGCCGAGGACGGTCAGCCGGGGCCGGTGGCCGCCGACGACAACTATCGCCCCCACGCGCTGCGCTTCGCTCGACCTTACTTCGCCGCCGCTGGCGTCCCGGGTCCGGTCGATGTTCCCGCTGCCTTTGCATCGAGCGTCTTCATCGCCGCCTCCCGCACCGCCGTGATCGACGCGTTGTTCTGCGGCACCTCAATCATGATCGAAAACCGCGTATCCATCGCCACATAGCTCGACGCCACGGCCGACAGTAACGGCAGCGCGGTCTCAATCCGCCCGACCAACCCCTGGACCGCAACGCGCACGTTCCAAATTTCAGGCTCGCGCGAGCGCTCCATCGCGCGGGCGCTGTTCGGGCGCGCCGAAAGCTCCAAGTACGTTTCCCGCGAGCTGGGATCGATGCGGGACCCAGCCTCCTGACCGCAACTCACTTCGATGATCATATCCGGCGGCGCGATCGCCGGCGCCTCAAACATCCCGACGTGCGCCAACGCCGCTCCCACGCAGGCGGAAATCACGCCGGCATTCACCTGCCCCTGAGCCAAAATTGATTTTCTCGCCACCAGCCGAAACGACTGGCCGGCCGGCGGAGTAACCCCCGCAGCGCAAATCGCGTCCACCGAAACCCGGTGCTTCGGAACAAGAAAATTACCACAGCCAGCCTGCAGCGAGGCCGCCCACGCGACCGCCGCCCAGACCCATAACCGCGACGAAAAATTGCATCCACTATGATTCATCCCCGTTTCGTCTTCTGTAGATAGTGAGCTCCACTCGATTCGCAACGAGAGACCCGTCACAAAAAAATTACTGTTTCAGGGGTTTTCCTCTCCATCATGTAGCCTCGCAACCCGGTCACTCGACTTTCACCCGCGCGCGATAGAACGCGTCGCAGCGAGCGTAGATTTCCTTCGGCGACGCCAACGTCAGCGCCTCCGCCGCCAACGCCCGCGCATCCGCCATCGTCATGGCCCGCACCATGTATTTCACCGAGGGCAGCCAAGCGGGCGACATGCTGAGCGCGTCGACTCCCAGGCCGAGCAGCAACGGGGCAAACACGGGGTCGCCCGCCATCTCACCGCACACACTCACGGTGACCCCGCGCTTGTGCGCTTCGTCCACGATGTACTTCAGCGTGCGCACGACCGCCGGATGGGTGGGTTCATACAGATGGGCGATCCGCTCGTTTACCCGGTCGATTGCGAGGAGGTATTGAATCAGATCGTTCGTGCCGACGCTGAAGAAAGCACACTCCTTCGCCAAAATATCCGCCGTCATCGCCGCACTCGGAATCTCGATCATGGCGCCGACCTGCAGTTTGTCATCGAACGCGATGTCGCGCGATTTCAGCTCGGCCATGCATTCCGTCAGCACCGCATTGGCGCGTACCATTTCCTCGCTGCCGCTGATCATCGGATACATGATGCGCACGTTGCCGCACGCGCTCGCCCGCAAAATCGCCCGCAGCTGGTCTTTGAAAATTTCCAGATTTTCCAGACAGAACCGAATCGCCCGAAAGCCCATGAACGGATTATTTTCCTTGGGAAACAAATCCGGATTGCCCTCCATCGGTTTATCTCCACCCAAATCCAGCGTCCGGATCACCACCGGCTGCGGTGCAATGGCCTGCGCCACCGCCCGGTAGGCGAGAAACTGTTCCTGCTCGGTCGGAATCCGAGCCGAATTGAGAAAGAGATACTCCGTGCGATAGAGCCCCACTCCCTCGGCCGCATACGCCTTCACTTGCGCGACCTCTTCGACCTTTTCGATGTTGGCCATCAGTGAAACGGCGACGCCGTCGAGCGTCACCGCCAACTCCCGGTTCGCCTCCATTAAGCGCGCTTCGAATGACTTCTTTTTCTCCTGGATTTTCCCGTAACGAAAAAGCGTGGACTCCGATGGGTTGAGGATCACCACACCGTCGTAACCGTCGACAATTGCCCAATCACCGTTGTGGGCGCGCTTGGTCAGATTGCGCACCCCGACCACCGCCGGCATTTTCATCGAGCGCGCCACGATCACGGCGTGGCTCGTCTTGCTGCCCGAATCCGTGACCAACGCGATGGCCGCACTCCGATCAATGCTCGCCGAATCCGACGGGGAAACGTCGTTCGCGACCACGATCCGCTTGTCCGCTAGGCGGCTCAAAGAGTTCTCCGCCTGGCCGAGTAAATTCTGCAACACGCGCTGCGCCACATCGCGGATGTCACTCGCCCGCTCGCGCAGGTATTCATCCTCAAACTTGGCGAAAGCCTGGACGTAGCGCTGCGAGACTTGATTGAAACACGTCTCAATATTCTGACCCGTGCTCTCGAATACGCGAATGGTCTCACCGATCAGCGCGGGATCTTCGAGCGCCATCAAATGCGCGTCAAAAATCAGGGCCTCCTGAGCGCCGAGGTTCTTCTCCACCTCGCCCTGGATCTTGGCAATCTGCTGCCGAGTCGACACCAACGCCCGATCAAAACGCGACACCTCCTCAAGGCGCCTCTCCGGCTCAACTTGGTAGCTGGGCACTTCGACGTCACTCTGGATGTAAACAAAGATCTGCCCATACGCGATGCCCTGCGAGGCGGCGATGCCTTGCACGGTAACTTCGATTTTTTCGGGCGGGGGCTTCAAGAAATTCACACCAATCGCAAGCGTGCACGCTGCAACCGGCTCACTACGATAACGCGCCCGGCACTCGATGGGTCAACGCGGGATTTACGCAATCCGCGTTTCGATGACAAAAGCGGTCTCTCCCCACGCCTCATGAATGGCCGCCGTCATCGCCGCCACCGGAGCATCGTCCGCCAACAAGGCAAAGCACGCACTGCCGCTGCCACTCATCTGGGCCGCCACCCCAAACCGCGCCCGCAGCAACGCCAGCAAGGTCGGCAACGCGATGAATTTCGCACCGACCACGTCGGCCATGTTGTTGCTCAAAAGTTCTTCCGCCCGCGCCCCGGGAGTGTTCATCCACGCAGCCAGCCTCGTCTCCGCTTGCGTCGCAGGAAGGTAACTCGTCGGCGTCGCCGCCATGCGGCCAAAGGCCCACGGAGTCGAAATCCCGAAATCCGGTTTGAAGAGCAACACCCGCCGGCCGTGCAAACGGGCCGCCACCTCAGTCGCCAATCGTTCCACGCGCTCCCCGCGCCCACGCATGACCACGGGAGCGCGCGCCAAAAAAAGCGGGCAGTCCGAACCGAGCGCGGCCGCGACTTCCGCCAATCGCTCTAACGAGAGCAGTCCACCGGTCAGCTCATTCAACGCCCTCAACGCAGCCACCGCATCACTGCTCCCCCCGCCCAATCCCGCCCCCATCGGGATGCGTTTCTCCAGAAAAAATTTCGCACCGCCCGTCCATCCCGTCGCCGCCACAAAAGCCCGCGCCGCCTTCCACACGAGGTTCGTCTCGTCCACCGGCACCGCCGCATCGTCGCACCCGAGCTCGAATCGAGCCGCCCCACCTCCACCGACCTGCACCTCCACTCGCAGGGTGTCGCCAAACTCCACCGGCGCGACGACTGACACCAAATCGTGATATCCGTCCGCCCGCCGCCCCGTGACCGCGAGGAAGAGGTTCACCTTAGCCGGCGCAAAAATCGATAGCGTGCTCATTGCCCTGTTGTCATTGCGAGGAGCCCGACGACGAAGCAATCCCTCTGATCAGATCTCCCCGCCCGCCTCCCCGACATCCCCATTTTGGTTTTTGATTACTGTCCAAGAGTGTTCCTTAGTGGTTTTATCTTCTCATGCCCTGTGAACTGATTCTCGCCCTCGACGTCCCCACGCGCGAAACCGCCGCGCCCCTCCTTCGCCAACTCCGCGGCTCGGTGCGCTGGGTGAAGATCGGCCTCCAGATGTTCACTGCCTACGGTCCCGACTACGTGCGCGCCGTCGCCGATGAGGGCTTCAACATTTTCCTCGATCTCAAGCTCCACGACATCCCCCACACCGTCGCCAAAGCGGTCGAGTCGCTCGCTCCGCTCCCGATCGGCATGCTCACGCTGCACACCGCTGGCGGACGCGAGATGATGGCCGCCGCCCGCGCCGCGCAGCTACAAACGAAACCCGACCTCCTTCTCCTCGGCGTTACCGTCCTCACCTCAATGGATGCAGCCGGCCTCGCCGAGCTCGGCGTCTCCGTCGCTCCCGACGCCCAAGTCTCCCGCCTCGGTGCGCTCGCCGCCTCCGCCGGCCTCCGTGGCCTCGTTTGCTCCCCGCTCGAAGTTCCCCTGCTCCGCGCCCAACTCCCGCCGGACATTGCCCTCGTCACGCCCGGCATCCGCCCCGCGGGTGAATCCGGCGGCGACGATCAAAAACGTGTCATGACTCCCGCCGAAGCCGCCCGCGCCGGCTCCACCTACATCGTCGTCGGTCGCCCCATCCTCAAAGCCAAAGACCCCGCCGCCGCCGCCCGCGCCATTCTCGACGAGCTCGCCATCTCGTAATCGCCCAGCCCCACCCCTCCGTTTTCAACGCTCCACCCCACGCACGATGTCCCGCACCGCCGCCATCTTCCTCGCCGCCGGCAGCGGCTCCCGCATGGCGGGTGCCGTCGTCGACAAAGTCCTCGCCCCCCTCGCCGGACGTCCAGTCTTTGCGCATTCTGCGGCCGCCTTCATGCAGAGCGGTATCGCCGACCTCTACGTCATCGTTTACCGCGACCAACGCCAGATGATGGAACTCTCCGCCTACGCGCCCACTCCCTCTGTACTCGTTCACGGCGGACGCGAGCGGCAAGACTCAGTCATGAACGCCCTCGCGGCGCTTCCGGCCGACATCGCGCATGTCTTCATCCACGACTGTGCCCGCCCCCTCGTACGCCCCGAACAACTCGTCGCACTCCACAAGATCGTCCGCCGCGAACACGCCGTCGTTCTGGCCCACCGCGTCACGGACACCATCAAAGAACACCGCGACGACGCCCGCCTCCGCACCCTCGACCGCTCGCGCCTCTGGGCCATGGAGACGCCGCAGGTTTTTGCCCGCGACCTTATATGTCGCGCCTACACCCGCGTCCAAGCGCGCGGCCTCCTCATCACCGACGATGCCCAGGCCGTCGAACAGCTCGCCCACCCGGTCGCTCTCCTCGAAAACTATTTCCCAAATCCGAAACTCACGACCCCCGCCGACCTCCTCTACCTCGAGTTCCTCCTCGCGAGGCCCCCGGCTTAAGCTCACCGCTCATGGCTTCTTTCCGCATCGGCCACGGCTACGACATCCACCGCATCGTCCCAGACCGCCCCATGATCCTCGGCGGCGTGCGCTTCGCCACTGACTACGGCCTCGAGGGCCACAGCGACGCGGATTGCCTGACGCACGCCATCTGCGACGCACTGCTCGGTGCCGCCGGCCTCCCGGACATCGGTCATTTTTTTCCCAATACAGATCCCGCCTACAAGCATATCGACTCCCAGGTGCTCCTCCAACGCGTCGTCGCCGAGATCACCAAGCTCGGGTTCAGCATTGCCAACATCGACGCCTCCGTCATCGCCGAGAAACCGAAGATTTACCCACACCTTGCCGCGATGAAAGCCGCCCTCGCCCGGTCCACCGGACTTCTCCCCGACGAGATTGGTCTCAAAGCCACCACCAACGAGGGCGTCGACGACATCGGCCGAGGCCTCGCCATCGCCGCCCACGCCGTCGCCCTCCTCTCCCGTTCATGACGCCTACAACCGTCTCGCGCCTCCTCGCTTTCGTCGTCGCCCTGCTTCTACCGCTCCTACCTTCCTGCGCCAAACGCGAATCCACTGTGGACCGCGCCAACCGTGAAAGTGTCCTCCACTTCAGCATCGGCTCCGAACCCTCCGATCTCGACCCGCAGACCGTCACCGGCACCGGCGACTCGAAGATCATCCAGTCCCTCTTCGATCCACTCATCAGCTACGAGCCCGGCACGCTGGCCCCGGTTCCCGCCCTCGCCGAACGTTGGGAGATTTCCGCCGACGGCCTCACCTACACCTTTCACCTCCGCAACGACGCGAAGTGGTCCAACGGCGAGCCCCTCACAGCCGAAGACTGCGTGGAATCTTGGCGCCGCATCCTCACGCCTGCACTCGCGGCCGACTACGCTTACTTCCTCTATATCTTACGCGGCGCCGAAGCGTTCAACAAAGGCCAGACCACCGATTTCTCCACCGTCGGCGCGACCGCGCGCGACGCCCACACGCTCGTCGCGACGCTGACCCACCCCGCCCCCTACTTCCTGCAAATCCTCCTCAACTCCCCTTGGCGCCCCATCCATGTGCGCTCCATCGCCGCCGTCGGCGATGCCTTCAACCGCGGCACGAAATGGACCCGTCCCGGCCTCCTCGTTTCCAGCGGCCCCTTCGTCCTCAAAGAATGGTCCCTCAACACCCGCGTCGTCGTCGAAAAATCTCCCACCTACTGGGACCGCGCCAAAGTCAGTCTCAACGCGATCCACTTCTACCCCATCGACAACATCGACGCGGAAGACCGCGCCTTCCGCGCCGGCCAACTCCACGTCACCTGGGCTCTCCCACTCTCCAAAGTCGTCCCGCTCCAGAAAGAAAACTCTCCGCATCTCCGCATCGACCCCTACCTCGAAACCTATTTCTTCCGTCTCAACGTCCGCAAAGCCCCGCTCCATGACGCCCGTATCCGCCGCGCCCTTGCGCTCTCCATCGACCGCGACACCATCGCCGCGAAGATTCTCCCCGGCGGCCGCCTGCCCGCACCTACGTTCATCTCGCCACTCCTGGTCGGTTACACGCCGCCCACCCGCCGCGCTTACGATCTCGCTGCCGCCCGCCAACTCCTGGCCGACGCCGGCCATGCCCACGGCGCCGGCCTCCCGCCCATCGAAATTCTCTACCACAATTCCGAGATCCTCCGCATCGTCGGCGAAGCCATCCAGCAAATGTGGCACCGCGACCTCGGCCTCGACGTCCGCCTCGCGAACCAAGAAAAAAAGACCGTTTTCGCCAACCGCCGCGCCGGAGATTACCAAGTTCTCCTGAGCAGCTGGACCGCCGACTACCTCGACGCCACTACCTACCTCGATATGTGGCGCAGCGACTCGGGCAACAACCACACCGGCTGGTCCGACCCCGCTTATGACGCGCTCACCGATCGCGCCAACACCATCGCCGACCGCACCGAGCGCGCCGCCGTGCTCCAGCAAGCCGAGTCACTCGTGCTCGACGCGGCCGCCGTCATTCCCATCTATTTCAACACCCACGTCTATCTGCTCCACCCCGCCGTGAAAGGCTGGCAGCCCACGCCTATGGACCACACCGACTACCGCTACGTGTCGATCAAACCATAGTGGGTCGCTGCAACCAGCACAACGCATTCACCTCATGCAACTGACACCCGGAATCCAGGTAGCCGCGAGCGCCACCGCCTGGTGCCGGCTAATTTTTTTTTCTCGCATCGTGGTGTGCCTCTTTTCGGCCATCGGTTCCGCCTGTTCCCAATCCGAAAAATTCGCCTCCTCCGGCACCCCAACCACCTCCGCCGCCCAAATCCTCCGCATCTCCCAGCGCAACG
>CANIJN010000003.1 GCA_947467625.1 Opitutia bacterium | reverse complement strand
TGGCGGAGAGGATAGGATTTGAATCCGTATTCCGCCTTGAAGCTAAGTCGCTTTGTTCGCGCGGACTTAGTTGATGGTTAGTGTTTTAGGACGAGCAAAGAAAAGCATCCAAATTCTAAAAAGTGAAGCCAAAAACACCATTTCTGGCAACCTTGTGGCAACCTATATTATATATCGGCTACAAGGAACGGGTGATCACGCGATGTCGTTTGAGTTCAGAGGGCCAAATATTTTTTCAGAGAACTTCGTTCCTTATCCCCGGTTTCGTAGCGCGGTTTTGTTGAAGGTCGTTTCAAACTCGGCAACGACGCGCAGGAGTTCGGCGAAGTCGGGAACCTCGCCGAAGAACATCGGACCGAGCATTTCTTGGTAGTCGTCGCGCCAGTCGGACAGATGGGCTTCGGGCGGCAGCAGGCGGAACGTGCCTGGCTTGTGCGTCGAATAATCCACCCACGAATAGCGAAATAAAATCTCCCGATGTTCGGCAACGCGCTCGAAAAGCGCGGGGTTGGCCAAGGCACGCGCGCCCACCCCGGCGCGCAGGAGGCACCAAAGGTCGTAGTAGTGGCGGGCCATGCGCGGTTTTCGAGGCGGCTTGTCCGCCGGACGAAACGTTTCCTCGTGCAGCAAACACGCCTTCTCCCAGAAGGTCCGTTCCGCGGCGAGAACCCGGGCGGAAAACACGGCATCCCCGTCCAGGACGGGGAAAAGTTCGAGGACATAGGGCTGGATCGCGATAGTCTCGTGCGGCCAGTCGTCCGAGCGCGCGCCGAGTTCGATTTTCACGACCGGTCGCACGTAGCCGGCACTGGTCGTCGCAAAAACAGATAGATAGTGAAAAAGCAGACACTAGCCGTCGGCCACGTCCGGATCGACTTCGAGGTTCCAGCCCGCCTCTCCCAACGCTGATTTCAGATTGTCGCGAAGCGCGGGTTGCAGCGTGCCCTGCACCCACTGCCGGGATGCTTCCATGAGTTTCTCCAAGCGCTCCCTGCGCTTGTTGTTGCTGGAGGCCCGGTCCGGGGCGGCGTCACCACCGAAACCGAGGGCATTTTTATCCACGATCAAGTCGATGTCCTCGGAGAAGCGTTGGATTAACTTCCATGCTTTCGAAAGTGAGGTGCCGCCCTTGAAGGTGAGGTGATCGCCGACGCCGGGCATCGCGAAAAGCGTCCGCAGCGTCCAGCAAACCCAGAAATCCTTTTCGACGCTGACGGCCTGCAAGCCCAGCTGCGACTCGACCTGCTGGAACGCCAGCCGACGATCCGTCGCAGGGAGTTTGAGAAACGTATTCATGATACGGATTCTGGTCCGGTCATGGGGCGCAGCACGTCGGCAATCCAGGCTGGAGCATGAAGGATGTCCTTGCGAAGAATGGGGCGATCCTCGTCGGCGATCTGCCGGCGAACGATGCTCAACACCTGATCATCCACCTGTTTTTCCCCCAGATAACGAAGCGCCTCGATCAACGTGCCGCTCTTGCGTCCGGCCGCGGCCATGTTCCGCGGAACGGTTCGCTTCAGGATGATCTCCTGTTTGCCAATTTTTACTTTGCGAGCCGGGCCGTCGGTAAGAAAGACGATGCGCGATGGCACCTGTTCGGAGAGACCGAGCACGTTGACGGCATAGGCGCCGGCAGGTTGAAGGCGAATGGCATCGCGTCCCACCAACGCGCGTGCAATCGCATCGGCGGAGGGTGCAACGGTGCCGAGCACCGGATGCTGCACCGGGTAATCGTAAAGCCCCCGGCTGAGTTTACGGATGATATCCTGTTGTCTGAGCCGCCGCAGCGCGGATTCGATTGCAGCCGCGCTGCCTATCCGCTGAAAATGCCGCGGTGTGAATACCCAACCCCTACCATGCCCGTAGATATGGCTACGAACCAGGTAATCAATTGTTTGCGGCTTATTGGTCATCTGATCGTTGACGGGAAAAGTGGGCTTTTTTCCCGTCAGATCAAGAATGAATAGGAGCTGATCCATGTGCGGTTCATTTCTCCGCCTCCAACATGACTGGCTGAGTGGCAATTCGAGGATTTTGCATTTCCGCACCGGAGGCACCGGCAAGGAGGAACGCCGCAGGCGTAGTGTCCTTGCCGGCGACGGAGAGGCTACAATTGAGGTTTGACTGCGGCGCACTCGACCCCGGCCCGCAGAAACCGCTCCCGAACGATCCCAGAGACTGCACCCGCCTTTGCGCGCCGTCACACCACCGCCGCAAGCCCATAACCGCCGCCCGATTGCTCTCGGCGCAATGCCGCCAGCGGAACTCTGGACTCAAACTTTGGCCCCAAGTCAGCCAACTGCGTGCGTGCGACGGGGTAGCTCAACAACTTTGGACTCAGAGGTGGAATAAAAGGTGGAGCGCAGGCGCAGCCGAGCAATACCTTGACGGGCGAAGTCACAATCACGCGGGAGACCAGACCGAGTGCGACCATCGCACCTAAAAGAGGGAAGCTGCCAGCTGATCTATATCGCCAGCTGATCGAATGATCCTTTTCGGAGAAGAACATCTGCGAGGTATGGTCGACGAGCATCTCGAGCACTATCAACGCGAGCGAAACCATCAGGGACTCGATGGCCCAATTCTCCAAACAGCATTGGAGTTTGGATCCGCGAATGCGAAAGTCCGGCGGCGCCAGCGTCTTGGCGGGATGCTCAATTACTACTGCCAAGACGCTGCATGATCACTTCAGTTTTTGGACCAGACGGCCTTCCGACTTCAAAAGATCACTATCATAAATTGATCCACTGAGATTCCCCCGAAGAACCGAAGAAGCAAAATATTCGCCGAAGGGAACGGTCTTCAATTCCTGGCCCATGAGGTAGCATACTACGGCTTTTGCGTCGCGTCGCGCGCACTGCGGGTTAAATCCTCTCGCTACCCGCCTTTGCCCTCGCGCCTGATTCACGGCCTTTCTCGCTAACTTCCGATCGAGTCCTCCCCTGTGCCGGTGCGCTGCAGGGCCGAAGGTGAATTTCCGTCGGCCCTGGGTGACGCCAGAAACCCGGATCGAAGAATGCGATTTGCTGTTCAGTATACGGCGCGTCCTCCGGAAAGATCGTAGCAGAAGCCCGTGGTGAAACCGTTTTCCCGCGAGACGATAAAGGCGGCCACGTGGGCGATTTCATCGAGCGTGCCGCAGCGCCGCATCGGAATCTTGTCTGTGTTGACCTTGACTTGTTCGGGAGGCATCGCGTCGACCATGGCGGTGCGAATGACGGCCGGAGCCAGCGCGTTGATGGTCACGCCGGTTTCGGCATATTCCTTGCCGAGGGACTTTGTTAGCCCGATGACGCCCGCCTTCGAAGCCGAGTAGGAGCACATCCCGGCGTTGCCTTCCTTGCCGGCGATGGAGGCGATTAGCAGGATGCGCCCGAAGCCCTGGCGAGCCATGGTGGGCAGGACCGCCTTCGCCGTGAGGAAGGAACCATGGAGATTGACCGCGACCACCCGCTGAAAATCTTCGAAGGGAATGTCCGCCGCCTTGCGGTTTGTGATCCCGGTGATGCCGGCGGAGTTGACGAGGACGTCGATCCGCTGGCGGCTTGCCAGAAGTTGTCCAACGGCACGCTGGACCGAATCCTCGGAGGTGATATCCGCCTCGAAGGTGAGGACATCGCCGCCAAGTTGCCGGGCGGCAGCTTGGAGACGCTCGGCTCCGAGGTCGACCAGCGCGACCGTGGATCCTTGCGAGAGCAGTTTACGGGCGATCGCAAATCCGATTCCGGATGCGCCTCCGGTGATAAGTGCGACAGAAGTTGGGGTGATGGACATGGGTCTTGGGCGGTTGGTTAATGTTGCGGCTCGTCGGCCACTGGATTGGTGAGGGATCCGATCCCCTCGATTTCGATGGTCACTTCATCGCCGGCTTTGAGCCAGCGCGGCGGTTTCTGCGCCATGCCCACCCCATGCGGCGTGCCGGTCAGGATCACCGTGCCGGCGGGCAGCGTCGTACTCCCGCTCAGAAACGCGATGAGGTCGCGGACGGGGAAGATCATGTCGTCCGTATTCCACGACTGCACCGTCTGTCCGTTCAACCGAGTCATGATCCCCAGGCGGTTGGGATCCGGGATTTCATCCCGGGTCACCAGCCTCGGCCCCAGCGGACAGAAAGTGTCAAAGAACTTGCCGCGGCACCATTGGCCGCCGCCGAACCGCAGCTGCCAATCTCGGGCCGACACATCGTTGCAGCACGTATAGCCCAGCACGTAGTCGAGCGCGTCTTCCCGGCGGACATTCTTGCACGACTTGCCGATCACGACGGCAAGTTCGCATTCGTAATCGACCTCGCTGCTCTTCAAGTGGGTCGGGATCAAGATGGGTTCACCCGGATTCTGCAGCGTGTTGATGCCTTTCACGAAAAGGACCGGCCGCTCGGGGACGGCGGCTCCGCTTTCCGCGGCATGACGCCGGTAGTTCAGGCCGATACAGAGGATCTGCGTGGGCACCACCGGTGCCAGCAGTCGGCCGGGGTGCACGACCTCACCGGTGACGACGTGGCGGCCGAAAATGTCGCCGTCAATGCGTCGGGCCGTTCCGTCGGCCTGTTCGCTTGCATAGTGAATGCGCCCTTCGGCGTCCTGGTAGCGGATGATTTTCATGGGAAAGGGAGTTCTGTTTTCCGGCGCCCCAGCCGCCATCGATGCTGAGGCAGCCGCCAAGCCGGCTGGCCGGGGCCCCTGAGCGTTTGGTCTCGTGCTCATCTATATTAGTCCGTTCAGGTTCAGCTGGGCTTTCATTATACGTCGGATAGTGCATTCGACCTCATCCTTGAACCCGCCCCCTTGCTTTCGTCGGTGATCGCGGCGGTGAGGATGAGTATGCCCTCGTCCACCCGTGTTCCTGCAGCAGACCTCTTCGGCGCGGTGAAGGTGTCGCTGGATCCAGACTGCGGCGGGCTCGCAGGGTCGTGCTTGAGCGAGAGCACCCCTGCCATCAGGAGACGGAATTGCTCGATTTTGTGCTGCGCAAGGTCAACCGAAACGACGGAACCGGAAGTCGTGTTGGTTTGCCTCATGGGGATTTGGTTACGATCATTAGTCAGAAATGGCACGGTGCCCTGAAAGATGAGTTTTGTGGTCCGAACCGGCAGATACTGCTTGAGGGCTACTATGCTCACTGAAGCGACCATATCGTCTGTGACATTCCGCGTCGGCGCAGGGTCTGTTTCTCCGCCAGGTTGCTCACACTACCGATGCAATGGATCCCCGCTATGTTCACCGCATAAGCAAACAAGGGCAGAACAACTGGCGCTGGGTTCATTAGGCGAGAATTTCCTTCACCACTTCGCCGTAAACGTCGGTGAGCCGGAAATCCCGGCCGAGGTGCCGGCGGGTCAGCTTGGTGTGATCGATTCCGAGCTGGTGCAGGATGGTCGCGTGGAGATCGTGGACGTGCATCTTGCCCGCAACGGCGCGATAACCCATCTCGTCGGTTTCGCCAAACGTGAGCCCGGCCTTGATCCCTCCTCCGGCCATCCAGGAGCAGAAACTCTCGGGCTGATGTTCACGTCCGTGTTTGTCGATCGGGGCAGTTCCACTCAGGTCTTGGCTCCACGGCGTGCGGCCAAATTCGCCGCTCCACAACACCAGCGTGTCCTCGAGCAGCCCGCGCGACTTCAGATCCCTCAGCAAACCGGCGACCGGACGATCGGTCTGGGCACAAAGTTTGGGCAGGTTGCCGCGGATATCCCCGTGGTGATCCCAGCCGCCCATCGTGACCTGGACAAAGCGCACCCCGCCTTCGCTGAGTTTGCGCGCGAGCAGGCAGGCGCGGGCATTTTTATCCGTGTCCTTACCGCCGACGCCGTAAAGTTCCTTCGTCGCGTCGCTCTCCTTCGCAATGTCCACGATTTGCGGCGTGGCGGTCTGCATGCGAAAGGCGAGTTCCATGTTCTGGATCATCCCCTCCATGGCCGCATCGCCCTGGAGATCGCCGACGAGGCGGCGGTTCAGGCGGTGCATGAGCTCGATGCGCTCGCGTTGCACGTCGTCGCTGGCGGACACGTTGCGGAGGTCGGCGATGGGCGAGGTCTTGTCGTTCAGCGGCACGGTGAGCGCCGTGCCCTGATGGATGGCGGGAAGAAACGCGGAGCCGTATTCGCGCACGCCGCCGGGCTGGATGGTAATGAACGCGGGCAGGTCCTGATTCTCCGTGCCGAGCCCGTAGCTGACCCACGCGCCCATCGACGGCCGCACTTCCGCAAAGGTGCCGGTGTGGAATTGCAGTGTCGCGCCCGCGTGCTGCGGATTGTCGGCGTTCATGCCCCGCAGCAGGCAGAGGTCGTCCGCCACCCCGGCAAGGTGCGGCATCAGGTCGGAAATCATCATGCCGCACTGGCCGCGCGGTTTCACCGGCGCCATCGCAGCGAGCGCGAGATACTTTTCCGTGCCGACCTGCGTGACCTCCGGACGCAGCGGTGAGTCGATTTTCTGGCCGTGCCGATCAGTGATGAAGGGCTTCGGGTCGAACAGATCCATCTGGGAAGGTCCGCCTTGCATGAAAAGGAAAATGACGCGTTTGGCCTTGGGCGTCAGGCCGGGGATCCGGGCGGTCTGCGGATGTGTAGTGGCGCGAAGGATATCCTGCAACGCGAGTACGCCGAAGCCGCAGGCGGCGCTCTGAAGCCAGTGACGACGGGTGGGAAGGAACGCGGTTTTCATGGGGGGAATGAGTTTGGTTTAGAGGCGGAAAATGAATTGGTTCGATGCCAGCAGGCCGTGGCACAGTTCCTGCCAGGCAACCGTCTCGGCGGTGGCTCGGGTTTTCAGTAGCGGATCGAGCTGGTCGAGAAACGCGACGGCGTCGCCCCGCTCCGCAGGGGTGATCGCGCGGCTGAAGACGCGCCGCCAGAGCTCATCGAGCCGCGCCTCGCGGTCCGGGTGCGCGGCGATCACGTTCTTCGCAAGGGTCCCCGCCCGTTTGCGCAGGAGGTCGTTGTTGAGAAGGAACAGCGCCTGCGTGGGCACGACGGTCTGCGCGCGTTGTCCCGCGATCTGCGCCGGATTGACGAAGTCGAAAAACGCGCGCGTGCGGTCCGCGGCCGCATAACCGTTGCGCAACACCGGCAGGTAAATCGTGCGCGTGAACTCTTCCTCGGGGCGCGGAACCTTGTGGGTGTAGTTCGGCGGGTTCACGCCCTTTTGCACCAGGCTGCCCGTGTTCTCGACATTTTCCAGCACCAGGGCCGGCCCGCCGCCGGCGGGCTTCAATTCTCCGCTCACGGCGAGCAGCGAATCCCGCAGGGCCTCGGCATCGAGCCGCTGGCGGTTCATGCGCCAGAACATCCGGTTCTCCGGATCCACTTTCATCGCCACCGGATCGTTGGCACTGCCCAGGCGATAGGCGTGGCTGAGGACGAGAGCGCGGATGAATTTCTTCTGCGACCAACCGTCCTTCATGAACCGCGTCGCGAGGTGATCGAGCAACTCGGGATGCGATGGCGTTTCCCCGCGCACGCCGAAATAATCCACGCTGCGGACGATCCCCTCGCCAAAAAGTTTCTGCCAGATGCGATTGACCGTCACCCGCGCAGTGAGCGGATTGCGTTTGTCCGCCAGCCAATCGGCGAGTTGCATGCGGCCGCTCTGGCCGGCCGGGATGGGCGGAAATTTGTCCCATGAGGCGACCCGCAGCACACCGCGCGGGACGACCGCCGCCGGGGCATACGGATTGCCGCGGATGTAGACCGGCATGTCCGCCGGTTTATCGCCGTCGTGCATCGCGAATGCCTTCGGCGCCTTGGAGCTGAAAAACTCCGCGTGCTGAACCGCGGCGGCATGTTTCTTGAGCGTCTCGGTGAGTTCGTCACGCCGCTTGGTGAGTCTTTCCCTTTCGGCAGCGGACGGATCGGGCGCGGTATCCGCTAGCTTCGTCTCGGCCTCGGACTTTGACGTGCCGACCGCGGCCACGGCGCTTTTTTCGCCCGTTGTGGTGTTCGTCACTTCGACCGGAGCGTTCCTTTCCGCCTCGGTCGTGGCCGGGGTGGCGGCCGCCGCTTTCGCCGGTTTGCCAAGCTTGGTCAGCGCCGCGACGACCGCCTTCTTTTCGTCGGTGAGCCGGGTTTGCTCCTCTTTCATCGCCGCCAGTTTCTCCTCGTGTTCGGCCTCGAGTTTCGTGCGCGCGGCGAGTTGCTCCGCGGTCTCAGGAAGGTCGGTCGTGTTGAGCGTGCTCCACACGCCAAAGGGAATCTTCCGGGTCGACGGCGAACTGCGCAGCATGCCGGCGATGCCATAGTAGTCCTCGACCCCGACGGGATCGAATTTGTGATCATGACAGCGGACACAGCCAAGCGTCATGCCCATAAACGTGGCGCCAATCTTGGTGATCTGGGTGTCGATGTGATCGGTTTCCATCTTCGCTTTGTCGGGGTTCACGATCTCGATGTCGCCGAGCATGAGGAAACCCGTCGCCGTGATCTGCTCCGCGCGATACTCGGTGGATTTGGCCGGCAGCAGGTCACCCGCGATTTGCTCGCGCACGAACTGATCGAACGGCTTGTCGGCATTGAACGCGGCGATCACATAGTCGCGATAGCGCCACGCATGCTCGGCGAAGACGTTGTTCGACGTGCCGATCATGTCGGCATAGCCGGTGAGATCGAGCCAGTGCCGCGCCCAGCGTTCGCCAAACGCCCGTGAACCCAGCAGCCGGTCCACCACGTTCTCGCGGGCCTTCGGTGTGTCGTCATGCTCAAACGCCGCAACCTCATTTGGCGTGGGCGGCAGGCCGGTCAGGTCGAGGCTAACGCGGCGAAGCCACGTCGGACGATCCGCGTCGCCGATCGGACGCACAGAGGATTTTTCCAGTTTTGCTAGGATGAACCGATCGAGCGGGTCCAGCGGCCACGCCTTGTCCTTCACGCGGGGAGGAGCGGGATTGGTCACCGGTCGGAAGGCCCAGAACTTTTTCCCCTCGGCGAGGTCGATCGTCCGGCCCTTTTTTGCAACTTCGCCGGACCGCGGATCGACCGCCCCCTGCTTCACCCATTGCTCGAGGATTTCGATTTCCGCGGGGGACAACTTCTCCTTGGGCGGCATCTGCAGGTCGTCATCGGTGTAGCGCACGGCTTTGATCAACAGGCTTTTTTCCACTTCGCCGGGGAGGATCGCCGGACCGCTGTCGCCGCCCGCCACCCAGCCGGCCCGCGAGTCGAGCGCGAGACCGGCCTTGATCTTCTTTTCGTGCGAATGGCATTCGAAGCACCGCTGGGTGAGAAGTGGGAGCACCTTAGTTTCGAAGAAAGCCGTGTCAGGAGCCGCACTCAGGCCGAGGGGTGCGACCGCACTCGCGAGGAGGAGCACGATGAGAGCCTTGCCGTGGAATGGAGGAGTCATGATAAATAATTATATTCGGCTTAGCAGTTTTCGTCACTGCACTGTCTGGTCAGAAATTCTCAGGTTTTTAGTCACCTGTTCTTCAGGGCCTCTGGCCATCGGCGTCCTCCCCGCGGCGCACTCTTGGTCGAAACCACGCGCACCTACACCTGCGAACTCCTCGCCGGCGTGCGGCGCTACGTGACTGCCCATGAGGGGAAGGTGCATGGCGGAAGAGAATCAGGGCCGACAGGGCAAGATGAGACGCGAGAGCGCACCGGGCCGGTGATGCACGCTCTCGGTGGCGATGGCGGTCCGGCGGCCAAAGGGACCTTCGCCCGTGTTAGGGTTGCGGTCGTAGAGAGGGAAGAGCGC
Source organism: Opitutia bacterium (assembly GCA_947467625.1). Classification (GTDB taxonomy): domain Bacteria; phylum Verrucomicrobiota; class Verrucomicrobiia; order Opitutales; family Opitutaceae; genus GAS368. The sequence continues at coordinate 56,814 of CANIJN010000003.1, read as the reverse complement.
GCCGGAGATGTCCACGCGCAGCCTGTGACCTTGCGCGATCGTCGCGGCGCAGGGCCCCAAATCGACCGTGATTTCATACTCTTGGCCGGGCTGGAGCGGTTTAGCCTTGAGCAGGCTCTCGCGGTAGCGCCCGCGCAAAATCCCGGAGGCGAGATTTTGCGCAAAACCATCGGGCCGCACGTCGACGAGTTTCACCGCCCAGTCAGCGTCGGGCGTGTCGGCGGAGACGTAAAGCTTAGCCTCAATGTTGCCCGCAAAGGTCAGCGGTTCGCGCATCGCCTCGCTCGTATACACCAAGACGTCGGCGCGATCCTCGGTGGCGCTCTGGTCGACCGGTCCCCACACGGCGGCCTTGATCGGGCGGGTGGGAGTGACCGGACACGCCGGAGCCGGATTTGCCGGATCGGCGCGAAACCGGTCGGAAGGTTCCGCGGTCGCAGGAGCCTCGCGCGTGAGCCGGCCCGATCCGCCGCGGGTATTCGCCTTGCCATCCGAGCGCAGATAAAACGACGTCGCGCTGAACCCCGCGGGCGGCCACGCCTGCGCGTCGCGCCACACGTTGTCGCCCATCGAAAAGTAGCGCACGGGTGCGAACGGTTTCGCGCGTGCGGCCGCGTCCTGTTTGAGGTGCCGGTCGAACCAGTCGACCTGCAAAGCGAACGTGTCCACGGCCGCCTCCGCGCCGAACTCCACCTCGGCCACCTTCGTCTTACCGACAGTGCCGTGATCCCACGGGCCGAGGATGAGCCGCTGTTGCTGGCGCGTTGCGGGATCGCGTGCCTGCTGCTGCATGATCATGAAATTTCCGACCGACTCGCGCGAAAAGAAATCGTAGTAGCCGACGACGTGCAGCACGGGGAGCGCGAGTTCGGGCAGGCGCGACGTGAGATCCAGCCGCGTCCAAAATCCGTTGGGCTCCGGGTGGGTGAGAAAGGCGTCGAGCCACGGCATGCGCCAGCCGATGGCTTCGTCGACGTCGCTGAGTGGTAGGCGCATCAACGCCACGTTCATGTCGCCCGGTGTCACGCCGGCGGGTTTCGGCGTGTTGCCGGCAATCCAGCTCGCGATCAGCGAAAGCCGCACCGCGCCGCCAAGATAGATGTTGCGATAGAAGCTGCTCCAGGTCGCCTGCGGCGCGATCGCCGCGAGGCCGGGCGGGTGTTCGGCCGCGGCCTGCCATTGCACCGCGCCGACATACGAGCCGCCCATCATGCCCACGCGACCGCTGCACCACGGCTGGCGCGTGATCCACTCGATCGTGTCGAAGCCGTCCTGGCCTTCGTTGTTGTAGGGAGCCATCACGCCTTCGGACGCTCGCGTGCCGCGACAGTCCTGCATGACCGCGATGTAGCCCGCCTGCGCAAATTTCTCGGCATTGCCCTTCGCCTTCGTGCGATCGTAGGGCGTGCGCATGAGGACGACGGGGGCCTTGGTCACTGCATCATCGCGATAGATGTCGGTGGCGAGCTTGATGCCATCGCGCATGGGCACGCTGATGGTTTCGGTTCTTATTTCAGCGAAGGCTGAGGTGGCGAGGACAAGCGAGATAAGGAGGGTTCTCATAGTTTAGAGTTGGCTCAATCCGCTGAGGGTGGCGCCGCTGCTGCCGAATGCCGCGGATTCGATGCCCATGTTTTGCAACATAGAGACGAAGAGATTGCACAGCGGCTTGTTGTGCAGGGTGTCAAAGGCGAGGTGCTGGCCGTGTCTGAATCCGCCACCGGCGAGCAGGATGGGGAGGTTGGTGCAGTTGTGGACGTTGGCATCGCCCAGGTTGCTGCCGTAAAGGACCATCGTCTGATCGAGCAGGCGGGCGCCGTCGGCGCCGGGTGTGGCGGCGAGCGCGGAGATGAGATCGCGCAGGTGTCGCATCTGCTGGAGGTCCACTTTTTCGAGTTCGGCGAGCTTCTCCTTCGACTGACCGTGGTGGCTGAGATTGTGGTAGCCATCGCGCGTGCGCTGCTGGGCGTCGATCTCGAATACGGGCGTGGCAAAGCCGTCCACCATGAGCGTGACGATGCGCGTGGAGTCCGTCTCGAAGGCGAGGCGCGCCATGTCGAGCATGAGCTGGATCTTGGGGAAGAAGCGGGCTTTGTCGGCGATGTCTTGCGGAGGAGTGGCCTTGGTTTCGGGCTTGGGTTTCCGCTCCCATTCGCCGGAGACGGCGAGGCGCTCCTCCAGTTCGCGGACGGAGGTGAGATACTGGTCGAGCCGCGAGCGGTCCGCAGCGCCAAGGCCGCGCTCGAAGCCGCGCACGTCGTCACGGAGCACATCGAGAACGCTGCCGCGCTCTTCGAGACGCTTCAGCCGCAGCGCGACGTCCTGAGCATCGCCTTGGATGAACATTTTGCGGAACAAACCAGCTGGGCTGTCTTCGGCGGGCAGCAGCACGCCATCGCGGGTCCAGGAGAGGCTGCGGTTCGCTTTGTCGATATTCACGCCAAGGTTCAGCGCGGGAAAGCGGGTTTGCTGGCCGAGCTTCTCGACCGCGAATTGGTCGAGCGAGATGCTGTTGCGGAACCCGCTGCGGGTGGGCTCGCGTGCGGCGGTGAGAAAACAGTTTTCCGTGCTGTGTCCTCCGGTGACGGCGGGATGGGAGAGCCCGCTGAAGATCGTGAAGTCACTCCGGAACGCAGCGAGTTCCTTCAGATAGGGCGAAGGCGTGTAGCCGAGACCTTTTTCTTTGGGAAAGAAGTGCTGCGGCAGCACGCCGAGATTATTGGAGATGAGCAGCATTCGCTTCGGTGACGTTGGCGCGGCGGCGCGGGCGAATACTGGCATCAGGCATTCCAATGCAGGCAGGGCCAGCGTGACGCCGAGACCGCGCAAGAAGCGGCGGCGGGGAATGGGTGTGGAGATGTGGGGCGTGTTCATGGTCCGATCTCTGAGCCAAGAAAGATGCTGCTCCGCACCAGTGCGTGAACGAGGTCGCGCACCCGATATCCGTCGGCCGCGCAGCCATCGAGCAGGGCTTCGATCTCCGCGCGGTCGGCGAAGCCCACGGGCGTGCCAGTGGCGTGCAGCGTGAGGTGGTGGAGAAGGTTGCGCGCGAGCTGCCGCGGATGGGCGGCGAGGAGCCGCTTCATCTCGTGGATGTCGCGGAAAGTCTCGCCCGTCGGCAGTTTTCCCGACGCGTCCACGGGCTGTCCAACGAAGTAGGTGTAGGGATGTCCGGCGGGATCGAAGCCCGTGATTTTCTCTCCGCGCTCCATGCCGCGATACCGATCCCGCCATGAGCCCATCACATCGAAGTTCTCCAGCGCGAAACCGACCGGATCGAACTTCGCATGACAGCCTGCGCAGTTTTTTGACTCAGTGTGTTTCGCCAGCAGCTCGCGGATGGTGGTGGCGCCGCGAATGTCCGGCTCCACGGCGGGCACGCTCTTCGGCGGTGGGGGCGGCGGCTGGCCCATCAGCTTTTCCATGATCCACACGCCGCGCAGCACGGGCGAGGTCGTGGTGCCGTTGGCGGTGTGCTTCATCAGCGCGGCCTGCGTGATGAGTCCGCCAAAAGGGCTGCCCTTTGGCAAAGTCACCCGCTGCATCGCGGACCCGCTCACGCGCGGCAGATCGTAGTGCGCGGCGAGGCGGTCGTTCACAAAAGTGAAGTCTGCGGTGATCGCCGTGCTGGCAGGCAGATTCTCGCGCACCATGGTGCGGAGAAAGGCGCGCGTCTCGTGCTCCATTGAATCCACGAGATAGTCGTCCCGGCGATACTCGGGATACAGGCGCTCGTCCGGGATGTCGCGGCGCAGCTTGCGCAGATCGAGCCATTCGTCGGCAAATGTGGCGACAAAATCCTCGAAGCGCGGGTCGGCGATGAGGCGTTCGGTTTGCGCCCGCAGCACTGAGGCTTCGCGCAAACGGCCGGTTCGCGCCAGTTGTGCGAGTTCGTCATCCGGGCGCGAGTTCCAAAGGAAATGCGAGAGCCGATTCGCGATGGCGAAATGCGCGTCACCGGACTCCTTTCGCGGCTCCGTGAGATAGAGGCAATGCGAAGAGCACAGCAGCGCCTGATAGCCTGCGAGCATCGCATTGGCAAAAGTGGCTCCACCGGCGAGCTTGGCGCGGATGAGTTTAAGGAATGGCTCGTGCGCCTGCCCGCTCATTGGTCGCAGCGCGGCCTGCGCGGCAAAGCGCCGGAACAAACGCTCCGCATCCGCTGCGGTGCCCCGCGCCAGTGAGACATCGTCGAACAGCACGCGATGCGACTGCGGCGGCCACTTCGTCTCGCGCAGCGGCCCAGTGACTTCGAGCCACTGGATCGCCACACCGCGATGACCCTCCGGCGGCATGGGCGGATAGTCGTAATAGAAGCCGCCGTCCGTGCGGATAAACGGCACGGGAAGTCCGAGCGGGCTGTATTCGAAAGTCTCGCCCGCCATGAGGCGAATCGTCGTCTCAAAGTCCCGCGCGTCCGGCTGCAGATCTATCCATCCACCGGTCTCGCGCACATCGCCGGAGACGTCCGCCCCCGAGGGCTGCCGTGCGCGGAAGCTCATCGCAATCGGCGCATGCGCGGGCACGAGTCGAAAATCTCGCGCCTGCCGCACCGCGCGACCGCGGAAGCGCACCCGATACGCGCCGCTTTCTTTTGCCCGGAAGCCACGCGGATAGCCGAAGTAGGGCCACGTCGCGGAGCGAAAAAGCGCCATCTCTAGAGTGGGATCGCGCCGCTGCTCGGGCGTCATCGCCACAAGCTCTTTCGCGCTGATCGCGACCATGCGGTTGTCGCGTGCGAAGAACATCGCCTCGCGCCCGCCGAAGGTGTCCAGCCCTGGAAAAAGATCTGTGCCCGTGAAGCGCTGCGTCACGGGCGCTGCCGGCGGCTTATCGTCCGCCATCGCCTGGCGCAGCGCGGTCTCCGCGGCATCGAGATAGGCGTCGAGCTGCACGCGCGACACGTCGAGCAGCGCCGACACTTTCGTGAATCCATGCGCATCGCGATCAGCGGGAACTTTGTCGCGGATGTCGAGCTGCGGCAGTTTCAGCAGCACCCGCAGATTGTTTTCAAACTCCACCCGGGTGAGCCGCCGCACCGGCCCGCGCCCGTTCTTCGCCACCTCTGCCTGCGAGGCCTTCAGCAGCTCCGCGCCGAGTTGCACGACGAACTGCTTCCGTTCCTCCGCGCCGACCTCCGGCTCCTCCGGCGGCGGCATTTCGCCCTGTCCGACGAGGTCAAACACCCGCGCCCACCGCGCGCGATTGCCCGCGTCATCGAGCCGGAAGGCGAGCGCCGTGATGTCGAAGTCGCCCTTGGAGATGCTATCGTCATGGCAGTCGATGCAGTGTTTCCCGATGAAAGTATGGATCGGTCCCACGCTCACCGACTTCGAAGCAGGCACGTCTAACACCTGAACGTTCGTGACGCGCATCTCCTCCAGGCCACTCGTCTTGTCGATGACACCCTCGATTTGATCCACCAACTGCTCCCGCGTGAGCCGCCACACGACTTTCCCGGTTGGATCGATCTCCGCTAGCAGGTCGCGTCCCTCGTCTGCGTTCCGCAAGTGAAAATCACCGCAAGCGATGAGCAGGTTGCCATTGGCGCGTTGCGCCATCCCGAGCAGGAAGAGACATTTCAGGCCAAGGTCCTCGATGCTCCAAACGCCGAGCTTTTTCCCAGCCGCATCGAGATGCAGCAATTGGCAACCCGTGGATGTGGCTACCCACAGCGAGCCATCCTTGGCCGGCAAGGCGGCAAAAGCCTTCTTCACGGTGGGTGACGACTTGAGCAGCGGGTCGAGCGGAATCGCCTGCAATACCCGCCCCGTAGCCGTCTCCACCTTCAGCACCGTTTTGCGCGCGTATTGCCCGACCCAGAAGGCATTCTCGCCCGGCACCTCGCGGATAGTGCGATAGCGGAAGTGCACCGGATCGTCTTTGAGTTCGGGCAGCGGCGTCTCGCTCACCACCGCGCCAGAGCGATCGACGATGCGGATCTGATTCACGCCACTGTCCATGAGCGCGAACTTCTTTCCGCCTTCGAGCACTGCCACGCTGTTGGCCTCCGTGCCCTTGGTTCCCGGACGGGCACGGTGGTCCAGAACCAGCTTGTTCTTCGCATCAAACACCGCCAAGCCGCCCCGGTGCGCATACGCAATCCCGCCATCCGGCAGCCGCGCGGCATCGTAAATGCCGCCGTGGCCAGGATGCTTCAGTAACGCTGTGACTTTGCCAGAGCGGTCGATCTCGATGACCTGCGTGTCCGCCGCGAGCAGGTAGCGCTCTTCGGCTTGGGCAGACGCGACGAGGCCAAGACAGACTGCCAGGGCGATGGCGAAGGACTTCATCAGCTACCTGGTCTTACGAGTTTTGAGTGACGGGAGGTCCATATCCTCGCCGGCGGCGAGGATGTGCCGGCGCATCGCCCGGCGCGCGGCGTCCGGGTCGCGGGCGTCGATCGCGTTCAGCACCTCGGCGTGGTGCTCGATGGCGGTCGCCTTGCCGATGCGACCGATGGTGCGTTGCCGGCTGGCGAGGCCGAGTTCTGCGAGCGAGTCGAGGACGAGGCGGAAGATGAGATTGCCGCTGGCCTCGGCGAGCGTGCGGTGAAAATTGAGATCGGCCACGATGGCGGCGGTGTTGTCGGCCGCGGCTTCCAACTCGGCGTGGATGCGGCGCAGGACGCGGATTTGCTCTTTCGTGGCGCGTTGCGCAGCGAGGCCCGCGGCGTCCGGCTCGATGGAAAGTCGGGTTTCGTTGAGCTGCTGCAGACGCTCGGCGACGTCGGGGATCAACAACTCGAGCGAGCCGTTTAGGGGCCGGTGCAATTTGTCGACGACCCGGATGCCGGTGCCGTGCTGCACCTCGAGCAGGCCCTGTTGTTCGAGCCTTTTGGTGGCCTCACGCACGACGGTGCGGCTGACGCCGAGCTGTTCGGAGAGTGCGCGTTCGGCGGGCAGCCAGCGCTCCGCGCCCGTGTGGTCGCCGCGGATCAAACCCGCGAGCTGCTGGCAGACGCCCTCGACGAGCGAGGACGGGCGTTGGAGGATGGTCACGTTCATGGGTGAGTGGTGGTGGAATCGGGCAGTGGCGGAGCGAGGGCGCGAGGTGCGCGGGAGTTTCGGCGTTTGGGATTCAGGTTCTCAATCTTCCTTGGTCGTCATCTCAGGGGCTTCGTTCCCGCTTCAATACGTGGCGCGCCCGCCGGAGAGATCAAAGACCGTGGCGGTGGTGAAGGAACACTCCTCGGAGCAGATCCACGCCACGAGCGCCGCCGCCTCCTCTTTCTTGCCGAAGCGTCCCATAGGAATCTTGGAGAGCATGTAGTCGATGTGCGACTGGGTCATCTGCTTCAGGATGTCCGTGGCGATGACCGCAGGGGCGATTGCGTTCACCGTGATGTGAGCCGTCGCGAGTTCCTTGCCGAGTGATTTGGTCAGCGCGATCACGCCGGCTTTTGAGGCGCTGTAGTGGGCGGCGTTGGGATTGCCCTCCTTGCCCGCAATGGAGGCGATATTCACTATGCGACCGTAACCGTTGTTCAGCAGATGCGGCACCACACTGTGGCAGCAGTAGAACGGCCCATTGAGATTAAGCTCCATCACTCGCCGCCAGTCCGCTGGATCGAGTTGCCACGTCTTGGCGTTGCCGCCGGTGATGCCGGCGTTGTTCACCAGAATGTCGATTTTACCAAACGCTGCCGCGGTCGCTTCCGCCGCGGCCTGGACTGAGGCGAGGTCCGCCAGATTGACCAAGACCGTATGCACCGCGCCGGGCGCACCGAGTTCGGAGGCAGCCGCGGCGAGTGCCGCGGTGTCGATATCCCAGAGAGAAACCCGCGCTCCCGACGCGAGGAGACGTTCGGCAATGGCACGGCCGATTCCCCGGGCGCCTCCCGTGACGATGGCGACGCGTTGGTGGAGGTCGATTTGGTTCATGGTCAACGGGTGGAGAAATGGTGGGTGGTGACGGTGCGATACGTGGTGCCGGGGCGGAGAATCGTGGTCGGAAAAGCAGCGTGATGCACCGAGTCGGGGTGGTGCTGCGTCTCGAGGCAAAAGCCGTGGAAGCGATCGTAGGTGGCGCCGCCCAGTCCCTTGAGCGCCGTGGTATAGGTGGCGGTGTAGAACTGCACGCCCGGCTGATCGGTGCGGAGTTCCATCACGCGGCCGGTCTTCGGCTCGGACACCTCGGCGGCGAGGGCAGGCTTGGACCGCGCTTTGTCCGCGAGGACAAAGGCGTGGTCGTAACCGCCGACGTTGATCTGGCTGTTCCGCGCACCGATGGCGGCGGGTTTCGTGAAATCAAACGGTGTGCCCGCCACCGGCAGAAGTCGGCCGGTCGGAACCATGTCGGCATCCGTCTCGAGGTAACGTTGCGCGTGCAGGGTCACGCGATGATCGAGCACGGTGCCACTGCCGGCTCCGGCCAGATTGAAATATGTGTGGTTGGTGAGGTTGACCGGCGTCGCCTTGTCGGTCGTCGCCTCGTATTCGATGGCGAGTGCGTTGTCATCCGTGAGCACATAGGTGACGCTCGTCTTCAAATTGCCGGGGAAGCCCTGGTCTCCGTCTTTGCTGAGGCAGCTCAACCGCAGCGCCGGCCCGCGCGGATCGCGGAGGATTTCCGCCCGCCAGATCACTTTGCTGAATCCGCGGAGTCCGCCGTGGAGGTGAAACGAGGTGTTCGGATGCAGGTCGAGGGTGTAGGTTTTCCCGTCGAGGTCGAACTTGCCTCCGGCGATGCGGTTGGCGAAGCGGCCGGTGATGCAGCCGAAGTAGACGGTGCCGTTGTGTTCCTCGTATTCGGCGAGCGTATCGAAGCCGAGCGCGATGTTGGCCAGCTTGCCGTTGCGATCCGGCACGTGCAGCTCGGTGATGATGCCGCCAAACGTGATGACCTTGGCGACCAGACCATTCTGGTTGGTCAGGACGTAACGCTCGACGGGCTGGCCGTCGCGCGTGGTTCCATAGGAGCCCTTGGTCACGGCAGCATGTGCCGTCGTGAGGCCAAGGGTGAGCAGGACAAGCGTAAGATATTTCATGATGCGGAAGCCGGAAAATTCCTCGATTCACTTAGCACCAATGCGCGCCGATCGCTTCGCTGTGCACAGCATAGAGAGAGCGGCTGCCGGTCATGAAGAGACGGTTGCGGCGCGGGCCGCCGAAGCAGACGTTGCTGCAGATTTCCGGCAGCAGCACCTGGCCGATGCGTTTGCCCTCGGGTGAGAAAACGTGGACGCCATCATAACCTTCGCCCACCCAGCCCATGCCCGCCCAGACGTTGCCGTCCTGGTCGCAGCGGATGCCATCGGCGAGACCGGCGACTTCTTTGCCGTTGAGATTCATCTTCATGGACGCGAATTCTCGACCGTTCTTCAGTTTCGCCCCGAGCACATCCCAGGCCTTAATGTTCTTCGGAGCGCTCGGGTAATGCGTCGCGCCGGTGTCGCAGACATAAACTTTCTTGTAATCCGGCGAGAAGCAGAGGCCGTTCGGCTTGAAGATTTCGTCGGTGACCTTGTCGATTCGGCCGCCGGGATCAATGCGGTAGACGGCTTCCTTGAGAAACAACTCGCCTTTGTGTCCCTCGAAGTTCCCTAGGCTGCCGTAGCCGGGATCGGTGAACCACACGCTGCCATCGGGATGCACGGAGCCGTCGTTCGGTGCGTTGAAGGGCTTGCCGTTGAACTTGTCGGCGAGGACGGTGACGGTGTTGTCCGGCTCATAGCGCACCACCCGGCGGTTGCCGTGCTCAAAGGAAATCTGGCGGCCGGCGCGGTCGAATGTATTGCCATTGCTGTGACCGGCCGGCTTGCGCAGGACGGTCACGCGGCTGTCGTCCTGCAGCCAGCGAAGCTGAATGTCGTTCGGAATATCGCTCCACACGAGATAACCGCCCCAGCCGCTCCACGCGGGGCCTTCCGCCCAATACATGCCGGTGTGCAGCCGCTCGATCGGCGACATGGCGATCTTGTATTTCTCGAATGCCTTATCGAGCGCGACGACATCTGGCTCAGGATAACGCACGGGGGCGGCGCCCGGACTGAAATCACGGGCCAACAGCGGAGTGGCCGCAAGGGTGCCGAGCGTGGTGAGGAAGGAACGACGGGAGGTGGGAGTTGGGGGCATGGAGTGGTGGATTTTTGGAGTGGAGGGAGATTATTCGTGCAGGCGTTCGTCGGAGTTGATGAAGGCCCAGCAGATCGCACCGAGGAAGTAACTCAGTGCGAAGAGGCCCATGTTGACGGTCCAATTGTTGTTCGTGGCGGCGAGGACAAGAGGCACGACCATCGGCGCGATGGCTCCGCCGGCATTTCCCATCATGTTCATGCTGCCCGAGAGCGCGCCCGTGTGGCGTCCGCCGACATCCATGCACGCACCCCAGGCAGCGGGCATGGCGAGATCGCTGCACAACGCCGCGAGGCCGATGGCCAGCACGGAGGCGACGGGGTTGTGGAGTTGCATAGAGACCAGCAGCATCATGCCGGCCGCGCCCATGCCGAGGACTCCCAGCCACCGGCGCGTGCGCGCGATGCTGCCGAGCCACCGATCCAACCTGGCGGAAAAAAGTCCCGCGAGCATAGAGCCGATGCCGCCGAAGAAAAGCGGGACGCAGGCCAGCAGAGCGCGCTGGATGTCACCGATGCCGGGGAACTGCTCCCGCAGATAGGTGGGGAACCAGGTGATGTAAAAATACCAGGCGTAGGACATGAAGAAATACTGCGCCCAGAGCATCCAAACCGTCCGGGAGGCCAGGAGCTTGCTCCACGGGATGGAATGATCCCCGGCGGATTGCGTTGCTCCGATCACCGCCAGTTCGCCGGCATTCACCGCCGGATGATCCTTCGGCTGGTCGCGGAACCAGCGAAAAAACGACACCGCCCACACCACGCCGAGCAGGCCGAAGATGAGGAAGATCCACTTGTAGTGCAGCCCGAGCCCCGCTTTGCCCTCGCCACCGCTCGCCAGCATCCAGCCGACGAGCAGCGGCGTGAAGGCGCCGCCCCAGCGTGCGCTGAGCCACAGGACGCCTTGGGCTCGGACGCGCTCGGCGGCCGGGAACCAAGTCGTGAACGCCTTGGTGATATTCGGAAAACAACCCGCCTCCCCCACCCCAAAGATAAAGCGGCAGACCACGAGCGAAACAAGATTCCAGGCCCAGCCGGTCGCGACGGTGAAGAGCGACCACATCGTGACGATCCGCATCAGGACCTTGCGTGGCCCGATGCGATCGCCGAGCCAGCCGCCGGGGATTTCAAACAACGCATACGCCCAGCCAAATGCGGTGAACGCATAGCCCATCTGGATTTTTGTCAGCCCCAGCTCCGCCTGCATCGCCGGAGCGGCCTGGGAAATACAAACCCGGTCCACATAGGTGATGATCGCCAGAGTGGCGGCGAAGAACAGCACCACGCGGCGGATGCGAGACGGAGTGGGTTCAGTCATCGGGACGCAGAAGCTGAAGGGTGAAACTCAATCCAGTTCAGACCGAGCACGGTGCTCTTGTCGGCGCAACGGGCTATGACGCACACATCAGTCAGGTCGTTGGCGTTTATGAGCGTGGCGGGGAGCGAGAGGAATTCGTTGCCATCGCCGGCACCGATCGGCGGCACGTCTACGCGAGCGAGCAAGGGCCCGGTGGGTGAGCCGCGGCGGATTTCCAGCGTGCCGCCCTTGGTATCGAAAGAGCCGGCGCGGACCGTCAGGCGCGAGATACCCGAGAGATTCAGATCGCGCCAGACGATGTGGGTGCCGTCCTTCAAATACCCGACAATGGCTTTCTCCCCGTAGGCATGCTCGATATAGGCCATTCCGTGATTCTCGTCGTAGAGCGCGGCCTTCTTACGGCGCGAATGCAGCACCACGGAACTCTCACCACGCAGGCGCGGCATGGAACCCTGTTTGCCGTCGTCCGTGTAGGTGGCTGTAAGAATGAGCACGCCTTCGTTCACGACCGCGCCATCAACGGGCTGCGACGGAGCAACAAAAGTGCCGTTCGCTCCCGACTGGGACGAACTCGACGGCTCGTCCTTGAGCGCGAGCACCCAGGCGACCATACGGCGCGTCTGATCGAGGCTGTGCTGGGGATGCGGCGGCATCGGCATGAGCCCCCACGCGCCGCTGCCGCCGCTGAGAATTTTCTGCGCGAGCCGGTCCGCGGCCGCGGGGTCGTCCTTGTATTTCAACGCAACGGCCTTGTAGGAAGGGCCAGCAGAGGGTGTGTCCGCCATGTGGCAGGCGAAACAGGTGCTGGCGCGCATCAGTGCGAGCCCGGGATCGAGCAAGGCTAGGTCGCCATCGGTGGCGAAACGTCGGCCCCGGAACTCACCGTGCACGGTGGTGAGATTCGGCTGCACGCGGTCGCCATCGGTTTCGGTGACGGAGATTTTGTAGGGAATCGACGCCTCCCATTCGAAGAACGATCCGTGCGCCGGTGACTCAAAGCGCACCACGGGGCGCCCATTGCCGACGTAAATCATCTCTTTCGCCGTGCTCTTCGCACCACTGGTGTCGGTGGCGGTCACAGTGACTTCATAGCTTCCGGGCTCCGCGAAGGTGTGCGCGAATTTGGCGCCGTCTCCAGTCTGTTCCTGCCCCGCAATGCTCCATTTGAGCTTCAGCGCATCGCCATCGGCATCGGTGGAGGTCGAGGCGTCGAAGGTAAGTGCGAGCGGTTGCCGGCCTGCCGTTTCGCTGGGGACAATTTTTGCCACCGGTGGACGATTGCCGCGCCGATACACGACCCGCACGATGCGGCTGTCTTTGTTCTGCCACCACAGGTCGCCGTATTCGATCATGTAGAGCGCGCCATCGGGCCCGATCTTCATGTCGATTGGCCGGCGCAGAGTCCACGTGGGCACGAAAGGTTCGATCTCCGGCCCGGCGGTGCCGAGCTTCACGGTCTGAATCCAGTTGCGCATCCACTCGTAGATGAAGAGGCGGCCATCGAGGGACGCCGGGAGCTTAATGGAAGAAGGATTCGCCGCGTCGTAGCGATACACCGGCCCGGCCATGATTGTGCGACCGCCGCTGCCGAGCGTGGGAAAATCCTTCGAAGGCAGGCTCGAATACCAGATAAGCGCAGGCCGGGCCGGCGGTAGTTTTTGGATGCCTGTGTTGCGCGGCGAAAGATTCTCCGGCAACTGCGGGTCGTAGCGTTTGCCCGGTTTGTTCGTGGCAAAATCATAGAGCGGCAGCGCTTCATTCGGTCCGACAAAGAGCGGCCAGCCGAAGTTACCGGCGGTCTGCGTGGCGTTGATTTCATCATAGCCGTCGGGCGTCACCCCCAGAGCCGGCGGCAGGTTAGCGCCGACATCGCCGAAGTAGAGCGTGCCGGTCTGGTCGTCCACCGAAAGGCGGAAGGGATTGCGCACGCCCATGGCGAAGACCTCAGGCCTGCCGTCCTTGCCCCCCGCAAAGAGATTGCCCGCGGGAATCGAGTAACCGCCGTCCGGCTTCGGATGAATGCGCAGCACCTTGCCGCGCAGGTCGCGGGAATTGGCGGCCGAGCGAAAAGCGTCCCAGTTCTTGCGATCCGGCCGTGTGTCCTGCGGCAGGCCGGGATCATAATGACAATTGTCACCCGTGCCAATGTAGAGATCGCCTTTCGCATCCATCCACATCGCGCCGCCCATGTGGAAGACGTGCTCGGTATCGTAGGGCCAAGAGAGCAACTCCAGCTCGGACTCCGCCGGCATTTTCCCGTCTTTCACCGTGAAACGGCTCACGCGCATCGTTCCCTGCTTCGCTGCAGGGCAAAACTGCACATACAAATGCCCGCTCCGCTCGAAGTCACGCGCCACGGCCAAGCCGAGCAGCCCGACTTCGCCTTTCGCATAAGCCGGCACCTGCCCCAGCTTGCTGACCGCGCCCGACTTCGCGTCCCAGCGTTTCACGCCGCCCCAGTATTCGACGAAGAGAACGTCGCCGCCGGGCAGCACCTCCAGCTGGATCGCGTCCCGCGCCGCTGTCACCAGCACTTCCTTTTCATAGCGGGTCGGATCGACCGGCTCGGCGGCGCCCAGCGGCGCAGCCAGCATGACGCTGCCCAGCAGGACCACGACGATCTGGCGGAGGAAGACGGGATGTTTCAGGTTCATGGGGTAGTTTGAACGGGGACCGGCGAGAATTCCTCCCCCGGATCCAGGAGTTGGATCACGTGCTTCACCTTGTAGGGGCGCGTGACGAGGCCGGTGGCGCCGGCGGAGTGCCACTGCATCATGCAGACGTGGTTCGACGTCGCGAGGACGACCGGGTCGCCCGCCGCCGCGTTGAGGAACGCGGATTTTTCGGCGAGGATCGCGCGCGCGTTTTCGGGCTTTTGCAGGTTGTAGACCCCGCCCGAGCCGCAGCAGTCCTTCGCACGCGGTGCGAGTTCCCAGCGAAATCCCGTGGCGTCGAGGACGTTCGCGGGAATGCCCGACAGCTTCTGCCCATGCACAAGATGACACGGCAGATCGACATAGATGCGTGTGGGGTCGCCGCTGGCACGCACGCGACGCACCGGCCGAAGATCGCCGAGGAAGTCGAGGACATCGCGCACCCGATGATGGCCCTGGAGCGCCTTACCGAGCGCGTAACCGCAACCCGAGGAATTACTCACCACGGCATCGACTTCGAGCGGCCCGAAGGCACGGCGGTTCTTCTCGGCGAGCGCCTCGGCGCCTTCTAGTCCAGTGTGCGACTGAAATGCGCCGCAGCATCCCTGGTCCTCCGGGATGACGACCCGCACGTTGTTTTCGACGAGCACGCGCACCGTGGCGAAATTGATCTCGCGGAACATCGCTTCCATCAGGCACCCGGTGAGGAACGCGACGCGCGGACCCGTGGGACGTTGCCGTGCCATGAGCTTTTTCACGTAGGCCGAGGTGCTTTCGATCACCGCCGGCCTGCCTGGAAAGAGGAAACGGTGCATATTGAACCCGGCCCGCCGCAGCACGCGCGCCGGGAGGAGCGCCGCACCGAACAGCGCCGGATGCGCCACGGCGGCGGCGGCCAGGCGGAGCGAGAGCGCCGGGGTGGCGCGCCGCGCGGCCACATGTTCATGCCGCACGCGCTCGAAGATCTCGCCGTAGGGCACGGTGGCGGGACACGCGGGCTCGCACGCAAGGCAACCCACGCATTCGGAGGTGTAGTGATCCGTCCAGGGATCCCGCGGCAGGCGCCCGGCAGCCTCTTCGCTCCAGAGGCGCAGCCGCCCGCGCGGCGAGTTGTTTTCGTCTCCGGTAAGCTTATACGTCGGGCACACGGCGAGGCAAAAACCGCAATGCGTGCAGTTCGAGAAATAGTCCGGACTCTCTTCCGGGCGGGCGATGGAAGGCTGCGGTTTCACGGAAGTGGAAATGCTTGCTCAAGGATCGCGATCCAGCCGGCCTCTTCGTTGGACGGTGCCGGCGGCGCCAGATGACGCGAGTGCCAGTCACCCCCGAGCGCATGCAACCCGGCGATGTGCGGTTGCACGAGGGCGCGGACCAAAGCGGGCCGTTCGGCGGATTCGGGGAGATACGCGTGAACCACGCCGTGATAACAGAGCGCGACGCAGCGCACGCCGGCGGTGCGCGCGAGTTCTCCGGCGAGCGCGTGGACTTGCTCCGGCGCCGTCTTGAAGACCACGTCGGGACATCCGTCGGCAGGCATCGCCGTGTCGGGTTGGACCTCGAGCGCGAGTCCCTGCTTGGCGGCGAAGGCCCCAAGATACGTTGCAAAAATATCCCACTCGGCCGTCGGGCAATGGACCGTCACGCGGAGAGTTCGCCGGGCGCCGAGCGCGACCACATCCACGGCATCGAGCCAATGCATCCAGCTGTTGCGCAAGAGCAATCCCGCGGAACGCGCCACGTTTTCCGCCCCCCCGTTCATCAGGAAAATACCCGTGGTCCCGCAATCGGGCCGCAGGCGGATCACATAGTCCAGCGGCTGACCGAAGCGACGCCCGGTCGGCAAGAGGAAACGGAACCAGTCGTATCCCGTGGTCGACTTCACGACGCGCTCCCCGATTCGCACGATCTGCCCCGTGGGCAGCTGCCAGTTCATGCCCATGATGTTGTCGCAATAGGGGCCAAATCGGGACGACGCGGGGGCAAAGGCCGAGGCTGCGACCTGCTCTTCCAAGGTCGCGTGCAAGTCGAGGATGAGCGGGAATCGCAGGGGATGCTCCCCGATCTGGTCGCGAATGTCCGCGGCGGAGGACTCCGCGGGCACGCAAAGCGTTCCGTCGATTTCATCGAGGAAGGGTGCGAACGCACGCGTGGGAGTAGGCACAGTCGCGACGTTCATGCGGCGAAACGGCGACCCGTGAAAACTTTCAACGGATTGAGTTGGTGCGTCGGGTTGAAGACCGCGGGGACGGCGAGTTGCAGACGGATTTCGTCCGGCCCGAAGATCATCGGCATGTAGGCGGCCTTGTCGTTGCCGATGCCGTGTTCACCCGAGAGCGTGCCGCCGACCTCGACCACGCGCTGCATGAGGCGCTTGCTGATCAGTTCCACCTTTTCCAATTCGCCGGGAACGCGCGAGTCGAAGAGAAAATTGGGATGCAGGTTGCCATCGCCGGCATGGAAAACGTTCACCGCGCGCAACCCAGCTGCATCCGACTCGTCGTAGACCAGCTGCAGAACCTCCGCGAGCGCCCGCTTCGGGATCACGGCGTCCTGCACGACGTAGTCGGGGCTGAGCTGGCCGAGCAGTCCGCCCGCCGCCTTGCGCGCCTTCCAGAGTTTCTGGCGCATCGCCTCCTCATCGCTGAACACGACGTCGTTCGAGCCGGCGCCGCGCAGAATCTCCGCGACCGCACTGACCCGCGCGTCCACCAGCACGCCCGGCCCGTCGATCTCCGTGAGCAGCATGAAGGATCCCTTCGGCAACCCGCACGCCATCTGGCTGCTCTCCACCATCGCCACCCCGCGCGGATCCAGCAGCTCAATCGCCGCCGGAAAGGACGCGTGCGCCACCAGGGCGTGAATCGCAGCCTCGACCGTGCGCAGGTCCGGATACGTTGCGCGAAACGTCCATACTTTCTCCGGCAGCGGCAGCAGCCGCAGCCAGAACCGCGTGAAGGCGCCGAGCGTGCCCTCCGAGCCGATCATGAACCGCTTCCAGTCCTCCCGCCAGGGCCCGCGCCCGCCCGCGGGGCCGCCGAAGCGCCTCACCCGCCCATCAAGCAAGACCACCTCCACCCCGAGCACGTAATTGCTCGTCACGCCATAGCGAAAACAATGCGCCCCGCCGGCGTTGGTCGCGATATTACCGCCGAGCGTGCAGACCGGACCGCTCGAAGGGTCGGGCGGATAAAACAGGCCGTGCGGCTTCAGGACATCATCCAGGGCATTTAGCGCGACTCCACATTCCACCTCGCACCAAAACCCCTCAGGACAAACGGTGCGCACGCTCCGCAGCCCAGAGGTATGCACAATCACACCGCCCTGCGCCGCCACCGGTCCTCCCGAGAGCGAGGTGCCTGCGCCCCGCAGGCAAACCGGCACCCCCAGCCCTGCGGCACATCGCATGAAATGCGCCAGCTCCTCCGCATCCGCCGGAATCACCACCGCATCCGGCGGGTAATTCTTGTAACCCAATCCGTCCGCGGCATAGCCCGCCAGCTGCGCAGGGGATACCAATACACGGCCGCGCGTGATGATTCTTCTGAGCTGCAATTCGAGGTCGGGTGGGCTCAAAGGAGGTAGAGGTAAGAGGTCATACCACTAACCGAAGCAGCCTCAAGTTTTTTCTAAAAAAACCGAGTGCGCGGTGTCCGACCGTATGGTCCCAAAACTGAAACGATCTCTTGGCAGCGTTTGTTCGGACTGTTTCATTGCGAAAAATGACCGTCAGTTTCTCCAGCGTTTTCTTTTCTCTCGGTCTGCTGACTCGTGCTGTTCTGGCCGCTGAACCATGGACACCGAATTTCGATCACTACCTCCAGGGCCAATACGTCTTCGAGCGCAACTGCATCGGCTGCCATGGACCGCGTGGCGACGGACGCGGTGAGATGGACCCTAAGGTGGAGCCGAGGCCGAGATCCTTTCGCGAAGGGATGTTCAAGTTTCGCTCGACGCCGTTCGGCAAGCTGCCGACGGATGACGACCTCCGCCACACCATTCGACACGGTCTCTCCGGCACGGCCATGGGGATGTTCGTGCAACTTCCGGACGACGACGTGACCGCCGTGATCGAGTATGTGAAATCATTTTCCCGCCGCTGGAGAAAGGCGGAGAACTACGCGAAGCCACTTCAATTGCCCGCGCCGCCTGCCTGGCTCGGCGACCCGAAGGGCTGGGCCGCGCACGCCGCGCGGGGCCAGGTGCTCTTCCAAACCACCTGCACACCCTGCCACGGCACCGCGGCGGATGGCCAGGGGCCCGCCGCACCCACGCTCAAAGACATCTGGAATTATCCCGCGAAGCCCTCCGATCTCCGCCAACCCCATCTGCGCTGCGGTGACGGCCCCGCGGATATCTACCGTGTCCTCGCCACAGGGCTGAATGGCACGCCGATGGTGAGTTTCGATGCGACCCTCTCTCCCGAGCAACGCTGGGACATCATCGCCTGGATTTTGACCCTGAGAGGCCGCTGAAACATTTCAGTCCTGCGATCGCTGGAGTTGCGGGGACCGATAAATCCATCTCTCAACCGATCCCGCTGAAAATCGAGTTTCCCATCGTTGGATCGGTGGATGAGCGGGCACGATTTTCGCCAGTGCCAAAAACCAAGGTTGAACTAAAGCAGCTGCGCGGCGGACAGTGACTTCTGTCGGCCCTGAGTGACGCCAAAAACCCGGATCAAAGATTGCGATTTGCTGTTAGCAGTTTCCGGACGATCGAAAATCCGATTCCGACCGTCTGGTCAAAAAACTGAAACGATCACGCCCCCTCACGGTAATTGTAGATAAGCATCCCGCCGCCTCGGTGGGGTCGTCGGAACTATTCCGTTCGCGGCTCCAACCTCTGGGATATTTATCAACCGGCGAAAACCTCCATCGAGAAGTGCAGCGGTGACTCCAACTGATAAGTATCTGCTGCTACCCTAGTCCACTATCGGTGACACCTTCATCCGTTCGAAGTTTTGGACACGACGGGCAAAGCGTGATTTCGGACAACTTGTGCTTCCGCTCGGAAAAACCAAAAGGCCAGCCTCCTTGGAAGGGCCGGACAACTGGTGGTTTCAGCCCCGGACAACTAGTCCTTCAATCGACAGTATTCGTCGTCGACGCGCTGCAGATGGGACTCACCAAAGTAGATCAAGCGATCCGCCGATTCGGGTTTGAACGAACCATTGAATCGCTCGAAATCGCATTTCGGTTTGGCGCGCTCGGCAGGATGCAAACGGGCTGACTCCCCGCCCGCTCAATTTCCCGCACAAACCCCGAGGCAAAGAGCGCGTCCCGATCGATAACCAGAAAGGGCTTTCCGAGAAGAACCTCGTCACGGCGTCCGCCCTACCCTGCCTCTCGAATAAGTCCCCTTGGTGCCACCAGCCGGCGGTGCCACGATTAAATGGTCGCGGGGGGTGACGATGCAGGCGACGGTCTTCCATGTCCTTGGCTCGAGAGCTCTATCTTTCTCCGCAAGGCGGCGGCGTTCGTCGGCGGCGGTTGTGGCGGCCGGCCATTGAGCTGCCGTTTGAGCACTTCATTCTCTGAACGCAAATAATCGATCACGACCTGCTGGTGCCGGTTGTGCCAACCGGCTACGGCTCCAAGCCAAAGGTGCGTCGGGAGTCGCGAGGTCATCGCCGCTACATCCTCCCCTCTCCCACTTCCTACCAGATCCATCTGGGCGTTCAGATTTTCAGACACCACGCGGTTCGAAACGCGTAGCGACGGGTTGCCGAAAACTTATCCTGCAAACGATGTCATTTTGACTTGGGACGGACCTGGAAATAAACGACGGCGTTCTTCGACTCGGATCCGGCGAGCAGAAGATCGGGGCGGCCGTCGCCGTCGAGGTCTGCAATCTTGAGGTCGTAAGCTTGCTGGCCGTTGCCCACGTCGATGTCATGGGGCTGGAATTTCCCGCCGCCCATATTTTCCCACCACCGCACGATCTTATCGAGGTTGGAGCAACCCACCGCATCGATGTCGCCGTCCCGATCGAGATCTGCCCCGTCGAATGCATGGACGTTGCGCAGGTTGGCATCGATCACGTGGCGGCGCCACATCGGCGCCTCATACCAGAAGACACCGGTGCCATGGCCGCAGCTGCCCAACACGTCGAAGCGACCGTCACCATTGAGGTCGGCCGCGCGGGGATGGGTTGCGCCCGGCTCTCGTGCGATCAGGTGACGCTGCCACTCACCGTTGGTGCCAGACGGTTGTTCCCACCACGTGAACGTTCCCTCCTCTGAAGCGCCAAGCAATACATCTCCTCGACCGTCGCCATTCATGTCGGCAAAGTGCAGATAGTGGGCACGACCGGTTGCGCCGCCCTTGGTGATCATCCGCCGGATCGGTGATTTTCCGAATGGGGCGGGAAACCAAGCCAGGCTGTTCTCCAGATGCGGTCCAGCGAAACTGTCCGCCAATAGATCGATCTTCCCATTTCCATCCACGTCCCCAGTCGACAAGCCATGCACGCCGTGAAGTTCACGATCAACTACGTGCAGCGGCCAGCGAGCTTCGGGTTTGCCCGTATTCTCGAGCCAGGCCACGGTCCAATCTCCTCCCTCCGGCTCGACGGAGGGCTTGCCCTCGGCCAGAGCCAGACGGTGCCGAATCCATAGGGAGTAAGACCGCGAGATCACGAGGTCGAGGTCACCGTCGCCGTCGCAGTCCATCGCCACCGCATGGATGGTGCGACCACCTGTCGTGTCCGCCAGTTCTACGATCCGCCAATCGGGCGCCAACATGGCCCAGACTTTGGTCTCGCCCGCGGCGACCACATCGAGCCGGCCATCGCCATTCACATCCAGTGCGGCGACGCCGAGAATGGGTTGGGGCAGCGGAAAGGCGCGACGGACGAATGTGGGAGCGGCCGTCGCCGGAGAGGCTAGGCCGCCAAACGTGAGTCCGATTGCGAATAGTAACGCGGTGTCGAGCGTGAGGGTGGTTTTCATGGTCACTTCTTGGATATTGGGCTTCGTTGAATCGGCGACGTGCAGCGCGATTAACAGAGCGAGCAGCAGGGCGGGTCGCGACGAGACGAAGAGGGGAGACCTAAGAATGGGCAAGGGCCTCCCGGTATTTGTCTACGATCTTTTGCCTTCGGGAATCGGATAGGGTTTTGGGACTTTCTTGGATTGACGGCGGTCTTACCGCGGCAGGCTCTCGATCCACGCGCGCAGGAGCGCCGCGCCCTCAGGGTCCGTCTGCATGGTGCCGAGCAGTGGCATGCGGCCGCCCTCCTTCAGTGTGAAGCGGTGGAAAAGCTCCGAGCGCTCGGGCGCGCCGGGAGCGACGATGCGCGAACCCTCGCCGAGCAACGGGGCGAGCGGCGCGCCATTCACGAGGCCGGCCTCTTCGAGCGGGATCGTCGCCCCGAGCTGGAATTGCGCCCGGCCGCCCACGCCGCCGAAGCGGTGGCAGTGCGCACAGTTGATGTCGAGGTAGGAGCGGGCGCGGAGGTCGAGCGACGCGATGGCTTCGTGCGGCGGGGTGCGGCGCGGCCACTTTGCGGGCTCGCCGAGCTCCGCAGGCTTGAGCAGGCCCGTGTCGGCGAGCGCGGCGACTTGGTTTTCGACGCGGCGGCCGAGCGGAGTAAAGTCCGCATCGCGGTTGAGCTGCGCGGTCGTGAGGCCGAGCGTGTGCCGGTTCGCCGCGCTGTGGCAAATCGTGCACTCAGCGCGCGGGGCGAAGCGCCAGGTGCGATCCGCGAGGCCGGGCACCGGCCGCGTCGCACCTTCGGCGACCATGAGGTCGGCGTCGTCCTGCGCTTCGTTCCACGCATAGGTGCGGAAACTCCACGTGCTGTTTTCTCGGAACATCACCTGCGTCTCGACGCGGCGCGGGCCGAAGTCCGTGGGAATTTCCAGCGTGCGCGCGACAGCGCTGCCGTTGGGTAGCGCCCAGTGCTGATTGTTGGCGGTGTCGATCGTGAGGGTCTGCCAAGCGGAGACGGCGAGCAGGCGGCGCGCGCGCGCGCCATCCGCCCACGGCTCGGCGTTGATCGCGTAGGGCACGACGCCGGGAGCGGCCGTGTGCGTGGCGGTCGAGGCGAAGAGTCCCGTCTCGCTCAGCTTTGCCGGAAACTCCTTCGCGGGCGCTGCGTCCACGTCGTTGACGACGAGCCTCATGATGTTGCCGTTGTGGCAGCACAGCAGGATCTCGCCACTGCGATCCTGCATGAAGCCGACGACCGATTCGGCCCCGTCGGCGATGCGACGGTAGTGCTGGGGCGCGGTGCCATCCCATTTGAACGCCCACACGCCACCCGTTACGTAGTCGCCGAAGAGGTAATGACCGAGGAGCCCGGGAAACTTCTTTCCCGTGTAAACGAGCCCGCCGATCACCGAGCGTGACTCGGAATGCGGGAGCTCGATCACGGGTGGCGTGAGCGTGGGGTTGGGGCCGGCGAGCGGGCGGTGGCGCTTGAAGGGATGCGAGCCCTCGAACGTGCTCCAGCCAAAATTGGCGCCGCGGCGCACGAGATGGACGCTCTCCCAGGAGTCGTCACCGTTGTCGCCCGTCCAGAGATCGCCGTCTGGACCGAAGGAGAGCCGCCATGGGTTGCGCAGGCCGTAGGCCCATATCTCCGGCAGGACGCCGGGCTGGCCGACGAACGGATTGTCGGGCGGCACGGCATAATTTTTCCCCGCGTCGTTCCGGTCGATGTCGAGCCGCAGCACGCCGCCCGAGATCAAATCGACGCGCTGGCCCATGTCCTGTGGATCACCGGGTGCGCTGCGATCGCCGACGGAAACGTAAAGCATGCCGTCGGGCCCAAACGCGATCTCGCCGCCATTGTGGCCGACGCTCGGCCAGCGCAGCAGCACTTGCTCGCTCGCGGGATCGGCCTGCGGCGGGTCGAGGCGCGTGACAGTAAAGCGGGCGAGCGTATTTTCTGCGGGCTTGGGCGCACGGCGATTCCAGAGCGCGTAGATGTGCGGCACCGCGGGGAAGCGCGGGTGGAACGCGATCGAGTAAGCCTGCAGGTCCTGCCCAGTATGCCTCGCGAGATCGAGAAACGGGTCGGGCTTGATCGCGGCACCGGGGCGGTTGGGAAACGTGCTCGCGATGCCGCTGAAGTTGAGCACGAGCAGTCGATCGGGCCCGCCGCTCTCCGTCCCGGGCACTGGCCGCAGCATCGTGAGCAGGCTGAGGTTTGGGTGCGGAAACGCCGGCTGCAGGCTGAACGGCAGCGGCACGGCGCCGGTGCCGCGAAGCTTTTGATCCGACCAGCGCGGGAGCTGGCCCTTGGCGACGGCCGGCGCAGGCGGAATTGCGCTGGCGGAAAGGGCGAGCGTGCGATCGGTAAAAATAGCGCGTCGCGGTCCCGTGATGTCCTTGTGATACGCGCCGCCGGCCACAATGAGTTGATCGTCGACGACGCCCGCGGCACCCCACGCGAGCGGGTTGGGCAGGGCCGGGCCCACGCGCCACGTGCCCTGCGCGGGGTTGAAGATGCGCGTCTCCGCCCGATCCGCGAGGTCCACTCCACCCGCGATCCAGATCTCGCCGCGCCACGCGGCGACTTGGCCGGAGCGCGGTTGCGTGGGGCCGGGGATGACGCGCCACGCACGCGTCGCGGGATCAAACTCCGCGAGGCCCGTTTCGGGCACGCTGATGTAGAGCCTGTCGTTGAGTGCTGCGCCGGCGAGCGCATACATCTTCGGCAGCGCCTCGGGCTCGGTGCGCCACGCGTTCTCGCCCGGACCAATGCTGGCGAACTGGCCGCGCCCCGTGCGCGCCGTGCGGTCGAGCGTGCCGACGACCCACAGCCGGCCGGCCGCCGCAAGCGCAAGCGGCCGCGGCAGCGCGAACGGCAAATCGGGTGCGCGCTCCAGCGCGCCGGTTTTCGGATCGTAGGTCTCGACGAGCATCGTCGCGCGGCGCTCTCCGTCGTCGTGCAGGATGTCACCGCCAGCGACCCACACGCGGCCGTGGAAGGCCTCGGTGCCGCAGTAGATACGTGGACGGGCAAACTTGGCGACGGCTCGCCACGACCAAGCGCGCGGGTCGAGCTCCCAGATTTCATCGAAGGCCTGGACACGGCCGGTGCCCTTGTAGTCGTTGGTCACGCCGCCGGCGACGTAGAGTTTTCCGCCGGTAACGGCGGCGGCGAGATCATGGTTATCGGCTGGCATCCGCACGACTTCGCGCCAGGCGGTGGCGGGTGCGGCGTAACACGACGCGTGGGTGAAAAGCACACCAAGGCAAGCGAGGCGGAGCGCTTGCAAGGTGGACCGTGCAAACTGAGCGCTGCCATAGGCCCGTCCGTTGTCGCTGGCCGTGCTCGGAGAGCACATCCAGCTGGCGGAGTTGGATTTCGTCTTCGTGAGTAGGCGGGCGGTCAAGGTCATCAATGGCTGTCAAAGGCGCTTGATTAGATGACGCCCTCCGTCGGACCGAGTGCCGTTTGCGCTTTGGGTGACGCCGGGGCAGGCTTTCGCTGGGCGTCGGCGAATGACTGCAGGAATAGCACGCTGAAACTGCAGCCAGCGAACTTAGAAGCTGATCGTATTCGTCCAGACCCAGGTGCGGGGGTCATTGCGCAGCAGGGCGAAGTCGATCGTGCCGGTGGCGACATTCGGCGCGAGTTCGACGCTGCGTTTGTCGAACACGTTATTGAGGTTAACCTGTGTGCGCCACTTCATCCGACGCACGAGCGGAACGTCGTAGCCGACGATCGCGTTGAGCACGGCTTGATTTTTCCAGTAGTAGGGCGTTCGGAGATTTCCCTTTGCGGCGTCGTTGTAGAAGTAACGCAGCAATTTCAGATCGGCCCGACCGTTGAGTCCGAGGCTCAGTCCCTTGAGCTTCGACTGGGAGAACGTATACATGCTCGTGGCGGTGTAGGAGAAGCGCGGGAATCCAGAAGTGGTCTCCCCTCCCTTGCGCACTTGGATGCCGGGAACCACCGGCACAAAGCCTAGCTGGTGCTGGCTGATTGGCAGTCCCACGCGCCCGGTGCCGACGCCGGAAATCGTCAGCCCGAGTGCCGCGGCATTCAGGATCCCGCCGCTGTCTGCCGCGATCTGGGCTCGGTAATTCCCATTGGCGTCCCCTGACTTCAGAAAATTGACCGTCAGCGGCTGGACGGCGGTCCCTGCTGGGTAGGTCTTGCCGTCCGCCGCAACGCGAGTCGCCGGATTCACCGGCACGAGCAACGGGGTTCCATCCCCCAGGAGCACCTGGCCCTGAGCATTCGTGCGAAATTCATCATTGTAGTAAAAGGGCATCGTTAGGTTGTCCGCCTCGACCCCATTGGCCATCGAGAAGCCGAACATATTCCGCCAGTTTTTCTTCGGTTGGGCCGTTAGCGTCACCTCCACACCTTTCGTGACTCGGTTGTAAACGTAGAGGGGTTGCAATGGGAATAGGGCGTACCACCGGCCATTGATGCCTGCGGGGTCGGTAACTGTTCGAACCTCCGCGCTCAAGGCAGTGCTGAGGTTGACGGCGCGCGTTTGAAAGGCGGTGATGGACCCCGAAAGGCGACCCTCGAAGGCATTGAGTTTGAACCCAGCCTCGAGGCTTTCGCCCTTGCCTGCGGGGGCCGGCGTATTGTCCCAAAGTGGAGAACCTGAAAGTACTGGTTGGAAGCTCGATGACGCACCCACGTAGAGCGACACGGGATTCGAAAACTTCCAGACCACCCCGGCATTTCCGGTGGTGCCCGCTCCGTGTGTGCGCAAGCCCGTGGTGAGAACCGTGTTGTAAGACCGGTCGCGTCGCACGCCAATAACTGACGAGATGCGGTCGCCGAACCAATCTGAATAGAGAACTGCGGAGTACGCCGGGGTATGGCTCTTTTGTAAGCTAGCCCCGGTTGGACCGGCGTTGAATCCATACGGATTGTCCTTCGTGACAAAGGCGGGATTCTGGTTTTTTTGCCAGTCGCGGACGTAGGTGATTCCATTGATCGTGTAGGACTGCTGTCGCGGCACTACAAAGCCCGCCGGATTGGCGAGCACATCGACCCACTGGGCGGGCATGATTGTTCGACCGCCGTCCGTATTGTTCAACTGCGACTGATTCACCACAAATTTGCCGTTCGCGTCCACCTGATACCACCGCGCCTGAAAGCTCGAACTATACGGATTGGTTGTTTTCTCCATGTTGACGAGGAGTTGGTTCTTCAGTTTTGACGTGATATTGAAGTCAGCCGTCAACAAACCGCGCACGCCCCGGGTTACTCCTTCATTACGCAATACAGCAGCGGTATAAGCGACGGCCCAAGCGTTGAGTGGATTGGTCAGCGTCAACGGCGGTCGAAGCGTGGCAAAGGTGTTTGTGCCAGCACTGTCGTTGAAGGCGTAGGCTTCGAAGGCCTGCAGTTGGGCGTGCAGCCATGGGGTGATCTTCGAAGTCAGCGAAATTTCGTCAAATCGCTCACGACGGTACTGGTACGTGGCGTTCCCGCCAAACGTGTCGATGTTCTCCCACGTCAACCGGCCGTCGGCGATTTGCGCCAACGCGGGGCTCTTGGTCGCAAGCAGCACCGACAATACGCTATTGTTGGGCACAACAGTCGGGATACCCGTCACCAAGTTTTGCAGCTTTGGCTGCACCGAGAGCATGCCCCGGTCATCGACACTCACCTTTAGGATCGTCTCACTGGCCGGGAATAATTCAGCTGACAATTGCGCGTATGCTCCGCGCCCCTTCGCGTGAATAAAGTCCCGCCAGAACTTGGTGTCGGCGTCAAAGGCCGCGAGGCGCAGCGCCACGCGGCGTTGCCCGAGCTTCCCGCTTAGGTTGGTGTCGAGCTCGTAGCGACGGCTGCCATTGGCGTCCGTCCGTAGCATGACGCTTCCTTTGTTCGCTCCGAACATTGCCCGCTTGGTGGTGGCGTTCATCAGCGCCCCAGCCGGAGAAATCCCGAAAAGGAGCGACTGCGGTCCCCGGATTACCTCCATCCGCTCATACGCGTAACCTTCTCCGAGATTTCCGAGAAAAAGGAAGCCATTGCGAAAGAGCTTGGTGCCCAGCCCGCGCGACGTAAAGGCGCCCATGCTGAGGGCATCACCGCTCTGCAGTCCCGAGGCGTTCGAGGTGCCGTTGTCCGGCAGGCCGATGCCGGTGAAGCCCGTCGTCAACAGCTTCGTGACGTCGGATGTTCCAAGGTCGGACATCATCTGCGCGTTGAAGATTTCCGCCGTGATAGGCAATTTTTCCAAAGATCGGTTCGTGCCGGTGAGCGACGAAGTGTTGAGCGCCTGGTAAGTATCCGAAGCATCGGCGACGACCTCGAAGGGAGTCAGGACGGTGGTTTGTTCTTTGGTGGAGGTCGTCGCGGCGGCGGGATCTTGCTTCTGCGCAAACGAGTAAGTGCAGAGGGTCAGCGCCGCGCCTACCGCGCGGATTGTGGTGGACCAGGGACGGTGGTTGGCAGGAGAAATCTGTCTTTGAACAGCTGGCTTTGGAGTCGAGTAAAATACCCAAAACGTGGAGACGGGGTTGCGTGAGGTTTTCATGGTGGGGGAAGGTCTAACAGTCGGAGGGGTTCACTGGTTCACTGTCGATGAGCGGAAATAAATCCCGCGTTGAGCCGACGACGAGCGCCTTGGTGTATTCCAGTAAACCGTATAGCTTGTGTGCAGAGCCATACTCTCGCCCTGCGTCACCTGGCTTACGCGCTCGTCGTAACTGCAAGGCAATGTCGGCCGCACCCTGACCGACCTTACGTTGCGATTCGGATGGACAACGATCTTGGATTGTTCGGCGCCGACCCAGATGTCATCTATCGCATTAACCGCGGCGACTGGCGTTGGACCCATCCCGTGGAGGCAAGGCAGGAGTGCGAAGACGCGTGCCTCGGTTGCGTTCATCGTGCGGTCGCGTCCGGCGCCCCCTGGCGAAGCACGGAGATGGCGGACTTGGAAGAACTGCGAACTTGTTGCTCGCGCCCCACGCCCGAGATCCGGTCCAGTTCGAGGGCTCCGATCCTGCCGATCTCCAAGTCAACAACGTGTTCCAGCGAATCAGCCACGACGTCAGAAATCTGGAGCCGCGTGATATCAGGCGTGGAAAGCAGGTAGTTGTAGCCTTCGGGCCAGCCACGCCACCCCGAGTTTGGAGTCAGTTTGAGCAGGCCCTTGCGGGCGTCCATGAAGGCTTTGAGGGCGGTGCGGTCGAAGCTGGTGCCGATCAGCGAGCCGGCCGTTCCGGTTGCAGCCGGACGTTGCACTACAACGTCGCGGACCTGCAGCAGGCCGATGCGACCATCGGCGCGGATGAGCGGCGTCCGATCCGGATTCGGTCGGGCGTCGCGGACATCTAGGCCCTGCACCCGGAGCAGTTCGATCTTTGCGTCCGGCTGGATCCACACGAGCGGGCGGCCGTCGATTGGCTCGTGCGCCACGATGTTCCGCAGCACGACCTGCTCCATTCGGCCGGCCAACCAGAAGAGAAACGGCGGAACGTAGTTGTAGGCCCGCGTGCCCGCCGGCCGGAGGTTGATGTTCTCGAACTCGATCCGCCCGATGTTGCCGCCCTCGCGGAAATAGGGGGTGATCCACACGCCGAAGTCCCGGTAGGTGCCCTTCACGTTGCGGATGGAAACGCGATCGAGTCGCGACGCCCGGGAGAGAATCCGGATGACCTGGGCGCAATCGTCGGCCTGAACGCCGTCGATATCCACGTCTGTGACCGCGCCGATCGAGGCGTGGGCGCCGTAGCGCTTCACCACGTCGGGATCACGGACAAAGTTCCCCTCGGCCGTCCAGTCGCCCAGCAGGTCGTCGATGTTCAATGCCACCATGTCGTCCCACGCTCGGCCTTGCAGGTTGCGGATGCTGAGGAATTCACCCGGCCCCTGGACGTGGATGCCATCCTGGTTGGAGCGCGTGGGAATGTGGTCGAGATTGAGGTAGATATTTTCGAACACGGCGCGGCGCCAATTGGTGAGGTAGACGGCGAAGGTGCGGGCGTTGGTGATCGAAACGTCACGGAAGAGCAGCTGCTCGACGCCGTGCAGGGCGAAGGCTGTAGTCCAACCCCGCTCCGGCGTGGTGTGAGCCTGATGGGCCGCGTTTCCGTTGTAGGTCCCGCCGAGGAAGGAGAGGTTCCGGTCGGAGCGGCCCTCGAGCTGCGGGGTGGCGTTAGCGAAAATCGGTCGGTTGGCGTCGTCCGCGAGGTAAAAGCCGCAGGCGCGGTTCAGACACTGGATCGTAGTATTCGAGTGGATCCTCAGGCCGGAGGTCAGGATGGCGCCGTCCACGATCAGCGTAAGCGAGCCGAGCTGCGGTGCCCGGTCGAGGATGCCCTGGATGAGCGCCGTGTCATCCGTACCGCCGCCCTTGGTGACATCGCTGTCGAGTTTGGCGCCGGCCTCGCTGGCGACTATGATGCGAGGATTCGACGTGGCCGTTGGAGCGGCCATCAGCAGCAGCGACGTGAAGAGCAAGACGACGAAAAGGCAGAGCGGATTCTGGGACTTCATGGTTTTTGCATCAAGTCATTGGCTGCCACCAAATGGACGAGATCCCGGAGCGCGTATTGCCGGTCCTTCCAATCGGATAGAAGCGAGCGCAGGGGCGCCTGGTCTGCTAATCCAAGCTGGCGACCCAGCGCATAGGTGAGCATGCGGTGAGCGAAATTGCGGGCGAGGAGGTCAGGATTGCGGGCCAGCAGTGCCCGGATGTCGTCAGGACCGTTCACGGTCTGGCCGCGGTAGGATCCGCTTGTGTCGATCGCGGCGCCATTTGGATAGCGGTCGCGCTGACGGCCTATGGGATCAAATCCCTCCAAGGCATACCCGAGCGGATCGATCTTGGCGTGGCAGTCGGCACACGTCGCGACGGAGCGGTGCTTTTCGAGCTGCTGCCGAATCGTAGTTGCGCCGCGGATGTCGGGCTCGATCGGCGGAACGTTGGGCGGCGGTGGACTAGGCGGTGTGCCCAAAATCTTTTCCAGTAGCCAGACGCCGCGTTTCACCGGAGAGGTCTCGACTCCGTTCGCCGTGACGGTCAGCACGCTGGCGTGCCCGAGCAGTCCACGGCGGCCCGACCCGGTCGGAAAATTGACGCGCTCGAGTGTGTCGCTGGCGATCGGGGGCAGACCGTAAAGCCGAGAGAGTCCGGCGTTCGCATAGGTAAAGTTTGCCTCAACGAGCGACTGCACTGGCTGGTTCGTACGGATCAGCTCCGCGACAAAGCGCCAGGTCTCTTCCTTCATGGCGTCCTCCAATCGATCAATGTGGTAGGAGGGAAAGGTCTCCTTGCCAGGTGGCATCGAGCCGAGCCGCTCCAGTCCGAGCCACTGCAGCGTGAAGAGCCGCAGGAAACGCTCGGACTTGGGCGAATTCAACAAGCGATCAGTCTCACGCCGGATCGCTGCCGCGTCGAGGGTGCCCCGGGCGGCCAGCTCGCGCAGGGTCAGATCAGGCGGTCCGGCGTTTAGAAAATAAGAGAGTCGATTGGCCAGCTGGCCCGGCGTAATTGCACCCGCCTGCGTTTGTGGTTCGCTTAGAAAAAGAAAATCAGGCGAGCACAGCAGCGCCTTTAGTACGGGCCTCACGGCGTCGGCGTATCGTAGCCCGGACTCCACGCCATGCTGCAGCATCTCGTAATACGGGATAAGTTCCCCGACCTTTACTTCCCGGCGGAAGAATTGCGTCGCGAGCCGGCTTAATTCCTCCCGGAGGCGTTGCGAATCCACTTTGGTAGCTTCAGGTCGAATACTTTTGAATAACAGCTTCCCTGCCTCATGAGGGCTGGCCGGCTGCAGCGGCCCGGTCATTTGCCAATAACGGAGCCTGACCTCGGGGCCCCGGTAGCGATGGGTGTAGAGTTTGTCCCGCTCGGGGCGCAGCGCGAGGTTCTCCCAGACCTTTTGCTCAATTTTGGGAACTTCGGGGTCGAACTTATAAAGTTTGGTGGAAATGAAGTTACCCGCCGTGCCCTTGGGGGGGCCGTCGAGCCAGGAGAGGTAGGGGAACGTATTATGGTCGAGCCAGATACGGAAGCGCAGCGTCGTGTAGCGGTCGTCCGGCAAATTTTGCGATTGGAGAATATTCGGAGGGACCAGCCGCCAGGCGTTACCCTTCATCCCCTCGATCTGTCGCCCCACACCGAGCTGCATCGGCTTCGAATCGTCATAGTACGATTTCATGTTCGGGTAGTACGCTTTCAGCAGACCGAGCATCAATTCTTCGCCATAGGGATGATGGCGGTTGGCGGCCGTGGCCTCGACTTCTATCTCGTACCATCCGGAGTGCGGCACGCCTGTGCTCCGGAGATCCTTCAGGAAAATCTTACTGTCGTAGATGAGCTCTTGATTGCGCAAACCGTGGCGCAAGTGGATGTAAGCCTGGCCTTCTGCTTTCTCGGCCGCGATGACTCCCTGACCGAAGGCTTGGTTCAGGTCTCCGCAGGACTCCGGCGTGTCCCTCCACGTGCGCACTGGCGGGGCTCCGTTGACGTGCGCCAGGTCATAGGCCTGATCTATCACCGCATCGGCCGCCGCGAGGTAGGCCTCGATGTGGTGGCGCGAGGTGCGCAGGGCGGAACCGATGTTATGGAATCCATCGCTCTCCTCGTCGGCGGGAAAACGGACCGTGGGATCGAAGTCGCCCTCGAATCCAAACATGTCCCGCACGGTGTGGAGATACTCGGCGCGGCTCAGCCGGCGATGCACCACGCTTCCGGCCTGCGAGGCCGCGGCGGTTTGCGCGACCGTCAGTTGACCTTCAATCCATCTGATCACGGCCAGCCGTTCGGGGGCAGAGGGCTGCTGCTTATCCTCTGGCGGCATCTCGCCGAGCTGCAATTGATCGAGGATTTCCCGCCAGCGTTCGGCCAGGACGAGTTCGGATCCGATCTGCAGCGGCAAATTATCGAACCTCCGGTCGCCTTTGTGCTTTTCGGCCCCATGGCAGTCGAGGCAGTAGCGCGCAAGGAAGGCGTCGGGTTGGAGGGGCGCATGCTCGGCGGCACCGAGCGTGCCACCGGCCGCGAGCAGGATGAGGAGAGCGTTCGTTCGCACGATCACATGAGGAGCTGATTCAGGTTGCCGGAACTTGAGCCGAAGCGGTCGCGCTCGATTCCCATTTGTTGGAGGAGCGTGACGAACAGGTTGCAGAGCGGCGTCTGCTGGCGGCCCTGCTTCGGGAAGTAAAGATGGCGCCCATGCCGGAAACCGCCGCCGGCCACGAGAACAGGCAGATTGGTATTCGCGTGGGAACTGGCATTGCCCATGCCGCTGCCGAAGAGCACCGTAGTGTTGTCCAGCAGGGAGCCGCCGCCGATGTCCTTCATCGTATCGAGCCGGGAGAGGAAGTGATCCAGTTCGGCGACCAGCGCCGACTCGATGATCCCGAGCTGCCGCAGTTTTTCGGGATCCTGGCCGCTGTGCGACAGATCGTGATAACCGCGATTGATCCCGGGGATGTTTGTCACGGGCAGCGATCCGCCGATATTCAAGGTTAGTATCCGGGTGGCGTCCGCCTGCAGCGCCAGGGTCGCGAGATCAAAGGTAGCCCGCACGCGGTCGAGGCAGCCGTTGTTTTGCCAAGCGGGTCGCTTGCCGTCAGTCACAGGCATGGGGCGATCAAGCCACGCGCGCTGGTTGGCGTTGGACCGTTCGAAGTCCCCCACCGCTCCCATGAATTCGTCGAGCTTCTCGCGGTCCCAGCGGTCCAGTAGAGGACTGACCCGCTTCGTATCGCGGGCCATGAGGGCAAGCACCGACTCGTTCTCGGCGAGTTCCGCGCGCCGGCGCTGCTGTGTGTTCGCGGCGCCGGGCCGGAACAATAAATCGAAGGCGGCGCCGGGGTCATCGAGCTTGGGCACCGCGATTCCGGCGCGGGTCCAGGTGATCGAATCACCTCCGCCGACGCCGAGGCAGAGGGAGGGAAACCGCGTCAGCCCTCCGAGTTGCTCCTCCACCAGCTGGTCGAGCGAAACGCATCCGTCCGGATAGCCGCTCGCCTGCTCGCGCCGCACCCCGGTCAGGTAAGCATGCACGCCGTAATGGCCGCCCTGCACACCTGGGTGCTCCAGTTGGGAGAACACGGTCATTTTACGCTGCCAGCGCTGCAGGGGCTGCAGGAGCGGCGTGAGTTCAAATCCCGGGCCTTCTCCCTTTGGGAAGAAGGCCTCCGGGCGAAAACCATAATCGAGGCCGACGCAAACCAGCCGTCTTGGCGCCTTGACCGCCTCCGCTCCGCGCAGGGCCAACGGGGAGAACCAGGGAAATGTCAGCGCTGCGCCGCCGAGGGTCTGGAGGAAGCGGCGTCGGTCGAGGGAGGGGATGTTCATGGCGAGCGGGGGGAATGGACTGGTCGGGTGCTTCAATGTGGATTTCAAATTCGGATTCGGCGGGTGTCGGCCTGCCCCTGAGTTCCAACGCACCACCGACTTGAAACGGATTCGAAACCCCGGCCGTCCTGAAGATGGCGATCGGGACTCGTCGATTGCACAGGGGTGCTCAAAGCAGGGCTGACAACGATCACTGCAGTCCAGCGCCACGCGCACGCGGTTGGTATTAGAATCGGTGTAAAAGGATTGGGTGCATCCATGGGGCGCAAAGCTGTGCCGGCGATGGTCAGTAAAAGCGGCCCTGCGCCATTCGCCGATATAAACCTTGGTTTCCAGTAAATCGCGTCACAAGACCGAGCGAGTAACCACCGCAGAGCCAGCGGGCAGCATCTGCAGAATCACAAGGACAATCCGCCGGACTTATCGTCTGGAAGCTGCCTGCTTGGACAACAGTGCAGCCCTTCCAGGGATGCGTGTCTTTTATGCCGCCCTGCTCTCCAACGACGACTGTGGTCGGCAACTTGGTCCTGTGGATCAAGTCTCGCATCAAAGCGTGGCCCATCTAATCAGCCTCGGCGGCGTAGCGCTTTGATCCGTTGGCGAGCCGCTGCAAATGGAATAGATGCTCTTGCCGCTCGTGTGGGACAAACTTGGCATCCCACTTGGTCATGCCCTCGGACCGTTAGCCGAACGCGACGGACGTGGCGCCGGTCTTGCCCTGGGGTTCGGCGGATTCAGCACCGGTATTCGGGGCTTGCGCGGGAACGGTGGGCGCCGCGGCGCGGTGAGGCGAGGCATGGAGTGAAATTCAGAACTCGACGCTCACAGGCGCGCCGCCGCAGCGGGCCGAGCGCAAGCAGGCGTCGAGGACTTGCTGGGTGAGCAGGCTGATCCGGGGCCAGTGCGAATCACGTCGGCCGGTGATCACGAGGTCCGAGAAGTCGGCAAACAGCGCAGACTCCTGCGAACCGGGGGCGTTGTTGCTCGGTTCGTCGATCTGCCCGGCCTGTCGGCCCTCGTGGTAATCCGCCTGGCAAACATTAATCGCGAACTCGGAGCGCGTGAGGTTGTAGCGCGTCTGCGTTCCAGAAAACGGCAGGACAAAGTCGGAGATCTGGAGGAGTCCCTTCGTGCCGCTGACGATAGCCCATTGGGCGTTCATGGCATTGAAGGAGCAGTGATACGAGGCTCCGACTCCACCGGCAAATTCCAGCGTGCCGGAAAAAGCGAGCGGCACGGGCGGTGCGGCGCTTTGCTGGGTCTCGGCGTGGATCCGTCCGGTGACGCGCAGCGGCGCGATCTCCCCCATCGCCCACAGGGTTACGCGCAGGCAATACCAGCCGAGGTCGCCCAGGCAACCGAGCGGTTCGAGCGCGCCGTGGGCGCGGATGTTGGTGCGCGAAAACTCCGCATCACTGAGGAAACTGAACTGACTGGCGATGTGGCGGAGACTGCCCACTTCAGTGTCGAGCACCGCACGCAGCTTCTGAAAACGCCGCCCATGCATGAACATCACGCCATCCATGAACTGCACGCGATGCCGCTCGCAGGCGGCAATCATTTCGGCGACCTCGGCGGCATCACCGCCGGCGGGCTTTTCGACGAGCACGTGCTTCCCGGCTTCCGCCGCTCGGATGACCCACTGCTTTCGCAGACCGGTCGGCAGGGGAAGATAAACCGCATCGATGTCCGGTCGCGCGAGCACCTGCTCGTAGCTGCCAAGCGCCTCGGGTTTGACCGGATGCGGCACCTGGGCCTGGCACTCGTCGACAAACGCCTGCGCCCGTCGCACATCCCGACTGGCGACGGCGACCAGCGTGGCGTTGCCGGCGTCGCGAATGGCCTGCCAGTTTTTGTGGGCGATAAAAGCGGCGCCGAGAATGGCCCAGCGACAGGTCTTGGGAGCGGGGTCCTTCATCGGATTGGGAGAGGGAAAACTCTCACGCGGACTTCAGCGTAAGCGCACCCGAGCTGCTGGCGAAGGCCTCGGACTCGATTCCCAGATTTTGCAGCATGGTGACGAAAAGATTGCAAAGCGGTTTGTTGTTGTCGCGCTTGAAGGCAAGGTGCTGGCCGTGCGGGAGACCGCCACCGGCGAGGAAAATGGGAAGGTTGGTATTGTCGTGGATGTTGGCGTCGCCGAGGTTGCTGCCGTAGAGGACCATGGTGCGATCGAGCAGGCGCTGCTCCCCTTCCCTTCTTACGGCCAGGTTGCCCACGAGTTGGCGCAACAGGGCCATGTGCTGGCGGTCGGCAGCTTCAAGTTGCTGCACCTTTTCCTCCTTTTGCCCGTGGTGACTGAGATTATGATAGGTCTCGGTGGTGGCCTTTTGTCCTGGCAGTGAGAATACGGGGGTTTTGAAGGCGTCGACCATCAGCGTGACGATGCGGGTGCTGTCGGATTCGAAGGCAAGTTGCGCCATGCTGAGCATGAGGTCGAACTTCTCGAAGAAGAGCTTGCTGTCGTTGATGTCGCTCGGCGCGGGTTGCGTGGTGGTGGGCTTGGGGCGCTGTTCCCATTCGCGCGCGGTCTGCAGACGCTGCTCTACCTCGCGCACGGAGGTGAGGTATTGATCGAGGCGGTCTCGGTCCGTGCTGCCGAGGGTGCGGCTGAAGCGGCCGGCTTCATCGGTGAGGGCGTCGAGAATACTGCCGCGTTGCCGGAGCCGGTGAAGCTGCTGTTGCACCGCGGCGGCATCGCCCTGGACGAACATGCGTCGGTAGAGCTGGGCGGGGCTGTCCTCGGCGGGCAACAACACGCCATCGCGCGTCCACGAGAGGCTGCGGTTGGCCTTCTCGATGTTGACACCCAGATTCAGTGTTGGGAAGCGCGTCACCTGACCGAGCTTCTCGGCGGCGTATTGATCGAGCGAGATGCTGTTGCGGAATCCGGCCTTGAACGCGCCGCGCGCGGCGGTGAGGAAACAATTGTCCGTGCTGTGACCACCCGTCACGCCAGGATGCGAGAGGCCGCTGAAGACTGTGAACTCGTTCCGCACGTCGGCGAGCAGGCTAAGGTAGGGGGAAAGCGCGTAGTCACGGCCCGCTGTCGCCGGGAAGAAATTTTTCGGCAGCACGCCAAGGTTGTTTGCGATCACCAGCATGCGCTTCGGCGGTGGCGACTGCGCCGCCCGCGCAAACACGGGTGTCATGCATTCGAGCATCGGCAGCCCGAGCGTGATGCCGATGCCGCGCAGGAAGGTGCGGCGGGGAATGTGGGATGACGCGGTGGAGACGTAGGGAGCGTTCATCGCTTTGGATTTCCGAGGAAGATTGGGCTTTGCACGAGAGCATGCACGAGATCGCGCACGCGGTAGCCGTCCTTCGCACACGCATCGAGCAGCTCCTCGATGTCGCGACGGTCGGAGAATTGCACGGGCGTGCCGGTGGCATACAGCGCGAACTGATGCAGGAGATTCCGGGCGAGTCTGCGCGGGTTGGCGGTGAAGATCGCTTTCAGGCCGTGGATGTCGGCAAACGTGCGGCCGTCGGCAAATTTGCCGCTGGGATCGACCGCGCCCGCGAGGGTGAAGGCAAAATCGTGGCCGGCGCGGTCGATGCCGGTGATGCGCTCGCCGTCGCTCGTGCCGCGATAACGCGTGCGCCAGGCGCCGAGGATGTCGAAGTTTTCGAGCGCGAGACCGACGTGATCAAACTTCGCGTGGCAGTTGGCGCACGTCTTCGTGTTCGTGTGCTGGGCGATAAGTTCGCGGATGCTTTTCGCTCCGCGTATATCCGGCTCCACGGCCGGCACACCGGGCGGCGGCGGCGGTGGTGGGTCGCCGATGAGACGCTCCATGATCCACACGCCGCGCAGCACGGGCGAAGTGCTGGTGCCGTTCGCGGATACCTTCAAGATGGCGCCCTGGGTGAGCAGTCCGCCATACGGACTGCCCTTCGGCAATTCGACCCGGCGCAGCGCCGCGCCGCTCACCGCGGGCAGGCCGTAGTGTCGCGCGAGGCGGTCGTTGACGAAAGCGAAGTCGCTCTGGATGAGCGAAGTCGCGGGCAAATTCTCGCGCAGCATCGCAGTGAAGAATGCGCGCGTCTCCAGGCCCATCGATTCGACGAGATAATCATCGAGCCGATATTCCGGATAAAGCCGGATGTCGGGATCATCGCGGCGAAGTTCGCGCAGGTTCAGCCAGCAGTCGGTGAAATGATTCACGAAGCGCGCGAAGCCCGCGCTGGAGATGAGCCGGTCCGTTTCCGCACGCAACGTGGCCGGATCGCGCAGCTTCTTTTGCGCCGCGAGCGTTGCGAGCGCCCCATCGGGCCGCGAATCAGTGAGGAAATGCGAGAGCCGGTTGGCGATGGCGAAATGACCGTCCTTCGTCCGGGGTTCGCGCAGATACAGAAACAGATTGGAGCTGAGGAACGCCTGATAACCGACGAGTAACGCCTCGCCGAGTGGCGCGCCGTTCTGCAAGGCATCGAGCACGAGTTTTTCAAATGGCGGAATCGCGTCTTCCGCCACCGGCTCGCGTGCGGCGCGGGCGATAAAGCGGCGCAGGAGTCGTTTCGCGTCCGCGGTTGGCGTGGCCGATCTCACGTCGGCACCGAGATCATCAAACAGCACGCGATGCGAAGCGGGCGGCCAGGATGCCGGAGCGATGGGGCCTTCCATTTCTAGCCACTGAAACGCGATGCCCGGCTGACCACCCTCTGGCAAGGGCGGATAACGGTAGTAGCCCACCTTGCCCTGCGCATCGATCTGCGGCGCCGGCAAGCCGAGCAGGCCATACTCGATCGTCTGGCCGGCGAGCAGATAGACCGTCGTTTCATACACGCCGCCTCCGGGTTGCACGTCGATGACACCGCCGGTGGCGCGCACGTCCTCGGCAATGTCGTGGTTCGTGGGCTTGCGGGCGCGGAAATTCATGGGCACGGGCCGCGTGCCTGGCTTGAAAATCAATCCCTCCGTTTGCAGCACCGACTGCGCGGAGAACCGCACGCGATACTCGCCCGTGGCGCTGGCGATGATGTTCTTCGGATACACCGCATACGGCCATCCCGGCGAGCGGAACAAGGCTAACTCAAGGCTGGGATCGTCCCTGTCTTTTGCGACTTCGTCCGCTTGCTGGTCCAGTGTCGCCAAGCCTTTGCCATCCCGCGCATAGAACATCGACTGCACGCCACCCACGATACCACGCGGACCGATTTGGCGACCCACCACTCGCGTCTTTTTCGACTTCAGCGGCGCGGATGACGTCACCATGGCCTGACGCAACGCCGTCTCCGTTGCATCCAGGTAAGCCGTGAGCTGCACATGCGAGATGTCCAGCGTGGACGCGACCTTGTCGAAGTGATGCGACTCGCGATCCGCCGGCAGCATGTCGCGGATGTCGAGATACGGAAGTTCCAGCAGGTCACGCAGGTTTTGCTCGAACTCGATGCGATTGAGCCGCCGCATGGGGCCGCGCCCCTTCTCCGCCGTGGCGGCCGCGCTCGCCGTATACAACGGGGATTCCAAGGCGGCCAGCAACGCCTTCCTGTCGTCGGCGGTCATTTCCTCGTTCGCAGGCGGCATCTCTTTTTTCTCCACCCGGTCAAATATCTGCACCCAGCGCTCCATCCGTTTCGGATCGGTCAGATCAAACGTCAGCTCCGTGAGATCGAGCGCGCCCTTCTTGGTCTCCCCGTCATGGCAGTCGAGGCAGTTCTGCTCGATCAGAGTGGAGATGGGCCGGGGCGGCTTGTCCGCAGCTCGGAGTGTGGCGAGAGGCGCCACCATCAGCGCGCTGAAGAGTGCGAGATTGCGTTTCATGGCGTTTATTCGCCTCCAGGAGCGGAGATCGTTTTCGCCCCTCCCGGTTCAAACCAAGCCATGGACGGCGCCATTTCGTCCGCCAGGTTCCCGATAATGCCCGCCACGGCTCCGAGCCGCTTGTTGCCCTGCGACTGCAGAATTCGGCAGTCGGCGAAGGAGGGCTTCAGCGTCCGCCTCCCTGCTTCCGCGAGCACGCGATCGAAGATCGCCTGGTCTGAGGCCAGCAGCTTTCCATGGAGGAACAGGGTCGACGGGTTGAAGACGTTGATCACGGCGGCGACCGCGATCGCCATGTAATCGACGGTGCGCTCGACCACGGCGGCGGAGTCCACCCGTCCGCTTC
Source organism: Opitutia bacterium (assembly GCA_947467625.1). GTDB lineage: Bacteria > Verrucomicrobiota > Verrucomicrobiia > Opitutales > Opitutaceae > GAS368. The sequence goes on along the minus strand of CANIJN010000003.1, from coordinate 17,402 downwards.
GGATCGCATGGATGGCTTCGTTGATTCCAACCGATTTCCCGAGGAGATGAGACATTTCCCGGACAAAGGCGGAATCGGTGGCCACGGTCTCGAGGCAACCCCGATTGCCGCAACCGCAGCGGATGCCCGCGCGCTCCACCGTGATGTGACCGATCTCACCGGCCATGCCGCTGTTGCCGGTCAGCAGTCTTCCGCCGCTGAAGATACCCAGCCCCAGCCCTGTGCTGACATCCAACATCGCGAAATCGTCCATCCCGCGGGCGGCACCATACATCCGCTCCCCAACACAGAGGGCGTGAGATTCCTGCAGAGCCACGCAGCGCAATCCCAGCCGGCGGCTCAGTTCGGAGGCCAGAGACTGATCATCGAGAAGATGCAGATTTGGCGATATGACGGTCCGATCCAGCCGCGAATTCAGCAGGCCGGGCACGCTCACCCCCACTCCCCGAAATCGCGAACCCAGGGTGGAGACTTCGCCGCCGACGAAATCCGAAAGGTGCTGCTCAATCGCCGACAGCAGCTCCGCATAAGTTTCCGGAGTCGAAAACGACCGCACGTTTTCCTCCGAAACTTCGCCATCGAGCCTCGCGCTGCCTGCCCAACACATGCCGGCATCGACGACAACCCAAAGCACGTTTGCGGTCTGTTCGGAAAGCTGCAGCAGCTTTCCCGGCCGACCGAACCCCTCGCTCAAGCCACTTTCTTCAAGGAATCCGCGCCGAACTAACGAAGCGACCGCCTTCGAAACCGTCGGAGCACTCATCCCACATGCTCTCACCATCGCCGCCCGGGAGGACGGACCACTGGCCTGTATAAACTCAAGCACGCGTCGTTCGTTGATCTTTGAGAGAAGCTCGGGGGCGACCATATCAATAAATAATTAAACGCCGCATATTTGCGCCGCGAATAACATATTGTCAATATCACTTACGAAGTGTCGCTTAATAAATCTGAAACCGCCTGCTTCCGTTTGGTTTGCAGCCTGTAGGATTTGGGAATCTTTCCGATAAACGGCGGCTGAAAACAGCGCGAGAAATCGCCGGCGAACCGCGAGCAGAATCATGAGGACAAAACGACGGACTGGTCGCGGGCATTTGTCGGCGGAGTGGCAAGCGCGGCAAGTCGCGTGCCGAACAATCCGGAAATGCGTGTAAGACCGTGTTGCGTGATTACAAGTCCCCCCGGGGCCGTCAGCGCCGAATCTCCGGGTCATTCCAATAGCCTCGGAAGATTTTCAGCGGATCGGCGGTCTTGGGATCAGTGCCCATCGGGACGGTCTGCCATTGCCAGAATTCCTGAAACAGCGCTGCGGGATCCGGGGCCCGGCGCTCCTTCCAGTAAGCGCGATCCTGTTCGACGACGCGGGCGCGGGATTGCTCCCACTCGGCGACCACTCCGGAGAACCAGGCCTCATGTTTCGCGGTGAGGGTCTTCACGATTTCGGGCCGAGCGGTTGCCAGATCATGCTGTTCCCTGGGATCGATCTCGAGATCGTAGAGGCGAGGCGGCGGTTGCGGTGCGGTGGTGGGCGGGTCGAGTTGCCTGTCGAGCGGCATCTCCCAATGCGGGCGAACCAAGCCACGCTGGAACGAGGGATTGTCGCGACCGCCGTCCTTCCTGAACGAGGCCTCTTCGCCGGGCCAATATAGCTTCCAGCGGCCCTCGCGAATGGACGCGTTGACATGTCGCACCGGCGCGTAGCGGTTGCGTTGAAACGGCAGGAAACGCCCGGCCACTGCGGGAGCCGGTTTCCCTTCGAGCAAGGGCATCAGGTTCAGGCCGTCGAACGGTTTGGCGCCGATTGGCGCGGACTTTCCCGCGAGGCTGTAGAGGGTGGGCAGCCAGTCGCAGCCGTGGACCGGTGTGGACTCGACCCGTCCACCCGGGATGTGACCGGGCCAGGCGACAATGCCGGGCACGCGGATGCCGCCTTCCAAGACCGACTCTTTCTCGCCGGAGAAGCCACCGTTGAAACGCAGCTGCGAACCGAGTTCCGGGTCGCGTCTCAGCACGGGGCCGTTGTCGCTCGTGAACACGATGATCGTTTTTTCCCACACGCCCTCGTCCTTGAGCGTCTGAAACACGCGCGCCAGGCCCGTGTCCATTGCCTCGATCATCGCATACGTGACTGCCACAGCTTTGGTGGCGTCCCTGCCCAAGCGCTTCTCGTATTTCTGCACGAAGGCCTCCGGAGCCTGCAGTGGACCGTGCGGCGCATGATGCGCGAGCCACAACGCGAAGGGCTTGGCCGCGTGCGAACGAATGAACGTGATGGCCTCATCGTTGAGTGCCTCCGTGAGATAGCGCCCGTCGTGCGGCACCGCGGCATCGTTGCGGAGCAGGTTCCATTTCCAGTAATCCTGCCCGCCGTTGGGAAAGCCGAAGAACTGGTCGAATCCGCGCCGGTGTGGAAGTTGGTCCCGGGAATAAGCGCCGTTGTGCCACTTGCCGATAAGCGCCGTGGCATAGCCCGCATGACGGAAGTAGTCGCCGAAGGTCTTCTCGGAGAAATCGAGCCGGTCGAGCCCGCGATTGCTCGGCACGTCCACGGCTCCGGTGCGATGATTATAGCGCCCCGTGAGGTATCCCGCGCGAGCCGGCGCACACAACGCCGACGGCGAGTAGTGATCGGTGAAGCGGACGCCCGCCTTCGCCAGCCCATCGAGCGTGGGCGTGTCGATTACGGGATTGCCGTAGCAGCGCAGGTCGCCCCAACCAAGATCATCGGCGATGATGAAGAGGATGTTCGGTCGGATGGCGTCCGCGGCGTGTAGCACGGCCAGCGGCGCGAGCAGCAGAGCCGTGAGGAGGGAGAGGCTGGATTTCACGACGTGGGGTCTTTCTTGGTTGGCTTTCCGTCATCGGCTGGCTGACAGGCAAGCGGCCGACCACAGATTTCAAGACGTCTTGCCTCCCGTGAGCGAGCTGGTTGAGGTTTTCCAGTAAACTCCGCGCAATCGTGCCAATCGTCGGCTTGGTGTGACCTGTTGCTCCACCCGCCTGGTTTAGTTTTTCGAAAACCCTAGAGCGGTGCGAGACCGCCCGACAGGACGCCGTTCCAGACGGGGCCGTCCTGCGGATGTTGGAAAAGATTAAAAAGGTAGAGGCCTTTCGCACCTCGTTCGTGCATGATACGGGCCCAACGGCGGTATTCTTCGAAGTTCGCGAACCGGCGTTTGCCGTTTTCGGCGATGCCGGAGTCGGCACCGGGAAAGATCGGGACCTTATCACCCGTCCAGGTGCGCCACTCGGCGAGCGGAATGTCGAAATCGATGGTCGCCCAGTGATTGCATGTGACGATAACATCGACGATGCCTGCCTTCGCCCAGACGTCCGCTTCCATGCCGAGGTTGCGCGATTCGGAGGGTTTCGGCAGGAGTCGAACGGAGAGGGTGATCGTGTGGCCGCGTTTCGCCGCCGCTGCATTGACGACTTTACGGATTTCCCGCATATACGCCGTAAAGATCGGTGCACATTCCTTTTCGCGACCTTTGGGAAGGTAGAACGGGAAACGGATGAGGTCGAGTTCGAGTCCGTCGGGGTCGTAACGGCCGAGGACCTCCGTGATGAAATCGAGCATGCGCTTGCGGACGGGTTCGAGCGTGTAGTCGAGCCCGCTATTCCACCCTTCGGGCCTCAAACGGTATTCGGGATGTTCGTGCCAGAAGGTCGAGATATTCGGGCTCTTCGGTTCGTCCACACGGTGGAGATCGTTCATGCGGATCGAAATCCATGGCTGTATCCCCTTGATGCGGCAACGATCGATCCACACCTTGTAAGGGTCGACGCCGCTTTCGTAGAGCGCCTTCATGGCGCGAATGTAATCGGGGTGGTAGCGCTCCGGCTCATCGAGCGATTTCCAGAGGGGCTCGAACGTTTTCGAGGGGAAGTTGGCGCGCTGGGAGTTGAGATTCATGAGGAAATGCGTCACGTGTCCGCGCGCGATTTCGTCGATGTAGTTTTCAAGCCCCTTCTTCGTGAGCGTAAATTCGGGACGCATCGGCGGATTGTCCTCGTCGCCAAGGCCGCGTTTCACATCCGGCGCGGCCGTGAAATAATGCCATGCGTCCTCGTTCACGAAAGTGGCGTGGTCGGCAGCATGCAGTGCGGCCAGCGGTGCAAGCAGTAAGGCGGTGAGGAATGTGGGGGTGGGTTTCAAAGTCTTAGAGTTGTTCATCGAGCCGCCGTCTTCCACGTCGGGCGCAGGGCGCGGAATTGAAACGTCCTGAAAATCGTTCCACCGTCGCCCTGAAGACTCAAGGCCTGATTACATTCAGGGCGGAAACCGGCCAGGTAGCGGTTACCCGCCTCGTAGCCATCGTTGATGAAGTAGCTGCAGATGCTCCGGTCGCAAATCAGGCGCACTTTGATGGTGCCGTTCACGGGAGAAATTCTCCACTTTGAGTGGATCGTGATACCATTCCGGCCATGAACCTCGTAGGTCGACTCCTTGGCGTTGAAGCTGAAGAGTTCCTGGTCCCAAACCTTGAGTTGAAAATCGCCCTGCCGTGTTGCGTCCCATTCGAATTCAATGTCGAATAACTCCGGCTTGATATCACCCCAGCCTTTCTTGATATCGTAGGCGCGCGCCGGCCAGCCTTGGCTGATGGTATTACTGACCAGATACTCGCCGTTGGGCAGATAAATGATCCAGTTCTGGGCAAACTTGTAACTGGCGTAGGAATATCCTTCGCCCGCCAGGTCTTCGTAATGGTCACGCACAAAGCGCATCGCGTCGCACAGCGCCTGCGTGTCATCGGTTTTGCCGTCACCCTTGGCATTGAAAGGCGGCTTGGTGACGTCCAGCACGCGACCGCCTTTGCCGTGGTGGTAGAAGGCCTCTGGCGGATAGATCTGGTTAATCGGCAGGTTCCGATCGCCGGGCGGTGCGATTGCGCCGGCAGCCTGCACCGCGGCCAGCGGCGCGAGCAGCAGGGCGGTGAGAAGTGTGAGCATCTGTTTCATGGGATGTCTCCAAAAGAGAATCAATAGATGCTTTTCATTTGGTACACCGAAAGGGAGTTAAGCGCAGCATCCTTGCCGGCGGAACGAACGGAGACACCATCGCTCTCTATTAGGCCGGGGTAGACCCGGGAGGTGATACATTGCGTGCCGTTTACAAACACCTCCACTACACTATGGTCGATAAATACCCGTAGTTGCAGGGATTCGCCCTCTTTCAGCATGACGGGCGCTGTCTCCGGAGCACGCGAAAAGGCACCGGGAAGCGTCGATGAATAGGAGCTATCCAGTGTTATCCAGCTATTTTCCTTTCGGTCTATACCGCCCTTACCTGTTCGCGCCGGGTAAAACGCGATACGGGTATACTCCTTCTTATCCGGAGACCGCAGAACATTCATCTCGAACATCGGCGTCGAGGCGGGATCCTTATAAGTAAATGGGGGCAATGCCTGATCTTGGAAATCAGCTTTTTTCCGCCCCGCGGTCAGGTCGATCTCAGCCACAATCTCGATGGCTTTGCCTTTGACGCCTTCAAGCACGATTTCCTGATTGGCCGGCAATGTCATTTTCCCTAGATGCTTCCCGTCGTAACGCAGTGATTCCACAGCCTCCACCGGTTCAATCAGAACATTTTCCCCAGCTGCCAAGGTCATCCGGCGTGGCAAGGTCATGAGGTGGTCCCATTCTCCCGTAACCATGCCCGTGTTGACATTACAGATCATGATTACGCCCCCCTTGCCGTCCGTTTGAATCGCAGGAGCATGGATGCCGCCGGGATGAATCGCTCCATGATTGATTCTCCCATGCGAGGTTACCACAAACTTATCCCGCTCCTTGTCATAATCTCCCAACAGGTATTGGCCTCCCGATGCAGAACCAAAGTAAGACAGCATGTACTTATTGCCGATGGGTGCAAAGTTGGCGCAATGCCTTGTATCTCCGATATATGAAAACCTGTCACCTTCAGAAAATTCGTGGAGATATTCCCAGTTTACCAGGTCTTTGGAACGGAAAAGAAGTTCGGTAGGGATTCTCTTCCCGCCGGGTCCCTTCGGGACTGAGCATCCTGAAAGAGAGTAATAGTATTCTCCCTTCTTCCAAATACAGGGGTCGAAGATATAAGAGCCTTCTGGTATCGTTTTTTTTGTTTCAGCGGCAGTTTCCTTGGCGCTGATATTGGTGAGCCCCGCTTCTCCTTTGGTGCCAGCAAAGGCCTTGTCGACACTTTGCCCGATTTTTACAGAGATATATCCTTTCTTATACTTCTTCTCCCAGTTTAAAAGCAGGGGGTCGATGGAAATAGCCGTGATATTCCCAATATTGCGCCCGTGATACAAGACAATGGCCCGGTCTCCTTCAGCCAGAACGTTTCCGGAAAAGCACTGTTCCTCAGGACCAGGATAAAGCGCATAGGGTAAATCCCGCCAATGAACGAGGTCTTCACTCACGGCATGGGCCCAATGTGAACGTTTATTCTCATCGACCGGGTATCCCTGATAAAATAGGTGCCAGCGCCCCTTCCAATATGTTAAGCCGTTCGGATCGTTCATCAGACTTTCAGGGCTGACCAAATGATAGACCGGCCGATGCGGATCATTTGCCTGTTTTTTGCGCGACTCGGCAAACCGCAACATGATTGGATTGGCCCTGAGCTGTTCCTCCTGCTGCGCCAGAGTTGTTGCAAAGGTATAGTGCGGGGAGCGGGAAATGTCATATATCTTATCGGTCTGCGCTGTCGAATCACGATAACCGGTGATGAAAAGGATAAGCAGCAAAATGGCGGATTTGGGGTTCATGTGATTGAGGGATTTAGGTTTCATGGATTTTCGGTTTCTTCAGCCATTGTCGTTTTCTTAACGTAAATTTTTGAATGCTCCACCCGGACGGCCGCATTTTTCCCTATGGGGGATGCCAATTTTCAGTCCGAGGTCTCCGTCCCCAGCTTGCAGTGATAGAAGCCGCGCGAGCAGCGGCGCGGCGAGGAGCGGGAGGGGTTTTTCATTTCGATTTTCGCAGCGACAGCTTCACCTGTTTCAAATCCATCACCTGTGCTGCGGGCATGGTAAGCGGCTGCAGTGTGAGCTTGGCCAGGCCTTTTGAGAGCTTGAGTGTGCCAGCTTTGAGCGTGGCCCAATCGAGGCTGCGGTATTTGGCCTTTTCGTCGCGGTGAGGCAGCGGGATTTCCCGTGCGAGGGCCGCGGGAATGACGGTCTCGAATGACTCGCTACCCACGCTGATACGCAGGCGCGAACCGGCATCGGAGGGAGAACACGCGTAAGCGAGTTCGATGTCATATTCGCCGGCGGTGGCCACCTCGATCTCGAACCAAACTTTCCCCTGCGCATCCGTCCAGGCGGTGAGCCAGTCGTTGGCGGCGCCGGAACTAACACCCACGGCAAACTGGAGCGGCTTGGTGAAGAACGCTTGCGGTGCGTGCAGTTCGACAGGGTTGTGTTCGGCATAACCGACCGGCAACGGGAAACGCTCCAGGCCTTCGCGGGAAATGTCGGCAAACCACGCGTCGTAGCGGGCGCTGAGCTGCTGCACGATGTCGGGGTGGTCGGCGGCGATGTCCTTCGTCTCGCTGGGATCCGTCTCCATGTCGTAGAGCTGCCAGGGTGTGGCGCTCGCGTCGTTCGCCTTGGCGCTCGAGCCGCCGGCGGGACCCCTGATTTCGCGGACGAGGCGGTGGCGTTGCGTGCGCACAGCTCCCGGGAACTTGTTGGTCTCGTCGATGGGATTGTGCGTGAAGAGGGTGCGCTCCGGCCACGCGGCGCGTCCGCCTTTTTCCAGGAGTGGCCGCAGGGTGACGCCATCGACCTTGGGCCCATCCGATGCCTTCACCCCGCAGAGGTCGAGCAGCGTGGGGAACAGATCAATGTGCGAGACGATGGGGGTGGCGAGGTGCGGCTGCCATTTCGCGGCAGGCCAGCGCATAAAGAGCGGAACGCGCGTGCCCCCCTCATGCACGCTGGTTTTTCCGCCGCGCATCCCGGCGTTGTAGGTTTTCACTCCGGCGGTGCCGCCGTTGTCCGTAAGGAAGAGGACGATGGTGTTGTCCGCGAGCTGCTCGGCCTCGAGATGTGCCAGCAGGCGCCCCACGTTGTCGTCGAGGTTTTCACACATGCCGTAGAAGGCGGCGACGGTGTTGTCGAAGCCCTTGGCCTTGAATTTGTCAAAGTAGCGGTCCGGCACCTGATAGGGCGAGTGTGGTGCGTTATAGGACAGGTAGCAGAAGAAGGGCTTGGTCTTGTTCGTGGTGATGAACTTCATCGCCTCGTCGGTGAACACGTCGGTGATGTAGCCCTTCGTCTGCTCGGGCTGGGAGCCTCGTAATAGGACTGGATCAAAGTAATTGTTCCAATGTCCGTTGTTGAAGCCAAACGCTTCGTCGAAACCCTGACCTATCGGCGTGTAGGGATACTGTTCGCCGTTGTGCCACTTGCCGATGCACGCCGACCGGTAGCCACCACCACCCAGCGCCTCGGCGAGTGTCACCTCGGAAGGTCTCATGGCCTCGGCATTGTTCGTGACCCCATGGCAACCGGTTCGCAGCGGCCAGCGCCCCGTGAGCAAGGCCGCCCGCGTAGGGGCGCAGAACGAGTTCACATAAAAGCGGTCGAATCGCACGCTTTCCCAGCCGAGCTTATCGATGTGCGGCGTTTGCAGGTGCGGGTTACCATGGATGGAAAAATCTCCGTAGCCCTGGTCGTCCGTGATGATGAGAAGGACGTTGGGCTGCTTCACTTGGGCGACGTCGCAGACGGCGAACGGCGCTAGCAGCAAGACCGCTAGGAATGAAACGGTGGGTTTCATGGTTTGGTCTATTTCTGCTTGGCTTCGGTTTTGGTCGCGACGGGCGGCGGCACGGGCTTGGGCATCTGTTTCTGCCAGGCGAAAAAGGCTGCGCTGAGTTCCTTCACTTTATCAGGGAACTCGGTGGCGAGGTCGTTCAGTTCGGCGGGGTCGCGACTCAGGTCGTAGAGTTCCCAGGGGCGGGCGTCTTCGGGACGCATGTTATCGACGCTGGCCTGGGTGGGGTAGGTCTGGTTGGGGTAGAGTTCCTGGGCGCGGGAGTCGTCGGTGCCGTCGAAGGGTTGGTCGAGCTTGATGGCTTTCCATTTACCGCTGCGGATGGCCAGGTTGTAAGCGGGCACGGGATAGACGGGGCCGGGTTTGCGTTCGTTCGGTCTGGCAAAGATTCGCTGCTGCCAGCAGAGGGTGTCGTGCGGGTGGCCGGTCTTTTTGCCCTGGATGTAAGGCATGAGATCCACGCCGTCCAAGTTGCCGGGCAGGGTGGCGTTGGCGACTTTGGCAAAGGTTGGGAACACATCCACCGTGCTGACGATGCCATCGAAGGTTTGGCCGACGGGCACCTGGCCGGGCCAGTGCATGATGAAAGGCACCCGCACGCCGCCCTCCAAGACGTCGAACTTGTGGCCGCGGTATGGGATGTTAATTGCGGTGTTACGGGTGTGAATGGCGATGTTGTTACCGCCGCCGCCGTTGTCATTGGTGAAAACAACCAGCGTGTTTCCGGCGAGGCCGAGTTCGCGGATCTTTTCCATCACGCGGCCAATGTTGCGGTCGACGGCGCGGACCATCGCGGCGTATTTGCGACGGTTGGAACTGATGTCCTTCGCCTCGATGGCGGCCTGATCCTCATCAAGTCCGTCGAGCGGCGCATGCGGGGCATTGAAGGCCAGATAAAGGAACCACGGACCGTCTTTCTGCCGCTGGATGAACTCGCAGGCCTCGGTGCCGAAGAAGTTGGTGAGGTAGTCCGGCGATTTGAACCGCTCATAGTTGCCGTCCTTCAGCCGCACGAGTTCCGTGCCCTTCCAAAACGAACTTAAGCCGCCCGTGACGCCGACGAACTCGTCGAATCCGCGCTCGTGCGGTGGCTTGAACTCAAAGTCACTGTGCCCGCTGAGATGCCACTTGCCGATGGTGGCGGTGCGGTAGCCTTGTTTTTTGAGCACGTCGGCTAGGGTGATCTGCTGCATCCATATCTGGCATATCTGGACTTGCTGCTGGCGTATGGGGTTGTCGAAGACACCGAAGCGGGCGGGGAACCTACCGCTCATGAGCCCCATGCGCGAAGGCACACAGACGGGCGCGACGGTGTAGGCGCTGGTGAACCTGGTGCCCTCGGCGGCGAGCCGGTCGATATGAGGTGTGGGGATGTCCTTGCAGCCGTATGCGCCGATGTCGGCATAGCCCATGTCGTCGGTGAAGATAATGACGAGGTTGGGTTTCTGCTTCGGCGCATCGGCGGCTTGCAGTGCAGCCAGCGGCGCGAGCAGCAGGGCGGTGAGGAAGGTGAGGGACTTTTTCATGGTCTATTTTCCTTTTTCGTCGTGGATGAGATTTCTCCGATCTTCGCTGCGCCGATGACCGAGATCGGATTCGGCACTTCAGTGGTCATGATGTTATCGAGCTGGAGTTGACCGATTTCGCCGACGTCATGCTGGACGACGCTCTTGATCCGGTTGGCGGTGATGTTCGAGAGATGGAGGCGATTGATCTGCGGCTTGCGTTCGAGACTCTGCAAGGCTTCCGGCCAGCCGCGTCCGTCCACTGCCCAAGGATATGAGGCATTGAGCACGCTCCGTCCGATAGCGTAGTATTTTTTCAACTTGGTCTTATCCGGGTCCGTGCGGACTAACGACCCAGCGATGGGGATTTCCTTGGGGCGAAAGAGAGTCACGTTGTTCACGGAAAGAAGGTCGATGTGCCCGTCCACCTGGATCACGGGAGTCTGGGCGGAGCGCGGGTCCTTTTGGTAGATGCTCATCCCGTCTACGCGCAGCACGCCGATGTCGGAACTCGGCTGCACCCAGACCACGGGCCGGCTGTCCACGGGCAGGTGGCTGTGGATGTTGCGCAGCGTGAGTTGCTCGATGTTGCCCTGGATCAGAAATATGAAGGGCAGCGGCCCGAAGTCGGGCTCCAGCGGACGAAGGTCGATGTTCTCAAAGGTGATCCGCCCAAAATCGCCTCCCGGACGCCACTGAGGCGAGATGAAGAAGCCATACTTGGTGAAGGTGCCCTGCACATTTCGGATGGATATTCGATCCACCCGCGAGGCGCGGGAGGAAATGCGGATGCCGTTGTGCGCCCCGTCAATGAACACACCGTCAATGTCCACATCGCTGATGGGACCGAAGCTGACGTTGGGTCCCATAAAATCGTTGTAAGTGAACTCGCCCTGCTTGTTCCAGTCGCTATAGATGCCGTCGGCAATGATGGCGATGATGTCATCGCCAGGGTTGCCATGGATGTTTCGCATGGAGAGAAACCGGCCCGGGCCATGGAATTGAATGCCGCACTGGAATGGAATGGGCTTTTGGCCGACGTGAATGAAGACGTTCTCGCAGGTGACGCGCTCACAGTTCGAGAACTGGACGGCGAGGGTGGTCATGTCCCTGATGGTGACATCGCGCATCGTGACCTGCTCCACGCCATACAAGCCGATACCGACGGTCCAGTTCCGTCCTGGCGGCAACTTTGACTCCATTGTGTGTGGGGTTTGGTTTGCGGAGTTTCCGTTGTAGGTGCCACCCAGGAACGCGATGTTTTGGTTCTTGCGCTCCGTGCGCGAGGGATCGGCGTTGATGAAGATCGGCTGGTCGGAGTGGTCCGCGAGGAAGAATCCGCAAGCGCTGCTAAGGCACTCGATGGTCGTGTTGGAGTGAACCTTCAGCCCCCGCACGAGGATCGCGCCATCGACGATCAGCTTCAGCGAGCCGAGCTTCGGCGCGCGATCGAGGATGCTCTGGATGAGCGCCGTGTCGTCGGTGCCGCCGCCTTTGTTGACGTCGCTGTCGAGTTTCGCGCCGGCCTCGCTGGCGACGACGATGCGGGCGTCTGCGGAAGGTGTCGCGTGCAACGCGGCCAGCGGCGCGAGCAGCAGCGCGGTGAGGAATGCGAGGAAGGGTTTCAAGATCAGCATTTTCATTTCAAGGATGCTCCTTGGGTTTTGGTAATCTTCGCCTCGCCACCTTGATGAACAGCCTTCGTCGTGGAGGGAATCGAGAGGTCACGGAGGTCCAGCGCTTCGATGGTGCCGGTTTTATGATCGAGGATGTGCTCCAGTCCTTCGGCGACGACGCCGCTGATCTGCAGGCGATGAATCTGCGGCGGCATGGTGAGGTAGCCGGGACCTTGGGGCCAGCCACGCATGCCTTTGGGATTCACGATACCGGACCGGGCATCCATGAAGGCCTTCATCGCCGAGCGATCCGGCGAGGTGGCGATCAGGGAGCCGGCGGGCGCCTGGGCTTGCGGACGTTGGACGACGACATCGCGCACTTGCAGCAACGCGATGCGCCCATCGGCGCGGATGAGTGGCGCGTGGCCGATTTCCTTGCGCGGATCATAGACGTTCAAGCCATCGATGAGCAGCCGATCAATCTTCGCGTCCGGCTGGATCCAGACGAGCGGGCGGTCGTCGATGGGCGCGTGGCTGCTGATGTTCTTGAGCGTTACCTGCTCCATCTTGCCCGCGAACCAGAAGAGGAAGGGCGGCACATAATCGTAGGCGCTTGGACCGACGGGACGTAGGTCGATGTTCTCAAACTCCAGCCGCCCGATGTTCCCGCCCTCGCGGAAATAGGGTGTGATCCAGACGCCAAAGTCCCGGTAGGTTCCCTTCACGTTGCGGATGGAAACGCGGTCCAGCCGAGCAGCACGTGACAGGATGCGGATGATCTGAGCACAGTCGAATGCCTGGACGCCGTCGATGTCCACATCGCTCACAGCACCCATGCCCGAGTATTTGCCGGAATTGCGGTTCGTCGCTCGAACGAATTGCCCCTCGCTGTTCCAGTCGCCTGCCAGGCCGTCGTTGGTCAGTGCGATCATGTCATCCCACGAGCGGCCCTGGACGTTGCGGATGCTCAGGAACTCGCCGGGGCCCTGGACATGGATGCCGTCCTGAGTCGATTGCTTCGGAATATGCTCGAGATTGAGGTAGATGTTCTCGAAGACGACGCGCCGCCAATTGGTGAGGTAAACGGCGAATGTCCGTGAGTCGGTGATGGAGACATCACGTAAGAGCACCTGCTCCACCCCATGCAGGGCGAACGCCGTTGTAGCGCCATATTCTTCCGTGTGGTGTTCCTGGTGCGCAGCATTGCCGTTGTAAGTCCCGCCGAGGAACGACAGATTGTGATCCGCGCGGCCTTGCGGTTGGGGCGTTGCATTGATGACAATCGGGCGATTGGATGCGTCCGCCAGATAGAAGCCGCAGGCTCGATTCAGGCACTGGATGGTGGTGTTCGAGTGAATCCTCAGGCCTGAGGTCAGGATGGCGCCGTCCACGATCAGTGTGAGCGAACCGAGCTTCGGCGCACGGTCGAGGATGCTCTGGATGAGCGCGGTGTCGTCGGTGCCGCCGCCTTTGTTGACGTCGCTGTCGAGTTTCGCGCCCGCCTCGCTGGCGATTACGATGTGGGCGTTCGCGGAGGGCGCGGCATGCAACGCGGCCAGCGGCGCAAGCAGCAGGGCGGTGAGGAATGTAAGGGTGGGTTTCATGATCAACATTTTCATTTCAAGGATGCTCCTTGGGTTTTGGTAATCTTCGCCTCGCCACCTTGATGAACAGCCTTCGTCGTGGCGGGAATCGAGAGGTCACGGAGGTCCAGCGCTTCGATGGTTCCCGCTTGATGATCGAGGAGTTGCTCCAGGCCCTCGGCGACGACGTCATCAATTTGCAGCCGCTGAATCTGCGGTTGCGAAGTGAGGTAGCCGTAAGCTTCGGGCCAGCCGTGCATCCCGTTGCCCGGTTTTACTATCCAGGCCCGAGCATCCATGAAGGCCTTTAGCGCGGAGCGATCCAGGGAGGTGCCGATCAAGGAGCCGGCGGGTGAGGTGGCCTGCGGTCGTTGGACCACTACCTCGCGCACTTGCAGCAGCGCGATGTGCCCATCGGCGCGGATGAGCGGCGAGTGACCGATTTTCTTGCGCGGGTCGTATACGTTCAGGCCGTCGATGCGTAACCGGTCGATCTTCGCGTCCGGCTGGATCCATATGAGCGGGCGGTCGTCGATCGGCGCATGGCTGCTGATGTTTTTGAGCGTCACCTGCTCCATCTTGCCCGCGAGCCAGAAGAGGAAGGGCGGCACGTAGTCGTAGGCACGCTGACCGCCAGGACGGAGATCGATGTTCTCAAACTCCAGTCGACCGAAGTCGCCACCCTCGCACAGATACGACGTGATCCAGACGCCGAAATCGCGGTAGGTGCCCTTCACGTTGCGGATCGAGAGGCGGTCGACCCTCGAGGCGCGGGATTGGATGCGGATAACCTGAGCACAGTCGTCCGATTGCACGCCATCAATGTCCACGTCGCTCACGGGGCCTATCGCCGAGTTGGGGCTAAATCGCTGACTAGCGACCGGACTGGGGGCAAATTTCCCCTTATTGTCCAGACCGCCACGCAGGTCGTCCATGATCAGCGCAATCAGGTCGTCCCACGCGCGTCCCTGAACATTACGGATGCTCAGGAACTCGCCCGGGCCCTGGACGTGGATGCCGTCCTGGTTCGAGGATTTCGGCATGTGGTTAACGTTGATGTAGATGTTCTCAAAGACCACCCGCCGCCAGTTGGTGAGATAGACGGCGAAGGTGCGTGCATTGGTGATGGAAACATCACGGAAGAGCACCTGCTCCACGCCGTGCAGCGCAAACGCGGTAGTCCATCCGTAGTCCTTCGATGAATGTTCCTGGTGCTCCGCGTTGCCATTGTAAGTGCCGCCGATGAACGAAAGATTGTGATCCGCCCGGCCTTTGGGCTGGGGCGTGGCATTGCCGATAATCGGACGATTGGAGTTGTCGGCGAGGTAGAAGCCACAGGCGCGATTCAGGCACTGGATGGTGGTGTTCGAGTGAATCCTCAGGCCTGAGGTCAGGATGGCGCCGTCCACGATCAGTGTGAGTGAACCGAGCTTCGGCGCGCGGTCCAGGATGCTCTGGATGAGCGCGGTGTCGTCGGTGCCGCCGCCCTTGTTGACATCGCTGTCGAGCTTCGCGCCCGCCTCGCTGGCGACGACGATGCGGGAATCTGCGGAAGGTGCCGCGTGCAACGCGGCCAGCGGCGCAAGCAGCAGGGCGGTGAGGAATGTGAGCGTGGGTTTCATTGGGAGTAAATTCTTCATGGGGCTATTCTCTTGCCAGTCAGTGTGGGACGGGCAGGCGCAGCCCTGCCCAAGACGGTGATGCTGCTCAGAAAGCTCAGGGTGACGCGGTCTGCATCGAAACGGCAGGTGACCGTATCGCGGTGCGGGAACTCAAGGTAGCGCCAGGTGAGTTCGATCGTCGCGGCATCCAGCCAGGCGGCGCTGGCGGCTACCCTTCGCGTCGTCATGGCGAGCGTGCCGGCGCCGAGCCGAGTGGGTGTTCCCGGCATGGCGGTGTCACTCATACGCCATTCGCCGAGTCCGTGGACGATGCGATGTTCGGTGCCATCCACCGTGGCGGTAAGGTTTACGGCTTTGCCGGTAGTGGCCAAGGTGAGGTGGGTGATGCCGAGGCTGTTTGGTTCCAGGGCAAAAGTCTGCGTGCCTACGGGTCCGCCGACGCCACGCTGGGGTGCCAGGTTGCGGGAGCGGAGGAGTCGGGTGAGTTTCTGCTGCGCGGCTCCGTCGGCCGGAAGCGCAGTGCCTTGGAGAGCGGGCAGGAGATGGTCCCAGACCAGGCCAAGTTGCTCCATCATGTCACGACTTTCGCTGGTCATCACGACGACCGCATCCTGATCAGGCATCATCACGATGAGCTGGCCGAACGCTCCGTCGCCCCGCACCGCGTTGTGGCGGCAACGCCAGAACTGGTAGCCATACCCTTGGCGCTTATCGTCATCTTCCCTTTGCAGGGTCGATCCGGCCTTGGCGGGCTGCTGGATTTGAAACGAGGTGGCCTCCGCGACCCATGCAGCCGGTAGGATTTGGCGGCCCTGCCACTGGCCTTTCTGAAGGTAGAGTTGTCCAAACTTGGCGAGGCCCTCGGTCGGCACGCTCAGGCCCCAGCCTCCCGTATTGATGCCTCGAGGGCAGGTGTCCCACGTCATGCCAGTGATTCCCAGTGGCTCGAACAGACGGGGTCGGAGATAAGCGAGCACGGTCATGCCAGTCACTTTCTGCACGATGGCGGAGCACATGTAGGTAGCCGCGCTGCTGTAGACAAATTGCGTGCCGGGGGCGCGGACGAGCGGCTGCGCGAGGAAGGCGCGGACCCAGTCGTCGGACTTTACCATTTCATCCTGCGGATCCTTTTCGTGACCAGCGGCCATGCAGAGCAGGTCGCGCACGCGCATGGCGGCGAGGTGATCGCTAACCTGCGGTGGCAGCGACTCCGGAAAGAACGAGATCACCTTGTCGTCCAGTGTGAGTCGTCCCTCCGCCACGGCCAGTCCGACGGCGGTCGAGGCGAAGCTTTTGCTCAAGGAATAGAGGCCGTGCGGGATATCAGGCGCGTAGGGAGTCCACCAAGTCTCGGCGACGACCTTGCCGTGCCTTAGGAGCATGAAGCTGTGCAACTCGAACCCTCGCGCCTCCATCGTCTCAAGGAATCGGACGATGCCCGCAGAATCGACTCCCTCGACCGCAGGCACCGACCGAGGAAGCGGGTCGAAGAGCTCCGCGGCCGTGAGCGTGCCCGTCAGTGCGAGCAGCAACGCCGCGAGGAATGAAATGGCGGGCTTCATGGTCGATTTCCGTCTTTTTTCGTGGACGAAATTTCTCCGATCTTCGCCTCACCACTGACGGAGATCGGATTCGGCACTTCAGACGTCATGATGTTGTCGAGTTGGAGTTGGCCGATTTCGCCGAGATCGTGCTGGACCACACTCTTGATCCGGTTGGCCGTGATATTCGAGAGATGGAGACGATTGATTTTCGGGATGATTTCCAGCGAGGCCTGAGCGCCCGGCCAGCCGCGGCTGTCCAAAGGCACCTTGCCGTAATTTGTCGGGTTCGGTTTCGTCTGGCTGGTCCCGACGCGAAGGTAGTTCTTCCATTTGGTCTTATCGGGATCAGTCCGAATCAGCGCCCCGTCGATCGGCATTTCTTTGGCCCGGTAGAGAGTCACATCCTTCACCGCCAGGAGATCAATCTGCCCATCGACCTGAATGACCGGCGCTTTGGCGGAGTGAGGATCTTTCTGATAAATCCGCATCCCCTCCACGCTCAGCACATCGATCACCGCGTGCGGCATGACCCAGATCACCGGTCGGCTGTCCACCGGCAGGTGGCTCTGGATGTTACGCAAGGTGAGGTGCTCGAAGTGGCCGGCGAGGAAGAAGACAAACGGGATGATCCCATAGTCGGCCTTGGCCGGTCGTAGATCGATGTTCTCGAAAGTTATCTGCCCATAGTTGGCTCCCGCGCGCCAATGAGGCTGGAGGAAAAAACCGTTTTTCCCGAAGGTGCCCTGCACATTGCGGA
>CANIJN010000002.1 GCA_947467625.1 Opitutia bacterium | reverse complement strand
CGCACTCATCTACGAAATCGTCTGGTTCCAACTGCTTCAATTAGTCGTCGGCTCTTCCGCCGTTTCGCTCGCGGTGTTATTGGGCACGTTCATGGGCGGCATGTGCCTCGGTAGCCTCGCGCTTCCCCGTCTCATCTCGTCCACGCTCCATCCCTTGCGCGTGTATGCGTGGCTCGAACTTGGCATCGCGCTGTCCGGCCTCGCCGTCCTGTACGCCATGCCCGCAATCACCCAGTTGTACTTGGCAAATGCCGCGACCGGCCTGCGGGGGATCCTCTTGCGCGGCCTCGTGTGTGCCGCCTGCCTGCTGCCTCCCACTCTGTTCATGGGGGCAACGCTACCCGCCATCGCGCGGTGGGTCGAAGCCACTCCCCGCGGCATTTCCTGGCTTGGCTTCTTCTACGGCGGCAACACAGCCGGCGCCGTCGCCGGCTGTCTCGTCGCCGGCTTTTATCTCTTGCGCGTCCATGACATGGCCATCGCCACGTGGTGTGCCGCCGGCATCAACGTCGCGATTGCCGTCCTCGCCCTCGTGCTCGCCCGCAAGCTTCCCCACCGCTCCGCCTCCGCGGAATCCCACCCCCACCCCGCCGACCCCGCCCTCCCCCCGGTCGAGCGAGGTGGCGACCGCGGCGTGCTCGTGGCGATTGCACTCTCGGGTCTCTGCGCTTTGGGCTCCGAGGTGATCTGGACTCGCCTGCTCTCGTTGCTCCTCGGAGCCACCGTCTACACATTTTCAATTATTCTAGCGGTGTTTCTCTCCGGTCTCGGCCTCGGCAGCGCCGTGGGTGCGCTCATCGCGCGCAGCAGTTCCCAACCACGACTCATCTTGGGCGGTTGCCAAATCCTTCAAGTTCTCGGGATTGCTTGGGCCACGCACGTCCTCGCAACGTCCCTCCCGTTTTGGCCGATCGATTCCGCAATCGCCACCAGTCCATGGCTCAAATTTCAACTCGATATCGTTCGCTGCGCGTGGGTCATTTTACCCTCCGCGTGCCTTTGGGGTGCGAGCTTTCCCCTCGCCTTGGCCGCTACTACCGAATCCAGCCGCGACTCCGGCTTACTCGTGGGACGGGTTTATGCGGCGAACACCGTCGGGGCGATTGTCGGCGCCGTTGCGGTGAGTCTGCTTTCAATTCCTGCGATCGGGACTCAGCCCACAGCGCAAGTCCTCCTCATTCTCTCGTTTATCGCAGCGCTGGTCACATTTGCGCCGCGCCATCTATCGGGCTCGATCACGCTTGGGGCGGCCGCGGTCGTCGCACTCGTACTCGCGACCGGTCTGCCCGCCACTCCCTGGCAACTCATCGCCTACGGCCGACAAATCCACGCCAACGATACCACCGCCAATGTCATCTTTGTTGGCGAGGGTATCAACGCTTCCGTCGCAGTCACAGAATCGAGTGCCGGCGGGCGCTTCTTCCACGTCAGCGGAAAAACCGAAGCGTCCAGCCTTTTCAAGGACATGCGGCTCCAGCTCATGCTCGGCCACATTCCCGCCCTCCTCCATCCTCAGCCGCGCTCGGTGCTCATCGTGGGTTGCGGCGCCGGCGTGACCGCCGGAACGTTCGTCACTCACCCGACGATCGAGCGGATCGTGATTTGCGAGATCGAGCCGCTGATCCCACGCGCCGTCGCCACTCGTTTCGCCAAGGAAAACCACGACGTGCTCCATGATCGCCGCGTCGAAGTCATCTACGACGACGCCCGGCACTATCTCGCCACGACGACCGAAAAATTCGACATCATCACCTCCGATCCGATCCACCCGTGGGTCAAAGGCGCTGCCGTGCTCTACTCGCAGGAGTACTTTGAAATCAGCCGACGCCACCTCAACCCGGGCGGTGCCGTCACCCAGTGGGTGCCGTTTTACGAGAGCAATCGCGCAGTCGTGCAGAGCGAGATTGCCACCTTCTTCTCGGTCTTCCCTCACGGCACCATCTGGGGCAACGACGACGAGGGCTACGGCTACGACACTGTCATGCTCGGCACGCTCGATCCGCTCACCGTCAATCTCGACGCCCTACAAGCGCGACTCGATCGCCCGGACCATGCCGTGGCGCGCGAAGCCTTGGCCACACTCGGCCTCGGCTCCGCAATCAGCCTCATGTCCACCTACGCCGGTCAGGCGTCGGACCTAAAAACGTGGCTCGTCGGAGCCGAGCTCAATCACGACCGGAGCCTACGCCTACAATACCTCGCCGGGCTGCAACTCAACTCGAACCGCGGCTCAGACGCGTTCAACGAGATGCTCCGCTGCGTGGCGTTCCCCGAGGAGATTTTTCTTGGCACCACCTTTCGTCGCGCCGCTCTCCGCAACGCCCTGAAATCGCCAGCAGTCCCTCCCGTCACTCCGTAAGCGTACGGCTTGAGTCCGGCCGTGCAGGCGGACTCGCCTGCAACGACACGCTCACACCATCGTTACCCGACCGCTGGAGTCACCGATCCGCTCGATCCCCTGCACCCCCAAGCGGTCGGTCATGCTCAGGAAAAGATCGCTCATCGGCCGACCGCCGAGCTTAACGTGCCGTCCAGTCTCCAGAGTGCCACCCCCGCCGCCCGCGAGAATGACAGGGAGATTGTCGTGCGTGTGCCGGTTGCCGTCGGCGTTGCCGGAGCCGTACACGATCATCGAATTGTGCAGCACCGAGCGACCGTCGACATCCTTCGTCTGCTCCAGACGCTTCAGGAAACGTGCAAAATGCTCCATGTAGTAACGGTCGATCCGCGCGATCTTTCCCATCAGGTCCGCGTCATTGCGATGGTGAGAACAATAGTGGTGACCCTCCGCAATACCGATCTGCGGATACGATCGGTTCGAACCATCACCGGCCAGCAGCAGCGTCGCCACGCGCGTCGAATCCGTTTCGAAGGCCATCGCCAGCAGATCGAACATGATATCCATATGATCTCCGAAATCGCCGGGGATACCCGCCGGCGCGTCCACGCGTGGGTCAGGCAACGCGCCAAAGCTCTCCGTCCGCTGGATGCGCTGCTCGATCTCACGCACTCCCGTCAGGTACTCGTCGAGCTTTGCGCGGTCGGATTGCCCCAGCTGCGTCTGCAATGACTTCGTGTCGTGCATGACAAAATCGAGTAGGGATTTTTGCGTGGCTTGGCGCTGGCGGAAATGAGCCTGCCGCTCCGCGCCGACGCCGCTGCCAAACAACCGCTCAAAAACCAACCGCGGGTTGGGCTCCGGCGTCATCGGCACCGAGGGCGAGCGCCACGAAAGATTGTATTGGTAAGCGCAGGAATAACCGGAATCGCAGCGACCGGATTTGCGGACACTGTCACACGACAACTCCAACGACGAAAATCGCGTCAGGTGGCCGATCTGTTGCGCGGCCACTTGGTCGACAGAGACCCCCACCTGAATGTCGGCGCTGTCCGTTTTCCGCGCCCGAGCGCCGGTCAGAAACGTCGCATTCGCCCGGGCATGGTCACCGGCGCCGTCGTTGCCGGCCTTTGCGTTTTGGTGATTCAGGCCGCCCAGCACTTGGAGCGACGACTTGAGCGGCGTGAGCGGCTCCATCGTCTTGCCGAGCTGAAAGGCCCGGCCCTCGTCCGTCGGCCACCAATTGTCCTGATGAACCCCGTTGGGAATATAGACAAACGCCATGCGCAGCGGCGCACCACTCGCGGTCGTCGCCAAACCTGTCGCGCCTTTCACGAGCGGGGCCGAGGCGGCTCGCAGGCGGCCCGGGAGCGCCGACTCAAAGAGCGGCAGCGCCATCGATACGCCGACTCCACGAAGAAACTGGCGGCGGCTCAGCGCGACGCGGCGTTGGTTCGCAAGATCGGACGGGGCAACAGCAGGCTGGTCTTTCATGGGGAAGGCTTGGCGGGGAATGGTGACGACGGGGACGAGGTTGAAGTTAGCGCGGAATGTCCTCTCCGCAACGTCTGAAAGGGCACCGAGTTGATGACTCCGTTCACGAGGACGGACATCCGCCCACCTTCGCGCTCCAGCGCGTCCACGATCCGGTCCACCGTATCAGTATCGCGATACGTCAACCCTCGGCCTAGAGCGTAGGTCAGAAGTTTTTCCGTGAGACAACGATAGTAGTCGAAGCGCCGCTCGTGGGTGAGAATGCGCTTGAGCTCAGTCACACTGGCAAATCGCTCGCCCGTCACGAGGCGGCCGGCTACCTCGATAGTTTGGCCCGCCTCGGTCTCGCGCCACGTGCCCAGCGCCGTGAAATTCTCGAAGGCGAGCCCCAGCGGATCCATGCGCTCGTGGCACGAATTGCACAGCTTGTTCTCACGGTGCACCGCCAGCATTTCACTCAGCTTCGGTTCACGGCCACCGAAGCCCTTGGCGGCATCTTCCAGCGCCGGCACATCCGGCGGCGCCGGCGGCGGTGGCGTGCCCAAAATGTTTTCGAGCACAAACAGTCCACGCTTCACCGGGGATGTGCGCGTCGGATTAGACGTGACGGTCAGCACCGCCCCGTGGGTGAGAATGCCACCACGCGGACTGCCCGCCGGCAATTTCACGAGCCGTAGTCGGTCCCCCGTGACATCCGGCACGCCATAATGGGTAGCGAGGCGCTCGTTCAGAAAAGTATAATCCCCGTCGATCAGCTCGAGGGCGCTGCGATCCTCGGACAAAACGTGCGAAAACGTCATCTCCGTTTCGCTCCGCATCGCCCGCCGGGTCGCTCCATCAAATTCGACGCGGCTGCCGTCGCGGTTACGCGTCGCGCTCACGCCCAGCACGGCGCGCGCGTTGATCGGCACCGATTCGACATCTCGCACCTGCAACCACTGCCCCGTAAAGTTTTTCACGAACGCCTGCACTTTCCGATCGGCCATCATGCGTTTCACCTGGGCGGGCAGTTCCCGCCGAAGCTGCCCCTTCGCGGCCAAGCCCGTGAGTTCTGCATCCGGCATCGTGGACCACAAAAAATACGACAGCCGCGACGCAAGCGCATACTCGTCCGCATACGCATACGCTGCCGTCCCCTCAACCGGTGATTCGATTCGAAACAAGAATCGCGGCGAGGCTAAGATCGCCATGATCGCCCGGCCGATGCCTTCCTCGAAGGTATGCTCCGGCTGGCTATAGGTGTCGCTGGCGATGCCTACGAGGCGCGCCACAAGGGCGGAATCCACTGGCCGGCGATAAGCTCGCGCAGCGAAATCCCCGAGCAGCTCGTGGGCGTAGGCGGCCCGCGCGGCCACCTCCGTCGGTGCCGGTCCCCGTGTAAAAAATCGCGCGTAGCCCTCTGGCGTGCTCCAGTGCTCCGGCTTGAGCGGTCCCTTCACCTGCACCGACGCGACGCGCACAATCACACTGGTCGCTCCCGGCACCGACTGGGTGCGCGCCGCTGGCACCGACGCGCCCGGTTCACGTTCACGCGGGATGATCTCAAATTGCACGGCATGGGCCCCGGCGTCCCACTGCACTTCACGCACTCGGCTCAAAATCTTTTTTTCCTGCCAAGCGACTTCCTCACGAAACCACTCTTCCCCGTCGACCCGGGCGATCAGCGTGCCCTGTCCTGGATCAAAATCGAAAGAACCGCGAATCTCCAATTCCGCTTCCAATCCGTAGGTCTCCGTTTGCGCTACGCGAAACGAGTGCGCCACCTTGGCCGGCTTGGTCACGAGCATGCGTTCACCCGTGCCGCCACCCTCTGATCCGCGAAACTCGCGCCCCGTGGCCGTCTGGTTTGCCATCACACGTGAGACCTTCGGCACCGCACGTTCCACGATCACCTCCGCAGCCTGTAAGTATTTCTCCAATAACAGCGGTGAAATCGTCAGCACCTCGCCCATATTGTCGAATCCATCGCCCGCATCGTCGGGCGGAAACTCGACCTCGCTGTTAAACTCAATCCCCATCAGGTCGTAGATGGTATTTCGATATTCCGCGCGATTGAGTCGGCGCACGGTGACCTTCCCTGGATCGGACGACGTAGCGTTGAGATCCAGGGCCTCAAACTTGATCCATTGCGTGAGCGCCGCGATCTCCTCCGCCGACGGACGCCCCACGCCCTCCTCCAGCGGCGGCATGATGCCGGCGCGCACGTTCTTCAACGCCGCAAACCACATGTCATGACGAGAGAGCATATCCGCCGCCGTCTTCATCCCGTCAAACGCCACCTGCCCTTTGTTCACACCGTCGGCATGGCAATCGTAGCAATACTTTACCAAGAGCGGTTGGATGTTTTTCTGAAAGTTTACGGCCACCTCGGACTCAGCCGCAACCGCCCCGATCGGTCCCACCGCACCGGCGGCCCAAGCCATCGCACCAGCGCAAAAAATGCGCCATGGGTTCGACGCTAAATGGCAGGACTCAGTGGAGGGCATTCGGGCGGCCTGACGCTCGCAGGCGACGCACGGTTGCGCGACCGAAATAAGATTTCAGCGATTTGGAAACGAATGCCATGAGAGCAACCCTCCAGCGCACGGACTGCTTGATGGGTCCGCTCAGCTCAAATCTCGGATACTCCCAAACTGGGGATCGAACAACCTTTGGTAGGTGCGCACGATCATCCCATCCGTGAGCCCGGCTAGCCAGTCGCAGATCTGCCGAGCCTTGCCGGCCGGCGTCGCCTCCAAGTCGAGCAACCGCCCCACGCGCGGCGGCAAGATCGTGATCACGCGGTCGCCCTTCTCGACATAGTTGCGCCAGCACGATTCCCACAGCTGAAAAAGCACCCGCCGCGCATTGTGCTCCATCTGCTGGAGCTGCGGGCTCTCGAAGATGACATCGTTGGCCATTTTCTTATAAAATGCCGCCTCGCGCTCCGCGCCTGGGGAGATCACGAGTTCGAACCGGTAGCGGTTCGTCTTGGCCGACATAAAATTCGTCCGCTCCCGCAGCCGACACGCGGTAATAAATCCACCGACCTTTTGCGCAAATACGTTCTCCAATCGATCACCCCGAATCGCTACGCACAACTGGTCGAGCCAACGCTGCCGCTCCGCATCAATCAGCTCACCCGCCGCCCAAGCCTCGATACGCTCGATCGTAAGAAAACCCGCCTTCACCCCGTCGACGATATCGTTCAGCGAATACGCCGCATCGTCCGCCCAATCCATAATCTGGCACTCCACACTTTTGAACGCGTTAAGCTTTTCTCCACCATGCAATGCCGCCGGAATCGTGGCGTCGCCAAAAACAAAGTCACGGTGCCGCTCCTGCCGGTCGTAGAGAAAGTGCTTGGTCGGTAGCGACGGAAACTCGCCGATGAGCTTCTTGTATTTGAGCACGCCATCGAGGAGCGCCCGCGTGGGCACCATGCCCCTCACTCCGCTCTCGTTCTGATACATCGTCTCCGTGAGCAGGTGGAGTGTCTGCGCGTTACCCTCGAAACCACCCCATCTGAGCATAAGTTCCTGTAGCGTGCGCTCACCCGAATGTCCAAACGGCGGATGCCCCAGATCGTGCGCCAGACACACCCCTTCGACAAGGTCGCTGTCGATGTGGAAATCATCCCCCAACGGCGCGCCCCGCGAGCGGAGGAAAACACAGATGGAGCGCCCGATCTGCGCGACCTCCATGGAGTGCGTCAGTCGCGTACGATAGAAATCATACTCTCCAGAAAGAAATACCTGAGTCTTGGACTGCAGCTTGCGGAACGCATGCGCATGAATGATCCGGTCGCGGTCCACCTGAAATGGCGTACGGTAGTCGCCCTTGCGGGCTTCACCCATCGACTCGCTGTCGAACGCAGTGTAGAAACGATTGATCATCGGCTTTCGTTTCGACACGAACGCCCCGTTGACCACGACGCAACCTCGGATATATCTCATCGGACCTTCCCTACTCCGCTCGGCGAACCGCCCCGTGCGAACCGCGCCGTGCGAACCGCCCCGTGCGAACCGCGCCGTGCGAACCGCGCCGTGCGAACCGCGCCGTCGGCACCGCGGTCGGCCCAAACCTCTGGCCAATCCTGATTCCTTACCACCGTGCCTTCGCTACAACGGTAAGTTAACCCGCACTCAACGTCACGTTATCGTGGATACGAAAGCTCGTCTCCCCGCGCTCGCCAGCGCCCAGTTACGGTCGCGGTGCGAAGCCTGCTTGCGGACGATTTCACCTCACCGCATAACCCAACAATGATCTCCGCCTCCACCCTCCGCCGTTTGGAAAAAGCCGCCCGCAGCGCAGCGCGCGATGCGTATTGTCCTTATTCCGAGTTCCCCGTGGGAGCAGCCGTCCTCGTGGCTTCCGGGAAAATTTTCACTGGCTGCAATGTGGAGAACGCTGCCTACGGCCTGTGCAACTGCGCCGAGCGAACCGCGATTTTTTCCGCCGTGGCGGCGGGAGCACGAAAACTCACTGCCGTCATGGTTTACACCCCAACAAAAACCCCCACGGCCCCCTGTGGGTCATGTCGCCAAGTTATCAACGAATTCGGCCCCCACGCTCGGGTAATCTCCGTATGCGATTCTCCCGCACGTCTCGACACCACGCTCGACACGCTGCTGCCCGACGCCTTCGGACCGCGGAACTTGCTCTAGCGCCTTGGCTCGCCGGGCAGGCGTTTTTCGAAACTGAGCAGCTCGCTCCGGATTTGGCACCCGCCACTTCGAAGATATCATTGTGAGTTGCGTGCCCTCCGCAGCGGACACCCCGTGTAAGCCGAAAAGGCCTTCGGTATACGACGCCCGTCGCAGCTGGAAGATCAGCAGGTTCGCCGGTTCGCCGACATAGCCACGAGCAGCGTAAATCCGGCCTCCAGCACCCCAGCTAACCCGCCCCAAAAAAAATCCGCCAGGATCTCATCCCCCCACCGTGAAAAAATCCCGCACCGCGGCGACGACATCTGCCCGCGGCACCTCACGCTCACTGCGGTCCGTGAGATCGCGGAGTTTCACGACCCCCTTCGCAATTTCCTCGCCGCCATAGAGGAGGGCGATCTTGGCCCCCGACTCCGCCGCCGTCTTAAACTGTTTTCCGAACGCAATATCTTTCATCGGATAGTCGACCCGATAGCCGGCCGCGCGCAGCGCATGGATATCTCGGAACGCCGCGTGCCGCTCGGCAGCACCGCCCAGCACACAATACACGTCCGGCACCTGCACCAACGTCGGCATCAAGCCGCGTTGTTCGAGGAGCAGCGCAAACGTCATATCGCCGATCGCGAAGCCCACTGCCGGCAGCGCCGGACCGCCGAGTTTTTGCACCAAATCGTCGTAACGCCCGCCACCCGCGAGTGCGCGCAACTCCCCCTTGCGATCAAAAGCCTCGAAGACGAAACCCGTGTAATAGGCGAGGCCGCGCACAACCCCGAGGTCAACTTCGACAAACCGCGCCAAGCCCATCGCGTCGAGGTTACCCAAGAGTTTTTTCCAGTCCGCAAGGCGCGCGGTGAGTTTCTCGCCGCCGATTGAGCCGAGGGTGTGCTCGAGCGCCGCGAGTGATTTGATCTGCAAGAAGGCGAGCACCCTGAGCTTCACGCCGTCGTCGAGCGGTCCAAACTGCTCCGTGTAACCCTTAAAGGCCTCCTCTCCGTATTTTTCAAATCGATCCACTGCACCCAGCACTCCACGGATACGCGGCTCATCGAGCCCGAGCGCTTCCAAATAGTAGAACCATAGATTCCGATCGCTCAACCTCACATAAAAATCCTGCTCGGTCAGGCCAAACGACGCGAGACACTGCACCAGCATCGCAATCAGTTCCGTTTCTGCCTCTGGGCCGGGTTCACCAAAAATATCCGCGTTGAACTGGGAGAAACAACGTCCGCGCCCTTTTTGCATCCGCTCGTATCGATAAAACTCCGCTATACTAAACCACTTGATCGGGCGTTTCAATGCGCTGGCCTTAGCCCCAACGAGCCGACACACCGTCGGTGTCATTTCCGGACGCAACGCCACTTCTCGCCCGCCCTTGTCCGTGAAACTGAATAACTGCGCTTCGATTTCATCGCCTGACTTCGCCTTGTAAAGCTCGAGGGGTTCAAGCACCGGCGCATCGTATTCGGCGAACCCAAAGGTGCTCGCCGTCTGCCGCCAAAGGCGAAAGATATGGTTCCGACGCGCAAAATCCTCGGGATAGAACTCACGGAATCCGGGCAGAGACTGGAATGTGGCCATGGACCCGACACGTTGCGAACGGGTTCGGCCTAGGGCGAATAAAAAGTGGGTACCAAGAGGGTTCACCGCAGGATCTTATCGGCGATCGTACCCGCGGTTTGTTGCGTAAAGGGATGAGCGATTTTTCTGACGCATCATTCCTCTCCCTGCTCCGCTTCGAAGCGGATCCAGGCTTACGGCCAAGCTTGCCCGGCGCGCCCCCTACCAGCGGCGCCTGATCCTGCCAGACAGAGCGCGCCCGCTTTGATCAAGAGCTGTGCACCGACCTGCACATTGCTACGCTCGTCGGCAAAACGCTGCGCTAGGTCGAGGTCCCGCACGACGGCCGCTAGCTCGCCCTGCTCGGCTGGGCCAGTCCCTCGCAGCACCGTCGTCCACGCGACAGCTAGCTCGGTTGGTCCAGGCCCTAGCGCGCCGCGCGGCTGTGCCTCGTCGCGCAGAGCAGCCGCTTTCTCGTACTGGCCGAGAGCGGCCAATACCCCAACCTCACCAGCCACCTGAAAGTCCGCTGCACCCACCGATTGCCCGGCCGGCCGCTCACAGTCACTCGGTGCTCGTGCCCGAGAGCCTCTTCGATCCCGCGCCGGATGAAGGAAGCTGATATAAGGCCGCCGGCTGGTTCGTCCTCGGGCCGACCGGCGGCTTCGCCCGCGACCACCGCGACGTCTACGTCGACCTCACGCACCCTAAACAGCTTTGGGTGCGCACCCTGCCCCCGGCCGCAGGATTATCACTTACCTGACTTCCTGCGCTGGGCGCGCAAGCGCAGTACAAGCGTGATGCTGTGGTTCACTGCCTCACTGCCTCGAATCCCCTGCCAAAAGCCCGCTCCGTCGTCGCCAACGTGAAACGCACCAGCAGGTGACACGCGCCGGTCGTGGCGGCGCATTGTCCACGTGCGCCGCACCGAGCCAAAATCACTCCGCGCGTGCTCAGCGCATCCTTGGCTGGGTCCCCCTCCCCGTGCTCCCGTCAAGTTACCTCCCGTCCGCGGCTCACAAGCGCCAAACCTCACATCCGATGATTTTTACACTGCCCTTCGGATCACCTCCCACCGAGGGCAAGACAGACCGGACCTCACGGCACCGCGCACCCGGCAGATGCTCTGGTCAGCTTAGTTCCCCGCCTGCAACTTCGCGAGGTCGATCTTCTTCAACTGCTGTTTGAGAATCTTGCCGGATTTGAATTTCACGACCGCTCGCTGAGGGATAATGACCTCAGCCGCCGGCTTGTTGGGATTGCGGCCGATTCGCTGCTTGCGCACCTGCACTTCCAAGACCCCAAAATTGCGCAACTCAACGTTACGCCCGCTGGCGAGCGCCTTTTGCACGATATCGAGTGTCTGCTGCACGGTATCGACGATCTGTTTCTGCGGAAATCCGGACTTCCGGTAAATCTGGAGGACAATTTCTCGTTTGGTCAAATTAGACATGGTAGGAATCATTTTACTGAAACTTAGTTAAATAAGCTGCTCTGAACTTGTTTACACTGTTGAACTGGGTCAACGATTATGACAACCTGTCCGCTGATGATTTTCCGGAGTTTTCTCTGACTTCCCTGACCATGCCCGATCCCGTCGCGGTCAATTCCATGTTCGCGCGCATCGCCGCTCGGTACGACGTCGCCAACCGACTCCTGAGTGGCGGACTTGACTTGTGGTGGCGGCGCCAACTTGTCGCCGCGGTTTCCCGCAGGACGCCCACAGCGGTGCTGGACCTCGCCACCGGGAGTGGTGATGTGGCCTTCGCCCTCTCCCACCGACTCCCCTCGACGACGCAGATCCTCGGCATGGACTTTTGCCAACCCATGCTCGACGCGGCCGAAATCAAGAAAAGAGCCGACGGTGTCGGCTCCTACGCGAACGTCTCTTTCCGCCAAGGTGACGGCCTTGCACTCCCGTTACCCGACTCATTCTGCGACGCAGTTACGATTTCGTTTGGCCTCCGGAATCTCTCCGACCGCGATCGCGGCCTCCGCGAAATTTACCGTGTGCTGCGCCCGGGTGGACGACTCTGGGTGTTGGAATTCTCGCAGCCATCGGCGTGGTTTCGTCCGTTTTATTTCTTCTATTTGAGGAAAATCCTCCCGCTGGTCGCAGGCGCCGTTACGGGCGATCGCTCAGCCTATGTTTACCTGAACGAAACCATCGAGCAGTTTCCCAATGCGGCTGCTCTCGCCAACGAGATCCGGGCCGCCGGTTTTACGTCAGTCTCGGCTCAGACGATGACCTTCAGTACGGTTGCGATCCACGAGTGCACTAAGCCCTCAGCGCGCCCGCGGGTTCTTTGATCCTAAGGCCCCTCCTTTTTCGTCAAGCTATCAGCTAAACGACTTCCCGCAGCCGCAGGTGCTTTGTGCGTTGGGATTCTTAATTTCAAATCCCTTCCCGTGGAGGCCGTCGTCAAAATCGACCGAAGAACCGTCGAGATAGGCCAGACTCGCCGGGTCCATCAAAATGGGCACGCCCTCGCTTTCCAATTCCGTGTCAGCTTCTTTTTTCTCATCGAACGACATTCCGTATTGGAAGCCCGAGCAACCGCCCGATTCGACAAACACGCGAAGTCGCTTCGCGGGCGCATTGAGTTCGGCGTGCATGGTACGAACTTGGCTCGCGGCCCGTGGAGTTAGAGAGATCACCTCCTCAAAATAAGGTCGCGCCTCACGCTGTCAAATCGGCTTACAGCAAATTCCGCGCCGAACACGATATGCGCTCTTGCCAGTAGTCGTCACGCCCTCCTTTCTGCAAGTTCCGTGGCCGAACTTAAGCACATTTTCAACGAACTCCACTACGAGATGACTCGCAAGATCGCGGAAGGCGGTATGGGCCTAGTCTACGAGGCTGTGCAGCTCGGGGCCGGCAATTTCCGGAAAGTCGTCGCGATAAAAGTTATTAGGGAGGAATATTCGGCGATCGCAGAGTTCCAAAGCAACTTCATCGGTGAGGCACGACTCGTTGCAGATCTGATCCATACCAACATTGTCCAGACCTATCACCTCGGTCAGGTCGGAGGCCAATATTTCATGGTGATGGAATTCGTCAAAGGCGTGAACTTGGAGCAATTTATTGAGCGCCATCGCCAGCTGGGTAAACACATCCCCATCGATCTGGCTGCGTTTATCGTCTCACGGATCGCCCGCGGCCTCACCTACGCGCACACCAAATGCGACCGCGAGGGCCGTCACCTGAACATCGTCCATCGCGACATCGGACCCAAAAATGTCCTCATCGCCCAGGAAGGCGACGTGAAGCTCACGGACTTCGGCATCGCGAAGGCGCTCGACCTCATGTATAACGAGGAAGGGAAAGTTATTGCCGGCAAGGACGAGTATCTTTCCCCCGAGCAGGCTAACTACGCCATCACCGACGCACGCGCCGACCTCTTCCCTCTCGGCATCGTCCTCACGGAGCTCCTCCTCGGTAAGAATATCTTTCGCTCCCGCGACCGGGCGCAGACTCGCCGCAACATTTTGGCGATGCCTATTCCCCAGTTCTCGACCCTGCGCGGCGATATCGACCCCAAACTTGAGGCCATTATTCAGCGGTCCCTCGAACGAGACCGCGAACAACGTTACCAATCAGGCTACGAGATGCTGACGGCCCTCGAACTCTATTTGTATAGCGACGGCTACGGCCCCACTAACGAAAAGCTCGGCGTCTACCTCATGGACCTCTTCGGCATCAAAGCCCCCATCATCCCCCTGCTTTCCCGCCCCGCTAGCTGAGATGAACCTCTCGATTATTCATCTAGGATATGAGCGGGCAAGGATTTAGCCACGAACTGCGCCAGCGTCAGACCCAATCGCTGGTCCTCGCTCCGCAACTTAGGCACTCTCTGAAAATCCTTCAGGTCGCCGCGCTTGATCTGCGTTCGGTCATCCAAGAAGAATTGCAGAGCAATCCGACCCTCGAAGAACTCCCGATGGAAGGCGTCAGCCTCGACCATCCGGCCCCCGAGGATCACGCCACCGACCGCGATTCCGATTCCGCCGGGAAAGTCGGCTCCGACACATCCGACGCCACCGCTCCGTCCGACACGTCGGAGGTAAAGCGTGATGAAATGGATTTCTCCAAGGACAAAGAATTCGAGATCCTTGGAAAGCTCGACGAAGACTGGCGCGACCATATGGCCAGTGCCGGCGGAGCGCAGCCCTACACCTCAGAAGATGCGGAGAAGCGACAACATTTTTTTGACTCCCTCGTTAGCGAGACCTCACTGCAGGAGCATCTCATGCAGCAAGCGGAGATGACGGATCTCTCGCCCTCGGCACTGGAGGCGATGCGACAGCTGGTCGGCGGCCTCGACGACCGCGGTTTCCTGACCCAAACGCCAGCCGACGTCGCGCTGCAAACGGGCCTTGGGTTGGAAACTGTACAAGAGGCACTGAAGGTCCTCAAAACCTTTGATCCTCCCGGCATTGGAGCCAAAAATCTCGCCGAGTGCCTCCTCCTGCAACTCTCCGCTAAGGGCCGTCGCGATTCGCTGGCGCTGCGCATGATCCGAGATTACTTCGACCTGCTCACTCGACGACGCATCCCGGAACTCGCACGTAAGCTTTCTGCCGATACCGACGAGGTGCAATCCGCGATCGAGGAAATCGGCAAACTCGACCCCGCCCCCGGCCGCCGCTTCGCCGAAGACCACAACCGGGTTGTCATTGCCGATGTGACCGTAGAGCAAGACGGCGACGAATGGAAGATCCACCTCAACAACGACTACATCCCCCGCTTGCGCCTCTCGAGCACCTATCGCGATCTGATTGCCAAGGGCACGCTCTCGAAAGAAGAGCGCGACTATTTGCGTGAGAAAATGCGATCAGGAAAGTTCCTCATCGATTCGATCGAGCAGCGGCAGCGCACCATCGAACGTATCACGCGCGAGATCATTAAGGAGCAGACCCCATTCTTTGAGACCGGGGTTTCGCACCTCAAGCCACTCACCATGACTCAAATCGCCGATGTCGTCGGCGTCCACGAGACCACGGTCAGCCGCGCCCTCGCCAATAAATACATCAAGACCCCGCACGGAATTTTCGATTTCAAATATTTCTTCACCCCGGGCTACCAAGCCGACAGCGGTGCCTCGGTCTCGAATACCAGCGTAAAGGAAATGATCGCCGATCTCGTCGCCGCTGAAGACAAAGGGACCCCGCTCAGCGATCAAGAAATCGTGGCGAGGCTGCAGGAAAAAGGCATCAAAATCGCCCGCCGCACGGTAGCCAAATACCGAGAAGAGCTCGGTCTCCTCCCGAGCAACTTGCGCCGGGATTACAAGTAGTGCCTTAAGCCAATCCCGCGCTCGGCTCGATACCCAGCGCAAGCTTCGAGTTAAGATCGATGCCCGTGGTGTCCGCCCACGCCGCGAACGCGATCATCCCGGCGTTATCTCCGGTGTGCCGTGGTTGTGCCGCTAGGCAGGGAATCGCGACCCGGGCGGCCTCAAACGTCAGCGCCGCTCGGAGCGTGCGGTTGTTGGCGACGCCGCCCGACAATCCGAGGCTCCGAAACTTGCCTGCGTCCAGCCGCAAGGCTGCCCGAGTCTTACGCACAAGTGCATCCACCACCGCCTGCTGGTAGCTCGCACATAAGTCGGGCAAACGTTCCTGTACATCGGCCCGCGGCATTTTCTCGAGCAGATAGCGCAGGCTGGTCTTCAAACCGGAGAAACTAAAATCCAACTCATCGCGCCGCCCAATCCCCCGTGGAAAATCAAACGCGTCAATTTTCCCACCTTCGGCGATTTTTTCAATCAGGGGTCCACCCGGATAGCCGAGTCCCAGCAACTTGGCCCCTTTATCGAGCGCCTCGCCCGCCGCATCGTCCCGCGTGGAGGAAAGAACTTTTACCTCCCGTTTGGCGTCGAGCGTGAAGAGCATCGTATTGCCACCCGAAACAATGAGTCCGAGATGCGGTAACAATGACTGCATGCGGGCCTCAAAATCAGCCGGAGCCTCTGCATGTAACCCAATGAAAGGTGACCACACGTGCCCGCGTAGGTGATTTACCCCTACAACCGGAACACGTCTCGCCAGAGCCAATGACTTGGCCGCCGCGACACCGATCGCCAAACAGGCCGCCAGTCCGGGTCCATTCGTCACCGCGACCAAATCGACGCCGCTAAATCCTACCTCACACTGTGCGTGTTCGAGCAGCGGCCCAAAATGCCGCAGATGTTCTCGAGTGGCGAGATCGGGCACGACGCCGCCGTGTTTCTCGTGCAGTGCAATCTGACTATGCACCCACTCTCCAAGCAAACCGCTAGCCGGATCGAAGATCGCCACGGCGGTTTCGTCACACGAGCTTTCCAGCGCGAGAATCACTTGCTGCGCCCCGTTGGCAGGCGGCATTTTTTTTCAGGTAATAATTGACGCATGGAGAAATCGCCCGGCAGCGCCGCGAGCGTGAGTGTTCATAATGCCCGAGCCCTCGGCGCACGCATCTCGATCAATTGCACCCCCTTGAGCACATCGAGTGCAGCCTGTAACTGACGGTCTTCGATCCGTTCGAATCCAAAGCACTCCTTAAATTCCTGCGGGTCGGTAATATCAGGCCGCGCGCGTTGACGGCCCAGCTTTCGATCTTCTTCGGGCGTCATCACGACCTCCACGTGCGGCGCGATCCCTTTTTCGTGAATGCTCACGCCACTGGGCGTATAGTATCGCGCGGTGGTGAGCCGCAGGCCTTCGCCGTGCTTGAGCTTGAAGACCGACTGCACCGATCCTTTGCCAAACGACCGCTCGCCCACCACCACCGCCCGTCCGGTATCCTTCAGGGCACCCGTCACCACCTCGGCTGCGCTGGCGCTCCCGGCGTTGACCAGCAGCGCAAGTGGCACGGACAACGGGTCGCCTTCCCGCTCGGCCTTGTAGTCCTCTCGGTCGGTCGCCTTTCGGCCCTGAGTCGAGACGATCAACTCGCCTTTCTTGAAAAACGGCTCGGCCACTTCGACCGCCGCGTCCAGCAAGCCGCCGGGGTTGTTGCGCATGTCAATCACCAGACTGGTCGCGCCTGCTCTGAGCAATTGGTCCAGCGCCTTGGCAAACTGCTCGCCGGTGTGCTCGGAAAATTCCGTCAATTGCACGTAGCCCACTCCGTCGCCGATGACGTGCACATCGCGCACGCTCTCTATCTTGATGATCTCACGCACGAGGTTCAGGTCCATCGTCGCCTTCGTGGAGGGACGGAAAACACCGACCAATACCCGCGTCTGCGGCTTTCCGCGCAGCCGACTCACAACTCCATCCATCGTTGAGTTCATCTCCACCGTCTTTCCATCGATGCTGATAATAACATCGCCACGTTGGATCCCCGCACGCTCTCCCGGGGTGCCCGCGAGCGGAGCAATGACGACGGCTTTACCCTGACGCGTCTCCACCTGAATCCCGATACCACCAAACTCACCCACCAAGTCCTCCTCGAACTCTTGGTTTTCCTTCACATCAAGAAACTCTGAATGCGGGTCGAGCGACTCGACCATCCCATGCAGGGCCGACTTGGCGAGTTGGTCGTAGGCCGCCGCCTTCGCATCAACGTAGTGTTCACTCACGAGCTGCATCACTTCGCGCACGTAGTTCGCCGAGCGACTCAGGTCGCGGTTGGGGAAAAGATTCCACGCGGTCGCGACGCGCGCACCGGCGACCGTGAGCGCGACCCCGAACACCGCTCCAGCGGTCAGCGTGAGAATCCGTTTGAACATCAGTCCGAGTGTGTGCATCGGATTCAGTTTGTAAATGGGTTCGTCAGTCACACCACCATCGTCGCCCGCATCGCCCGAGTTCATTAGCTGCTTTCGCGCCCAAGCAGGGACGACAGGCACGATGAGTTTCGCGCGTTTCATGGAGCTCGCGCTCTACCACCCGACGGTCGGCTATTACCGCCGAGACCAAGCACGGGTCGGCTACGCGGCCGGCACAGACTTTTTTACCGCGAGCACGAGCGGGCAGATTTTCGGTGAACTTGTCGCCGCAGCGTGCGTACACCTCCTCGACCGCCGCGACCCGGGCACCCATACCTTTGTCGAAATCGGGGCGGAACCCAATCACTGCATTCTGTCGGGCGTAGCCCACCCCTTTGCCGCAGTGCGCACGCTCCGGGTCGGCGAACCGCTCATCCTGACCGGAGAGTGCATCGTGTTCTCTAATGAACTCTTCGACGCTCAACCCTGCACGCGAAGCATCTTTCACAATGGCGTGTGGCGGGAAGTCGGTGTCGCCCTAGAGGCAGACCACTTTATCGAAGTTGAGCTGCCTCCCCCACACGGGGTCGATGCCAACGCTCCCGCAGCTGGCAACGAGCACTACCGATTCGACCAACCCCATGGCGCAACCGCACTGGCCGAGAAAATTGCCCAGCAACCTTGGACCGGGCTTTTCGTGGCGTTCGACTACGGCAAGAGTTTAATCGATCTATTGGAAAATTTCCCGGCTGGGACGCTGCGGGCCTACTACCGTCACGCTCAGTCAAACGACCTCTTGGGACGCCCCGGCGAACAAGATCTCACCTGCCACATTTGCTGGGACTGGCTAGCGGCGGCGCTAAAGGCTAACGGCTTCCCCGTAACCACGCTGGACTCGCAGGAGACGTTTCTCATCCGCCATGCCGCCGATTATATCGCCGCCACGACTACCGCCGACGCCGCACGGCTTAGCCGGCGCAAGCTCTCCTTGCTTCAACTCCTGCATCCGGCACACCTTGGCCACAAGTTCCAAGTCCTCCACGCGCTACGATAACCCAAAATTCCCCTTGCTTCGCCTACTGCCCGACTTTTATCTCTGAACCTTTAACCAACTAGAAACCATCATGGCCAGAATCTGTGCAATCACCGGTCGCCGTCCCGTCAAGGGCTCGATCATCAACCGCAAGGGTCAGTCTAAAAAGAGCGGCGGCATCGGCACGCACGTGACGAGCATCACGAAGCGCAAGTTCCGCCCCAACCTTCAGCGCATTCGCATCAAGACGGCCAACGGCGGTACCAAGCGCGTCTGGGTATCCGTTAAGGCCATTAAAGCGGGCCTCGTCGAAAAAGCCTAGCCCTCGTAGGCCTCCTCTGTTGCCCGCGATCACCTGATTGCGGGCTTTTTTTCGCACGACTTGGACCGAGCGTCCGGAGCGCTTGCTAGCCCACCTCGAGCGCTCGGAATACCACCGAGGCGTTTTGCCCGCCGAAGCCGAGATTGTTGCTCAACACCGTTTGCACTCTGGCGGCGCGGGCGACATTCGGCACGTAATCGAGATCGCAGTCTGGATCGGGATTCGCGAGATTGATCGTCGGCGCGATGAGTTGCGACTGAATCGTTTTCACGCAAATGACGGACTCGATTCCACCGGCAGCACCAAGGAGGTGCCCCGTCATCGACTTGGTCGAGCTGATGGGCACCTTGCGCGCGTGGTCGCCGAATACTTTCTTAATGGCGAGCGTCTCAAATTTATCGTTGTAGGGCGTGCTCGTCCCATGGGCGTTGATGTAATCAATCTGCTCAGGCGTGACCGCAGCGCTGGCGAGCGCTCGCTTCATCGCCATCGACAAGCCCTTGCCCTCCGGATCGGGCTGGGTGATATGGAAAGCATCACAGGTCGCGGCGTAGCCTGCGAGTTCACAGTAGATCCGGGCCCCCCGAGCTTGGGCGTGCTCCAGCGACTCGAGTACCAACACGCCGGCCCCCTCGCCCATGATGAAACCGTCCCGACCTCGGTCAAACGGGCGGCAAGCCGTCTCCGGTGTGTCGTTGCGCGTGCTCATCGCCTTCATCGAGCAAAAACTCGCGTAGGCAAACGGCGTGATGGCTGCCTCGCTCCCCCCGGCGATCATCACATCGGCATCTCCGCGCCGAATCGTGTGAGCCGCCTCTCCCAGCGCGTGGGTCCCAGTCGCACACGCAGAGACGACGCCGAAATTCGGACCGCGCGCACCATACTCGATGGCGACCAACCCCGAGCACATGTTGCCAATGAGCGAGGGTATCGTGAACGGCGAAACTTTACGGGGACCACGTTCCGCGAGCACTTTGAGCTGTGACTCGTACGTATACATACCACCAATACCAGACCCTACAATCACGCCCACTCGGTCCCCGTCTTCTTGCGTCATATCGAGACCGGAGTCGGTCACGGCCTGTTTTGCGGCAACGAAGCCGAAGTGAGTGTAACGGTCGTTACGCCGCGCCTCCTTCGCATCCATGTGGTCGGCTGGATCCCAATCGCGCACTTCCGCCCCAATCTGACTGGCGAAGTCCTTCGGATCAAACAGCGATATCCGGTGAATACCCCCTCGGCCTGCCACTAAGCTTTCCCAAAAAGCCTCCACGGTGTGACCAATTGAGGCAACTACCCCGAGCCCCGTGACAACGACGCGGCGTGAAGACGAACGCATTTCCATACTCAGCGAAGAAAACTCGGTGGTTCAGAAAAAAAAGGCGTCCTGCCAGATATTTCCAAATCGGAAATGGGCAGAACGCCAATGATAATGAAGACGTCAACTATTAGGCAGCGCCAGCTTTGGCTTTGATGTAATCGATGACTTGTCCGACATTCTGCAGTTTCTCGGCATCGGCCTCGGGGATTTCTCCCTTAATTTCATCCTTAAACTCTTCTTCAAAGGCCATAATCAACTCGACGGTGTCGAGTGAGTCAGCGCCGAGATCGTCGAGGAAAGATGCGGTCGGAGTGATCTGCTCTTCGTTAACGTTGAGCTGGTTCACAATGATCTCTTTGACGCGTTGTTCGATGGTTTTTTGGTCAGCCATTTTCGGAAATTTTAGAGGGAGAAGCTAATGTGCGGAGGGTTCACATCGCCATGCCGCCGTCAATGGAAAAAACCTGACCGGTAATATAGCCGGCTTCCTCGGAGCAAAGATAGGCCGTGATATTCGCGACGTCCGCCGCTTCGCCGAAGCGTTTGAGCGGCACGGCTTCGAGGATTTTCGCCGACACTTCAGGGTTGTTCACAAACTCCGTGGTCATGTCGGTCTTGATGAATCCGGGAGCGACTGCATTGACCGTCACACTGCGGCCAGCGAATTCGCGAGCGAGGGTCTTGGTCAACCCAATCATCCCGGCTTTGGCGGCCGAATAGTTGGCTTGGCCGGCGTTGCCCATAATACCGCTGACGGACGCGATATTGACGATCCGTCCCCAGCGGGCCCGCGTCATCGGGCGACCGATCAATTTCGTCCAATGGAAACAGCTCGTGAGATTCGTCCCAATGACATCGCTCCAATCAGACTCACTCATCCTAAACAACAAGCCATCACGCGTAATGCCGGCGTTGTTCACGAGAATGTCGATGGCGGGAAACTCTTTCAGCAACTCCTCCGACGCCTTGGCGATGGCTGCGCCATCGGCCACATCCACGGCCAGAGCCTTCGCCTTGCCACCCGCCGCAATGATCGCGGCGGCGGTCGCACCGCAGGATTCGGCTGACTTCGAGACGCAGATAACGGTCACGCCTTGCTTGGCGAGCGTTTCAGCGATGGCTTTGCCGATGCCTCGGCCGGCGCCCGTAATCAGGGCAGTGCGATTGTTAAAGGTGAGCATATTTTTTCTAATTCGCGAGTGAAGGGAACGAAGGAAAATCCAATCGGCAACCGCCAATCGTCAACTTCGATCAATACACGTCCCGTTGATAGCGCTTATCCTTTTTCAACTGCTTGACGTAGTCGGTCGCGAGCGCGGGCGTCATGCTTCCTTGCTCCGCGATCGTTTCGAGTAAGGCGGCGTCGACATCCTTCGCCATGCGCTTCGCATCACCGCAAACGTAAAAATGTGCGCCACCCTGGATCCACGTCCACAGCTCGGCCGCGTTGGCCCGGATCTTATCCTGCACATAGACCTTCTGCAGTTGGTCGCGCGACCAAGCCAGATCGAGACGCGCCACGTGCCCTTGGGCTACATAGGCATCCCATTCCTCTCCGTAAAGGTAGTCGGTCGCACTCTTTTGGTCGCCGAAGAAGACCCAGTTGCGCCCGGTCGCACCGCTCGCCACGCGGTCCTGCACAAACGCCCTAAACGGCGCGATTCCGGTGCCCGGTCCGACCATAATGCAATCCCTCGCGCCATCCTCTGGCGGCGAAAAATGAGAGTGCGACACAAACACCGGCGTCGGGGTTGTCCCTAGTTGCACCCGGTCTGCCAGGAATGTCGAACACACGCCCACCCGCTCACGATGGTTCGTTTCGTAGCGGACCACGGCGACCGTGAGGTGGACATCCGAGGGATGAACTCTCGGCGACGAGGCGATCGAGTAGAGCCTCGGCATCAACCTCCGCAAATGGTCCACAAACTCTTGCGGGGTGAGCTGGGCACTCGGAAACTCCGCCAACAGGTCGACGTATTCACGGCCATCAAGGAACGAAGCCAGCACCTCCTTCGACTCGGGCGCGAGCAGACCCGCGAGCGCGGCGCGCTCACCTGCGTCGGTCGCCTTCGTCGCCAAGGTGCCAATGATCCGGGGAGATAAATTACCCAAGGCCAAGCGAGACGACAGCGCCTCGCGCAATGAAATGGGCGCCGAAAGTTTGAGCATCGCGGGCGAGACGAGTTCCTCGCCGGTCGCACCGAGGCGTTGCAAGATCTCCGTTACCTCGCTCTGCCGGTTGGTCGGGAAGACGCCGAGCGAGTCGCCTGCTGTGTAGTGGAGGCCGCTCCCCGTCAGACTCACAACAAAATGTCGTGTCTCCTTGGCGGAGCCGGGCTTATTGAGAAGCCGGTTCTCGGTGATTTTCGCCGAGAACGGTTGATCCTTGGAGTAAGTCGGTGCGTCGGCAGTGGCGGACATAAAGGAGACGCGGATGAAGCTCCGCGATGATCCGGCACGCAAGCCACTTTCAATCGGTGCGCAGGCTTGCAGACGGAACTGATTTCCCGCCCACTGCGTTTTGTCCATGTCATCCACCGAGCCTATCCGCCTGCAAAAATACCTCGCCGATTCCGGCCTCTGTTCGAGACGAGCCGCCGAAGCTCTGATCGCGCAGGGAGAGGTGTGGGTGAACAGCGTGGTTGCCACCCTCGGCCAAAAGGTAACGCCAGGCGTCGACCGTATCACCGCGAGCGGAAAAAATGTTCGCTCCACCGTGCAGCCGCGTTTGACGCTAGCGATGAACAAGCCCCGGGGCCTCGCTTGCACCAACGACGACCCACACAATCCCGATACGGTTTTCACCGTGCTGCCGCGGGAATTCGCCAAGTATCGTTTTTTTTGCGCCGGTCGCCTCGACAAGGATAGCGAAGGACTCGTCATTCTCACCACCGACGGTGATCTCGCCCAACGCCTGACCCATCCCTCGAACCTCGTCACGAAACGCTATCACGTCATCCTGAAAAATCCCTTTCCATCGAAACGTCTCCCGCTGCTGATCAAGGGGATCACGTTTGACGGCGAGCGGCTAAAAGTCGAACGGGCCGCGCTGATCCATCCCGGTGCGGGCAATGAGGCCACGAATCTCGACGTACACATGCATCACGGCAAGAAACGTGAAATCCGCCTCCTCTTCACCACGCTCGGCTACGATGTAAAACGCCTCCGCCGCTATCAGATTGGCGCGTTTCCCTTGAAAGGAATCCCTACCCGAGCGATGAAAAAACTTTCCGCGAAGGAAATCGAACTGCTGTTTCAAAATCCACGTACACCGCGGGCCACCCTCGAAGCTACGACCATCGAACCCAGCGATACTCCTCTCATTCATGAAGA
Source organism: Opitutia bacterium (assembly GCA_947467625.1). GTDB lineage: Bacteria > Verrucomicrobiota > Verrucomicrobiia > Opitutales > Opitutaceae > GAS368. The sequence goes on along the minus strand of CANIJN010000002.1, from coordinate 47,436 downwards.
CTAAACTGCTCCTGCTCGCCGCCTCGATCGCGACTGCCGCAGCGTTCGCCGCGCCACTAACCAAGACCACGGCCGTCCACACCCAGCCGGACCAGTCCTCCCCTGCCTTCACGTTTCTGAAGGCGGGCACGGAACCCGCCGCAACGGCCGATCCGGTCGCCAGCACACCCGCTGGCTGGCTAGCCATCGAGCTGCCGGGGCCCTTTGAGGCCTATGTGCAGAACAAAGACCTCACGAAGGGCCTCGATTTAAAACCAGGGAGCAACCTCTACTTGGCGCCCAAACTCGATGGCGGGGTGCTGACCGTTGCGCAGAAAGACGACCAGAGCACACTCACGGGGCTGCACGGGAAATGGACGCAAATCCGTCTCGACCGAAAACTCACCGCCTATATCTTCGTCGGGGGCTCGGCGGAGCCTATCCCCTCGTTTCCGAGCACGCCAGCCAGCGCCTCGACGGCTCCAACTCCACCGGGCGGTGCGCCGATGTCAGCCCCCCCCGTCTCGCCCGGAGTTTATGGTGTGGCAACGCCCGGACACGCCGCCCCCACACTCAATCTTGGCGACGGCGGCGCGAGCACACTCCCGCGCCAATTCGCAGGCAAGTTTGTCTCCACGCGTCGTCCGTTCGCCCCGCGCCGCCCTTACGATTGGGCACTCACCGACGATGCGGGCAAACGTTACGCTTACTTGGACGTCTCCAAGCTCCTCCAAACCGACCAAATTGAAAATTACGCCAACCATTCCGTGGTCGTTTTCGGTGCGGCCAAAAACGCTCCCGACTCCAAGGAAATCGTCATCCACGTTGAAACCCTTCAGTTGAAATAATGCTGCTCGCCCGAAAGCCCGGAGGCCACCCTCCGACGGTTCGGAAACTCTTTTGCTCATGGAATTGATCGACGGAAATCAAGCCGCCACCGCCCTCATCGCCGAACTCAAGGCCGAAGTCGCCACGTTCACGGGCCGCAAACCATGCCTCGCCTTAGTGCGCGTAGGCGAGGACCCCGCGTCGGTCTCCTATGTGAAAAAAAAGGAAAAGACCGCTGCGGAAATTGGCGTCACCAGCCGAATCATTCTTCCGCCCGTCACCATCACGCAGGAGGAACTGTTCGCCCTGATCGACAGCCTCAACGCTGACGCCACCGTAGACGGCATTCTCGTACAGTCTCCGTTGCCGAAACACATCGACGAGGTCGCGGTCTTTAGGCGCGTCTCTCCCGACAAGGATGTGGACGGCTTCAACACGATCAACCTCGGCAAGATTGCTCAAGAGGATGACACCGGATTTGTCTCCTGCACGCCGGCCGGTATCATGGAACTCCTCGCGCGCAGCGGCACCGACCTCAAAGGGAAACACGTCGTCGTGTTGGGTCGGTCGCTCATCGTCGGGAAGCCCATCGCGCTCCTCGCGCTCCAGAAACGTGCGGGCGCAAACGGCACTGTCACCATTTGCCACTCCGGAACCGCGAACCTCCCGACGCTCACGCGCCAGGCCGACGTGCTCATCGCCGCCATCGGTCGGGCCGAGTTCGTCACTGCCGACATGGTGAAACCCGGAGTCGTCGTCATCGACGTCGGCATTAACCGGGTGCCGGACTCCAGCAAGAAAACGGGCTACCGGCTCACGGGCGACGTGCACTTCCCGAGCGTCGCGCCGCTGTGCGCGAAGATCACTCCGGTCCCCGGCGGCGTCGGCCCGATGACGGTCGCGATGTTGATGAAGAATACGATCAAAGCGTTTCACCTCCGCTCAACGCACTAGCTTGCGCTGGGCACCCGCCAGTTCTCATTTTCTCTCTATGGCCGCCCCCTCGATTCACGTCGTCGATGCCCCATCCAGTAACGTCCCATTCTTGGGACGAACATTTCAGCGCGAGAGTATCCGCAACATTCCGGTGATCTTAGTCACGGCACGCAAGGACCAGGAAAGCAAACGGGAGGTTCTCAGCGCGGGGGCGGTCGACGACACTCATCCGGTTTAAAAAAAGGTCTGCACAAACTTCTATGAGTATGATCGCCTTCCTCGGTTCTGGCAACATGGCCACCGCCTTTGCCGAAGGTTTGCTGGCAAAAAACGCGGCAACCCAATCCGACCTCCTGTGTTTTAGCGCCAGTGGCAAATCTGCCGCCGTCCTCGCCGAAAAGACCGGCATTCTCCAAGCGCGCTCTTTGGACGAGCTCTTGGCCGGCGCCGACACCTTGGTCGTAGCGTTCAAACCCCAGCACCTCGCGACGGCTGACCCGGCACTCGCCAGTCTGACAGAGGGGAAACTCGTGCTCTCGGTTCTCGCCGGGAAAAAAATCTCTAGCCTGCGTCGCGTTTTCCCTAGGGCGCGCAATATCGTACGAACGATGCCCAACACGCCCGGCCAAATCGGCGCAGGGATCACCGGCTGGTGCGTCACTACCCCACTTAGCGCCACCGATCGCGCCACCGTCGAAACCATCCTTGGTGCGCTCGGGAAGTCCGTGGAAGTCGCCGAACCGCAAATGGACGCCGTCACGGGGGTGAGCGGCAGCGGGCCGGCCTACGTTTTTGAATTCGCCGCCGCACTGCGCGACGCCGGTGTGGCCGCGGGACTCGCGCCGGAAACCGCCCAAACACTCGCCGTCGAGACGCTACTCGGGGCCGCACGTCTGCTGGCACAAAAAAACATCGAACCAGAAACACTGCGGGATCAAGTGACCTCGCCCAACGGCACGACGTTTGCTGGCCTTCAACGGATGGCTGCGCGGGACTTCCGCGGCTTGGTCAGGGAAACGGTACTAGCCGCGAAGGCACGCGCGGAGGAATTATCCAAGGACAGTTGAAATCACCATGAGCACACTCGACGGTCGTATCCTCGTAACCGGCGGCGCCGGCTTCATCGGCAGCGCACTCGTCTGGGCGCTCAACGAGCGCGGCCACACCAACATCGTCATCACTGATCTCCTCGACTGCGATGAAAAGTGGAAGAATTTGGTGCCGCTGAAATTCGCCGACTACGTCGAGGCCAATTCCTTTCGCGAACAGCTCCGGCACTCACCGGCGGCGTTCGGGAAATTCTCCACCGTATTCCATCTCGGCGCCTGCTCAGCCACGACGGAGAAAAACGCCGCCTACCTCATCGACAATAATTACAACGTGACCAAAGAGCTCGCGGCCTGGTCGCTGGAGCACGACGCCCGCTTCATCTATGCGTCGTCGGCGGCCACCTATGGCGACGGCGCGCAGGGCATGGATGATACGAGTGACGATTTGTCGCGGCTGCGTCCGTTAAACATGTATGGCTACTCGAAGCATCTCTTCGACCTACACGCGCAACGGGAGGGTTGGTTGAGACGAATCGTTGGCGTGAAGTATTTCAACGTCTTCGGACCCAATGAGGATCACAAAGGGGATATGCGTTCGCTGGTTAACAAGGCCTATCAGCAAATTCTCGCAACCGGCCGCGTTCAACTCTTCAAGAGTCACAAACCGGAGTTTAAAGACGGCGAGCAAAAGCGCGATTTCTTGTATGTGCAGGATGCGGTCGAGATGACCCTCCATTTTGCCGAACAGGCGACGTCAGCCGGCGGACTCTACAATCTCGGTAGCGGTCAGGCGAATACCTGGCTCACGTTGACGCGCGCGATTTTCTCAGCGCTGGGACGCGAGCCCGCCATCGACTTTGTCGACATGCCGGAAGCCTTGCGCGGCAAATATCAGTACTTCACCCAGGCCGACACCGCGAAGCTGCGGGCGACCGGTTACGCCAGAGCAATGACGCCGTTGGCCGCCAGCGTCCGGGATTACGTCCAAAACCACCTCGTGCCGGGCAAAAAACTCGGAGAGTGACCTGCTCAGCCCCGAAGGGAACTGCACGCAGCCGCTGACCCGACACAAAAAGACCGCGAGTTCCTCGCGGCCTTCGAGCTAACAAATACCAGCAAGAATTAGTTGAGCTTGAGCAGCTCCGCCTCGATGTAGGGCTTACGATCGCCCTCTTTGCTGCGAACGGCAGCGACTTGGTCGGTCGTGATAGGCGCACCCGTGTTACCCCATTCGTGACGGATATAGGTCAAGACGGCGGCCACCTTGTCGTCGCTAAGATTGTATTGGGAATTGGCCACCTTGCCGATCGTAGGCATCTGGGCGCCGTTGTAGAGCACTCCCTTGACAGTCATGGGGCCGGTCATCCCGTAAACCACAAGGCGAATCAGACGGTCATCCGAACCCGCCACCCATTCAGACCCAGCCAGCGGAGGGAAAGCGCCCGGCAAACCTAGGCCATTGGCTTGGTGACACGTGATGCAAATCGCCTCGTATTGTTTCTTTCCCAGCACGAGCGGATCAAGTTTCGCGACAACGATTTCGCCTCTGGGAGGGAGCGTATTTTCGTTGTAAACGCGGGGATCAAACATGCCGGAATAACGATTAAGATACGTGCCCGCAAAGAAGATCAAACCGCTGAAAAAAAAGAGGAGATGGAGCGGAGGAAGTTTGTAACTGCCCTTCTCGTCTGGCTGCTTACCTAGGAGCTTATCGTGCGCCGCAAGCAAGCTCTCATCTGTGGAGGCGGCTTGATCGAGGCGTGGATCTTGGTGCAACGGCGTGCTCATTTGTGTGCGCCCTCCTTGGCAACTACGGGTACCACATGACGTGCTTCGGGATATTCGTAGGCGTTATTCAAGCTCTGCAGATACGCGATCAGCGTCCGCGCACGCTCGGTCGGCACAATCTGTCGACGGGGTGTTTTATCAACTAGACCGACGAGTGCGTCGGGCGCCGCCTCACCGACAATCGGACGATCGTCGAACAGAAAAGGAAACGGGGGATGGGTCACGGCCTTGGCCCCGCTCACCACACCGCTGTAGAGGAACTGCGCAATACCACCCGCATCGAGCGGGGGTTTACGCACACCCCAGTTCGCAAGATCAGGCCCAATGCGCGCATCACCAAGCTGGGGGCGACCTTGAAAAATGTAGTCGCGGGCCACGCTCTGGCGATCACCCCAACCACGAGCCTTATCGGAGCCGAAATCGGGCCGACGAACTTGCTGCGTGTGGCAGGCCACACAGCCCAAATCCGCATAGACGAGTTGGCCTCGGGCCGCGACCCCGGGAGGGCGCGTCGGAAACGATGAACTCTCGCCGTCATCGTAGAATGGGGCAAGCGCACCAATTTGTTTGTGGGCCAAAAGGGGTATACCACCCCATCCCAAAAGAAACGCGGCGAGCAGGCCGATGAAGAAGAAAAAGCCGTTTTTCATCATGACGCATGAACCTCCATCGTCGTTGGCTGCCGGAAGGCCCCCACCTGGGAAACCGCTCCAGCGCACCACACATCGCTCACGCTGCGCAGGAAATTCACCAAAATAAGGATATTGCCGACCAACAAAAAGCCCTGCGCAACCGTAACCGCCAGCAACCACGGACGAGTGCGACCAGCGATTTCACCAAACGTGGTCTTAGCGTTGCTCAACTCAGTGCCCTGAATCCATCCAGCGACCGCGAGGGAACCGACTAGGAGGAAAATGCCGACCATCGCGAGCACCCTATGTCCGCGGACGAAAGACCCTGAGTTCCAAGGACGGCCAGTTAGACGGGGCACCGCGAAATAAATCGAACCGAGGAGCAGCATCGAAATTCCGCCATAGAGCGCGAGTTGCTGTTGAGCCGTCGTGAAATACGTGAACTGGGTAACCAAAGCCACACCACGGAACGAGGTGACGGCATCCAGCACAGCACCAGCGAAGTAAGCGAGCAGGCCGAAGGAAATGAACGTAAGGGAAGTGCCACCGCCGGTCAGAGCGCCCCGGAGGTTGAGCGCCACCACTATAAAATGAAAAAGAACCATCCAACACGCAGCGTTGGCTAGCGTAGGAATCCAAGCCGGGACAGGACCCCCGATTAAATGCCGTCCACCAGTCATCGTACCGACAAAAAGGAGCGTCCAAAAGGCGAGCGGCGCGAATTCGTAGCTCGGAAGCGCCTGTCCGGTAATCTTGGGTACCACGTAATAAGCACCGGCCAAAGCCAACGGGGCGAGCCACAGGGAAAATACCGATTGCACATACCAGCCATCGATAATCGGCTGGAGCACACCGCGGACCGGACTCCATAGCAGCATCGTCTGCGCAGCGATCAGCAGCCAAGGGAAGAGAAACAACGCGGCGACGGCATACCAATGAGAAGCATAGGTCCCTTCGGTCCGACGCCCAGACCAAGCGAGGATGCCGGAAATTCCGATGGCGATATACGCAACGACGAGCAGTGGCTGCACGTAACGGGGCAATTCCAAGAATGCGAACGAGGTGGCCTCTCCCGTGGCAATACCGCCGAGACCGAGCGTGATACCCAGATTCCAGAAAAGAGTGCCGGTCATCGCCCAGTTTTGGGCACGCAGCGTCGCGCCGCCAAGGCGCCCAAGGACCCAGAGTGCAATCCCGAGTCCGGCGTTCGCGGCCCAACCATAGACAAAGGACGTCTCGGCGAGGGCTCCGACCCGACCGTGCGTGAACCACTCACAGGCCGACATAAAAGTCGGGCTATGCAACTGGATGGAAGCAATGAGTGCAAAAATGCCGCTGATCACGAGCCACCCGAGCCCAGAGGCGAGCAGGAGGAGCACCGGCCAGCGTCCAGCCGTATCGGCGGCAGTGACTTCAGCGTGGGTGGAGGTCGAAGACATCGAGAAAATTAAATTACTTCTTGGACCCGTATTGGGCGGCCGTCAGTTGCATCGCGCGTTCAATGGGGAGTTGCACGACGCCCGTATTCTTGTCGATCCACGCATAAGCGATTGCCTGCTGGGCGTGCTTCTCGCGAAGCTCACCGAGCGCTTGCTTGCGCGTTGCTGGGGTCGCCTTCCAAGCCAATTCCTTGGGGAGATTTTCGGCGACCGCGTTTTGTGGCGACGTGGACGTCGGGTCATAAAGGCGGGAAACGAGGACCCAGCCAGTGGCCACAACGGCGAAGATAAACAGCGTGGTAATCAGCGCCACGGGCCGCGGAGAATGGGCAGATGAATCACTCATGGTGCGTAAGGCTCTCGGTGATGCGAGGATCGCGGATGGGAATGAGCTTGGCTGTCGGGAAACTCTTCAGATAGGACCACACGCAGACACCGCCAATACCGACCACTGACGTCAGGACCCAGAGAAGATTGAGCGAGAGGAACGGAAGTGAATCACCGTGCCCATCCTTCAGGGCCGGTAAAATATTGTAACACATGTCGACAAGGATGACGGCCAAGATCCACCACATGATGGGTTTGATCTTCGAATGGACGACCTTGTGTTTGTAGGAGAGAAGGTAGAGGAACGGGATGAAAAAGTGCCCGAACAGCAGCACGAGTCCGACATACCACCATTGGTTCGTGGAGCCATCGTGGTTCACCTCACGGAGGTTATACCAAAAGGTTTCCTCAGGGACGTTCGCATTCCAGATCAGGAAATATTGAGAGAACGTGATGTAGGCCCAAAACACGGTGAAGGCAAAAGCGAGCATACCAATCGAGTAAAAATGGTTGGTGTTCAGCACGCCCTTGTAATCCCCACGATTCCAAAGCCAGATCATGATAATTACTCCGATGGCCAAGGCACCACGGATGCAATTCGCAAAAAACCATACGCCATACATCGTCGAGAACCAATGGTACTCGAGGGACTTGACCCAGTAGATCGCCGCAAAACTGAGCGTCAGAGCACCGATGGGCAGACCGATCGCCGCCGTCTTCCGATTCATGAAAGTCCACTTAATGTCACCGTCGGAGTCTTGCGTAAACGAAGCTTTGCGGAGGCGAGCGGATAGCCAAACCCAGCTGGCGAAGAACGCGAGCGTCATGCCGGTGAACATGTGCAAATTCAGGAAGCCAGACTTCTTTTGATACAGAATATCTGTCCCGACCGTACCATGACCATGCAGCTCGTGAGTGAGGTCCATCCACGGCCAGACGAATCCAGGTTTTACCCACGCAAGGGCCAATAACGGGAGAAAGAGCAAGAAGAGCCACTTGAACGAGGTGAGGGCGTGTTCAAACTGCCGACGAATCACAACCGACCAGGAAGCGTCCACGATGTGATGAATCAAAATCAGCATGAGCATGCCGATGAGAATCGAGGTGCAGAACGTGATGCCGACCAAGTACGACATCACCGGGCCGTGCCGATCGGGCATGACGGCAACACCGAGAGCGGTGACCGCAAGACCGACGAGACCGACCGTGAGGGCCTTTGTCGCTGTGGCGGCGGTCGAGGTGTCAGACGGAAGGGCCGAGGAGGCGGTGGCTGCGTGCGTGCTGCTCATTTGAGACCGAGGGTTTGTTTACCGGCGGCGTCGGTGACGTCGGCGACGACACCCTGCTGCGCGCGTTGCAGAGCACGGACGTAGGCGACGACCGCCCAGCGATCCTCCGGGGCCAGTTTGTCGGCGTAGGACTGCATGTTTTTATTGGGTGAACCAACGGTGATCGTGTTATAAATTTCACCTTCGGGCATCTTCCGGAGCCGATCGTCATGGAAGGTGGGCGTTGCACCCATCCCATATTGTTTCGTGATGCCGCCACCATCACCCACTGCACTATGGCAAGGCGCACAATAAATCTCGAAACGATCCCTACCTCGTTGGAGGAACTTAAGGTCAACCTCGACTGAAAGTGCGGCGGGGAATCCGCGGGCAAAGGCACCAGTCGCGTCTTTACCCCGATTGAGGTGCTCGTCTTCCCGCAGCATCCCGCGCATAACCGCGCGCTCGACTGGAGGACGATCGGCGCGTCCATCGGCGAAAAAGTCAGAAGAACCCTGGGCACGAGGTTTGGGCTGATTCTTCATGCCCGGAAAGGCCCATTCAGGAAACACTTCGATCGGGGGCGAAGTGAACTTCGTGCCACGGAATCCAAAAATGGAAACAATCAGCACGCCGACGAATGCGGTGACGAGGTAGACGTTGCGCATGGCTCAGGCCTCGAGTTCCGAGATGTTTTTCCCGCCGGCTTTTTCAAGCAGGGCCTTGGTGTTGGCGAGATTGAAGCGCGGATCGCGCGTCTCAATGACGATAAAAAACTGATCATCCATGCCGCGGCGGATGTGCTCGTATTTCAGCACCGCGTGATAGTGCATAGGCAGGCCGTTGAGGAACAACATGCCGCCAATGGTCGCAAACGCGGTGAAGAGAATGGTGAGCTCATAGCTCACGGGAAAAGCAAACATGGGACTGAAAAGAGGTTTCCCGCCGACGATGAGCTGATAGTCCACCGCCCCAGTCCACCAGATCATCGACATACCGGTACAAAAACCGATGATACCGCCCGCGAGCGAAATCCGCGGAACGATCGAGCGTGGGACGCCCATCGCCTTGTCGAGTCCATGCACGGGGAACGGCGTAATGCAGTCCCAGTTACGGTAACCGGCATCGCGCACTTTTGCGGCCGCATGATAGAGATCAGGCGTGGTATCGAAGGTGGCAATCAAGCCGTAGGATGGTGCAGCCATGGGCGTGAAACTTAGTGGTGAGCGCCGCCGCCATGCACATCGGCCTGCGGCGTGACCGCTTTGAGCTCTGCCATCGGCATGATGGGGAGGAAGCGGATAAAGAGGAGGAACAGCACCGAGAATACGCCGAAGGTGCCGAAGAAGGTAAAGATTTCCACGATGCTCGGAGAATAGTAACCCCAGCTCGACGGCAGGAAGTCACGGGCGAGAGAGGTAACAATGATCACGAAGCGCTCGAACCACATGCCGACGTTAACAAAGATCGAGAGAATCCAAACGAACGAGGTGTTTTCGCGCACTGCCTTGAACCAGAAGAACTGGGGCGTAATGACATTGCAGGAAATCATGATCCAGTAGGCCCACGCGTAGTGGCCGAAGGCGCGGTTGATGAAGGCGAAGCCCTCGTACGGATTCGCGCCATACCACGCGATAAAGAACTCCATCGCGTAGGCGTAGCCGACGATCGTGCCAGTCGCCAAGGTGATCTTGCACATGCAGTCGATGTGATACTGCGTGATGAGGTCCTCCAGCTTGTAAACGGCGCGGAGTGGAAGCATCAGCGTAAGCACCATCCCGAAACCGGAGAAAATAGCTCCCGCGACGAAATACGGCGGGAAGATGGTTGTATGCCAACCCGGGAGCAGCGAGACCGCGAAGTCGAACGAGACGATCGTGTGCACCGACAAAACGAGGGGAGTCGAAATACCGGCGAGGATCAAATACGCCATTTCGTAGTTGCTCCAGTGGCGGTTCGAACCGCGCCATCCGAGGGCAAAGAATCCATAAAGAGCGGAGCGAAGCTTGTTGCCGGAGGAGTAGAAGCGGTCGCGAAGCACGGCGAGGTCGGGCAAAAGTCCCACGTACCAGAACAACACCGAGACCGTGCCGTAGGTCGAGACAGCGAACACGTCCCACTCAAGGGGCGAGCGGAAGTTCTGCCAGATGGCGTTCGAATTAGGAATCGGGAAAAGATACCACGCATACCAAACGCGACCGACGTGGAAGACTGGGAAGATCGCAGCGCACACCACAGCGAAGATCGTCATGGCCTCGGCGGCGCGATTAATCGAAGTACGCCACTTCTGACGCAGCAGGCACAAGATGGCGGAAATTAACGTACCCGCGTGGCCGATACCGATCCAGAAGACGAAGTTAACGATGTCCCAGGCCCAGTTGACGGGATTGGCGTGGCCCCAGACGCCGACACCAGTGGAGATCAGGTAGGCGATTCCCGCGACCGTGAACGACGCGACGAAACACGCGAGGGCGAAGCACACCCACCACCACGTGGGCGTTTTACCTTCGATGATACCGCAGATTTTTTCCGTAATCCAAGAAAAGCTCCGGTTATTCGCAACGAGGATCGCACGGGGAAGCGAGGCAGGTTTGACTTCCTGCAAGATCGCAGGGGTCGCAGTGTCGGCGTGATGGGCGTGGGCCATTAGCTAAGTCCTCCGAACGTTTTACCCGCGTCGATGACGCTGTGTTTTTTCTCGGTCTTTGGAGCGGCGGGCGCATGGCTGTCGTGGCCATGTGCACCGTGACCGTGATCGGACGGAGGGTGATTCTTACTGTTATATTCGACGCGACTGAGCGGCAGCGCTTGATAATCGGGCATCTTCGGATTCGGATTGCGGAGCTTGCCGAGATACGTGGTGCGGGGGCGAATATTGAGATAACCGAGCAACGAATAGTCCTGCTCCAAGGCTTTTGCCCGCGAAACCTTGCTGGTGGGATCGTCGATATTACCGAACTCGATGGCTTCGACTGGGCACACCTGTTGGCACGCAGTTTTGATCGTGCCATCCGGGACGACGACGTCACCCGGCCTGCCGGCCTGAGCCATGGCTACCTTGTGCTGGATCTTCCCATTCTGGATGCGTTGAACGCAGTAGGTGCATTTTTCCATCACACCGCGCATGCGGACGGTGACCTCGGGATTCTTCACCATTTTAACCAGTTCCGGCATCCCCTTCGGTCCGAGTTGACCGAGGTAAAGGCTATCAAGTTGGCGCAAGTTGAAGTCGAAGAAATTAAAGCGACGGACCTTATAAGGGCAATTGTTCGCGCAGTAACGCGTGCCGATGCAACGGTTGTACGCCATCGTATTGAGGCCTTCTTCGTCGTGCACGGTCGCATTGACGGGGCAAACAACTTCGCACGGGGCCAGTTCACACTGAGCACAAGCGACGGGTTGGAGGGAAACTTGCGGATCCTCAGGGATCTCGCGATTGCCTTCGCCGCCGAAGGCACCGCCTTCGGCCTTGCCGTCGGAATAGTAGCGGTCGAGACGAATCCAATGCATCTCACGTCCCCGCATCACTTGGTCCTTGCCCACGATTGGAATATTATTCTCAGCCTGACATGCCACCACGCAGGCGTTGCAACCGATGCAAGTGTTGAGATCGATTGACATGCCCCACTGGTGCTGTCCGTCGAACTTCGGCGTCGAATACATCGAGCCGCCGCGCGGGATGTCCTTCGCACGGGTCGCGTTCAGCTTGGCGCGATCCTCGCGAGAGAGCTTGTTATCGTTAGTCGGGGTATTTTGTGCGCCGTAAATCGCCGGTGAGTGCGACTCCGTGCCGATATCGTCAACGTAGCCGGGATTCTTCTGGTACTCGTCGAAGTTGGCTTCGCGCACGATATCGCGGCCTTCCATCGACCAATGTTCCTGAGTATTGGCGAGGAGGAGTCGCGTGCCGGTGTCGACGAGCGTGCCACCCGTGGCAACGTCTTGATTCGCGACCGTGCGGATCGGATAGGCGTTAAAACCAGCACCTTTTCCCACGTGGCCGGTTGCGACGCGGCCGTAACCCAAGGGCACAACCACCGTATAGTTAGAGAGACCTGGCTGGATGTGCAGCGGGCCCTTGATCTTGCGACCGCCTACCGTGAGTTCGTAGACGCGCCCGTTTTCCTTGCCGATCGAAAAGTCGTTTTCCTCAACGCGAGCGATTTGGAGTGCTGAGCCTTGAGGAGCGATCCCGAGTTCCTTGCCGAGCTTCGGGCTCACCAGAATAGCGTTGTCCCACGAGATTTTCGTAATCGGATCAGGGCACTCTTGGAGCCAGCCGTTGTTATTGAAACGACCATCGTCCATTTTGTGGTCGGTCACGAAACGGACTTCGAGGTTCTTCAACGAGAACGCCTCGACCTTCTTCGGTTCATCGCGGAACAAGACCTGGGCACCGCGCTGATCAAAGGAAACGGGCACTTTCTTGAACGCCGAGCCTTCGAGGAGTCCATCGTGAAGGAAACGGCGCATCGCCTTTTCGGCATCGCCGCCCGCTAGCGCCGCAATCGTCTCGCTCACGAGCGCGTAACCATCCGGATTGGCTTCACCCGCGATCCGGGCGAGGACCTCGAGCTGAGTGATCCCGCCGAAGAGCGGCAAAATCATCGGCTGCACCGGCACCACAGTGCCGTCCGCGGTGCGAGCGTCGCCCCAGGACTCAAGATAATGGGCGGAGGCCAAGTTCGTCCCCGCGAGTGCGGACGTTTCATCGGCCGCGTAGCCGAGCCGAATCACGTCTGCAACCGAAGCCTGTAGCTTAGCCCAGTCGAGATCGACCGGAGCGTTGTAAACCGGATTGCCACCGAGAATAACGAGCGTCTTGACCGCACCGGTTTTGACCGCCCCCGCGAGGTCGGAAAGGGTAGCGGCAGACGATGCTTCGACGGCCACGAAATCAATCGTCTTTCCGATATTACCGAGGAGCGCGTTGATCGCGTAGGCGATGGCGTGGACCTGCGGCGGGAGATGCGCGCCGGCGACCACGAGAGATTCACCCTTGTGGTCAACAAGATCTTGAGCGCATTCATCGACCCACTTCTGACTGACGAAGGCTTCGAGCCCCTCGGTGAAGGGCTTGAGAATGTCGGTGCCGAGGGCTTTGCCCCCGATCGCTGCGGCCAATGCAAGCATGTGGCTCGTCGCGAGGCGCAGACGATGATCGGCCATGCTGCCCGTTAGGGTAAACGCACTCTCCGCCACATACAGGCGATTCATCGGATCGGTCGCTTTCGTGACCCGACGACCCTTCGCAAATTCGCGAGCGTAGTACAAACTACCAGACTCGGCGTGGAAAAAATCAGCGTCGAGCGAGAGAATGCGTTTGGCTTGGGCGAACCGATAAATCGGCTTCACGTCGGCTCCGAAAGCAGCCTGCGCAGCGGCGAGCGGAGGCTCGTCAGTGACCGGCTCGTATTCGGCCCAAATGGCCTTCGGCAACGCCCGACGAAGTTTTTTGAGAATTCGCGCACGAGTCGGCGACGACGATTGGTCGGCCAAGAAAGCAAGGCCAGCGCCTTGGGACGCGGCGTAATTCTTGCCAACATTAGCCAGGAGCTCGTTGACGGCCGCAGACGTCAGTACCGAGGCGCCCTTGGTGTGAGCCGTGGCCCGATCAGGATCGTACAGATCGAGGATTGAAGCCTGAGCGAGCAGTGAACTGGCGCTGCCGTGCGGCAAGTAGCTGGGGTTGCCTTCGAGCTTCGTGGGGCGCCCCTGATGCGTCTCAGCAAGCAACGGGATCGCCGATTTGCGCAACGGCATCGCGGTCGCGTAATACTGCGGCAGACCGGGAATAATGCCTTCGACAGATTTGCCAAAGGGCAGAATATTTAACTCGGGACGACGGCACCCCGCGAGGCCGACGCCTCCGAGGGCAAACGAAGCCGCCATGATCTTCATGAAGTGACGGCGATCGACGCCGTCCAACTCCGCAGCTCCCTGAGGAAATTCGCGTTTCAGCTGGTCCACGAACCCAGGCGTCGCTGCAAGCTCATCGAGGCTGCGCCAGTATTTCGGGCCGTTCAGCTCACGTTCCGACGGAGCGGGATGTTCAAATATGCGTTTCATCAGCGATGGCAGCCGGAGCAGCTCTGGGGAGGTTTCACTTTCCAGTTATCTACGAGCGCCTTCGCCTGTTTCACACCGGCTTCGCCTTGGTCGGCGAGGCGTTTCGAATCGAGGTTAAAGACGTCTTTCGGATCACGAAGAGCGGCTTCGGGATGGCGGTGGCATTCCAAGCAGAAAGCCATGCTGAGCGGCTGCATGTGGGTGACGACATCCATCTCGTTAATCTTGCCGTGGCACTCGACGCAAGAAATGCCGCGGTTCACGTGGATGGAGTGATTAAAATAAGCGTAGTCCGGAGTTTTGTGGATCCAAACCCACGGAACGGCCTTGCCGGTGGCGGCACTCTCACGGATCGGGGCGAGGAGCGGACTCGTCGTCTTGATCTGATTATGACAGTTCATGCACGTCTGCGACGTGGGGACATTTGAGTGGGCGGACTTATCCACATTCGAGTGGCAGTACCGACAATCGAGGCCGACCTCCTGCACGTGTTTCGCGTGACTGAAAGGCACCGGCTGGACCGGAGCGTAGCCGACGCGCGTGTACTTCGGCGTCATGTAGTAGGTCACTCCCGCGGTCGCCACGCACACGAGTACCCCGAGGTAGATGATGATCTGAAACGGAAGCTTGTTCGCCGACTTTGGAAAAAGTTTCGACATGGCGGATGTTCTTCGGGTGGCCGAGGGGCGGTTTAAACCGCGCCAGCGCGGCGAGCAACGGCGCGGACTTCGGAACGCACAATCACGGGCAGTGC
This sequence comes from Opitutia bacterium, assembly GCA_947467625.1. GTDB lineage: Bacteria > Verrucomicrobiota > Verrucomicrobiia > Opitutales > Opitutaceae > GAS368. The sequence goes on along the minus strand of CANIJN010000002.1, from coordinate 32,367 downwards.
CGAGGTGGCTGAGGGGGCGAGAGGCTGTCCAGACGATGCGAGCAGCTTAGGAGCAACACTCACGGCCGCAGCTGCGCCGAGGAGTTTGGCAAAGAATTGTTTTCGCGTAGGGTCGTTGCTCACAGGTCGTGTTGGAAAATTAGAATCGTCTTCAAAGAAGGGTGCGGCGTTTGCCTTGTAAACCAAATTTTCCGAATGATGCTTTTTTCCCTGAAGAATTAGCCCGCGTAGTCCCATCGTGAGCCGTCGCTTATCGTCGCCCGAACTCATTTAGACGAACAAACCGTCACGCATGGGGCGCGTAACGTCACAGCGCTGCGCGATTTCCGGATTGTGGGTCACCAAGATAACCGCCTGTCCATTGTCCTTGGCCAAACGGGTGAGGAGATCGAAAACCAACGTGGAATTTTTTACGTCGAGATTTCCCGTCGGCTCGTCTGCCAGAATGATCGACGGCTGATTCGCCAAGGCGCGCGCCACGGCCACGCGCTGCTGTTCGCCACCCGAGAGCTGAGTGCCGAGCCGGTGGGTTTTTGCTCCGAGACCGACCGCATCGAGCAACATCCGGGCGCGCGCCTCCATTTCAGGGGCGGTCAATCGCCCGAGTTTGCGCATCGGCATCATCACATTTTCCAGTGCCGTGAATTCGAGCATCAGAAAATGAAACTGAAACACGAAGCCAATATGGGCACCGCGCGCCGCCGTCCGGGCGAAATCGTCACGGTTCGACATGCGCTGGCCGTTGATCTCGATATCACCGCCATCCGGTTGGTCGAGAAGGCCTAGGAGATAGAGGAGCGTGGACTTGCCGCAGCCTGACGGCCCCACAATGGCGTAGACCTGTCCGCGACGCGCTTCAAACGACACGCCTTTGAGCACGTGCACCCGCCCGTCCCCTTGGCCGAGGTAACGTTGGAGGCCGCTGCAACGCAGGGCGAAATCGCCGACCGGAGCGGCGGAGACCGCGTGGAGGGACGTGCTCATTGGGCCGTGCCGCGAACAATGTCGCCGGGTTCGAGTCGCGCCGCACGCCTGGCGGGCACGAGACTAGCGATCATTACCATCACGACCGCCGTCGTGATCGCCTGGACGAAATGCCAAGGCGATAAGGCGACAATGAAGTGCTCTGTCTTGAACAAGGTATTGATCGGCAACGGTACCAGACTCACGCCCCACGATACCGCCGCACCGAAGATCCCGCCGACGATCGCGCCAATCGCTAACACGATGGCCGCCTGCCAAAGGAAAATCCGCGTGATATCGCGCCGCTCATAGCCCATCGAACGCAAGATCGCGATGTCTTTGGTTTTCTCGAGCACGATCATCGCGAGCGTATTGAACATCGCGAGACTCGCGATGAGCGTGAAGACCGTGACCGTGATCGCCGAGGACACGCTCAACGCGCGGAAGACCGAGAGCCATTCTTTCTCGCGCTCCTGCCACGGGCGGACGCTGTGCCGGAGCACCTCCTCCATGTGCGCGGCTTCCTGGCGGGCGCGCTTCGGATCATGCAGACTGATCTGCAGAAACGTCGCACCGGTCGGCTTGCGCAGGAGTGATCGCGCTTCGGCCAGATCGATGTAGATCCGCGTCTTGTCGATGTCGCGCACTCCGGTCTCGTAAATCGCAGCCACGACGTAACGGCGTGATTCGCCGCGCACGTTAATCACGATCGATTCATTGACGGTCAGCTGAAGACGGTCGGCCAACACCCGGCCCACGAGTGCGCTGCCCGCCGATTCCTGAAACTTCCCCAAGCCTTCTGGCGTGGTGATCTTGCGCTCCAATTCGGAGACGAAGCGGTGGTCCTCAAGCTTGATCCCGAAAACCTGCGCATCCTCGGTCTTAAACGAACTGCTGACCTGCACATTGCCCCGCAGCACAGCGGAGACACCCCGCACATTCGCGAAACTGCGCACCGTATCCATAATGACCTGCGGCTCCTCGACGCCCTCGATATATTTCACCCCTTCGCGCTGGCGGATCTGAAAATCGGGACTACCCGCCACCTCCATGCTGCGCAGCGTGTCTTGGATGCGATCCTCGATGCGCATCGCTCCATCGGTGCCGAGGAGCGTCTTCACGAAAAATTCCTCGAAGCCGCTCGTCGTCGCCTGCGTAACGATAAACAAGCCGACCCCCAGCACCGTGCAGGACAGGCTCATCAGCATGGCCCGTTTTTTCGCCGTGAGAAAACGGAAAGCGATACGGAAATTCGGCGACATCAGGAAGGCGCGATCGTCTCGTTAGGCGGCGACGCAGGCGTCACTGCGCCACGGGAATGCGGACCCGTTGACCGTTCCGAAACGTGTCGAGGTTTTCGACGATGACGAGTTCGCCCGGCGCGAGCCCCTTGGTGATCTCGGCCGTGCTCAAACTCACCAGACCGAGGCTCACTTCCCGCAACTGCACCCGGCCCTCTTGGACGACGAAGACATTGGTGCCGTTAAACAATGCCCGGCGCGGGATCAGCGGTCGGTCCTCGCGCTCTTCAACCGTGATGTTCACCTGACCATTGCTGCCCGGCACGAGGCGGACGGGGTCCACCGCGACATCCAGAAAGACCGTGTAGCGCTGCGTCGCTTCATTGGCGATCGGCAGAAATTTCGACACCGTAGCATCGAACGGGGGCTGGTTACCATAAATCAGAAGCCGCACTTTCGCCTTTTGCCCCAGCCGGATTGAGCCGAAATTCTCCTCGCTGATTTGCGCCGTTACCACGCGCTCCTTCGAGATGATCGTCGCGACGGCCTGGCCAGGAGTGATGAGCGCGCCGCGCGTCACCAAAACGGTGGCCACCACGCCGTCCTCCTGGGCGATGATCGTCATTTTCTGAAGCAAGATCTGCTTCGATTCGAGGGCGTTTTTGAAATCGGTAATCGCCCGATTGTTGTTAAATTCTTCAATCTCGAACTTGGAATTCGTGGCGTCGAGCGCGCGGCGGACGTTCTTCACCGCTTCAGCCGAGTACTCACCGCGCTCGAAGAACCGCTGAGCGTTGTCCAGATTCTCCTTTGCCACCTCGCGCTCAATATTACTTTTGAGCGTAATCTTGCGGAGTTCCTGAAGCGACTCGAACGAACTCTTCGCGAGCTCGATGTCGCGCTCCAGTTCCTTCGTATCGAGCTGGAGCAGGACATCGCCCTTCTTAAACGCCCGATCTTCACTCAGCGCATCGGCGTTCGCCACGCGCCCGGGCGCTTCCGCCTTCAACTCCCGGACCCCACCCTGGCCCGCCGAGACCAAAACGCTGCCCGACACCGCACTGACCGCCTTACCGCGCGTCACCGGCGCGACGACCACGGTGTCGCCGAGCCGTTGCCAGGCGATGACGAAGCCCCCGGCTACGACGGCCGCCGCGAGGACGAACTTGAGAATCAAACTGATGTTACCGTTTTTCGCGGTCATGACGGGAAGTGAGTTGAGTGAGCACGGGATCAGCGCCGGCCAACGAGACGAACTCGCTCCAGCGGGAAAGGAAAATGGCGCGGGCGTTGATGCTCTGAGCGTGACTCTGCTTCAGGCCCACCTGCGCGCTGTCGAGCGCCGCCTGCGCGACATTGCCCAGCTTGAACTCTTGCTCCAACCGACCGACCTGGCTGGCGGCGAGCCCATACCGAAGGTCACTCATGTCCATCGCGCGCACCTCGAGTTCAATTTGCTGATACAAGGTTTGGGCCGATTCCAGCGCCCCGCTTGCGGTCATCTCTAGCTGGCGCTCGGCGAGGCGTTTGGTCGCGAGCGCTCCGAGTTTTGCACCGCGGGTCGCAAACCCGTCAAAAATCGCCCACTGCGCACCGACTGCGATCGTCTGGCGGGTGATCCCCTGCTGGGTGATGGAGTTCGCCGAAGCAAAGGTGGAGTTTTCGAGGCTATAGGCGGCGCTCGCGCTAAACTTCGGCAGCAAACCGACCCTCGCGATGCGATAGTTAAGGTCGGCCTCCTGCACCTTCATCTCATTGACTCGGGCCTCAAAGGTCTGGCGCCCGCCGTCCCGCACAAAGGCTGCCAACAGCGCAGAGGCCGCCGCGCTGGGGAAGGTCGGCTTCGGCAACTCCTTCGGGAGGGAAGCTTCGGGCAGATCGGCAATACCGGAGAGCCGGACAAAGGTGCGCCACCCCGCTGCAAACTCGATCTCGATGCGCGCAATCGCGAGGTCAGTATCATCTAAACTTAGCTGCCGCGCGGCAATCTCCGAAGGCGCGAACGCACCGCTCGCCAGCTTGTCCTTCGCCAACGCCAACTCGGCGACCAACTGATCGCGCGCCAGTCGCGCGTGAACGAGCGTCGCCTTCCTCACGATCAGTTGCAGATAAGCCCCGCGCAACGCCACCGCGAGGACGCGGTAGGCTTCCGCGTAGCCCCGCTCGGAAAGCAACACGCCGAGCCGAGCTTTATCGCCCTCATGTTTGAGCGCTCCCCAAAAAAAGATCGGTTGGCTCACGGCGAGGTTGTAAAATAAGCCGCTGTCCCGGGTGCGCGTGCTCAGATTGCTGGTCGTCGCCGTCGCATTGCTCGCCAGATTCAGATTGCCGCCGACTCCGGGCAACCGCCGCGAAAGGGCCCCCATCAGGCCGGCCTTGGCTTGTTCAATTTCAATTTCCTTGGCGATGATCTGGGGCGACTGCCGCAACGCTGACCCAATGATTACCTTCAATTCCGGCAGGTAATCCTCCGGGAGGCTGCCCGCGATCGCGGTGATATCAGCACGGGCCGTCCCGAGCACGAAAAGCAGCCCAAAAACTGACCAAGCGCGACGTTTCCCGCGCGGTGACATGAGAATCAAAGACAACATGAAATCAGACTAAAATTGAAGGGGCAGACCGCGGGAATTTAAAGGCGATTGCAACCCATAAGTCTTGAGCCCGACGCCGAGACCCCGCCAACGTCAGACCGTTCCCGACCGCCCGCGCCGACCCGCCCAAATGCACACCGAACTTTCCGCCCTCGCCCGTGGGCACCTCGACCGCGTCCGTACGTTTTATGACGCCGCGCCCACGGTGCCGCAGTCTGGCGCGCGGGCCTATCGGTCGCTGCTGGCCCACTACTACAACCTCCTGATTCCAGCCAACGCCCACGTGCTCGAGATCGGCTGCGGTTCAGGCGAACTCTTAGCCCAATTGCGCGCCACTCGCAAAACCGGCATCGACCTCTCCGCCACCCAGATCGCCGCCGCACGCCGCCTGGTTCCGCACGCCGAGTTTTTTGTGCAGGCCGGTGAACGCATCGACCTCGGCGACCGCCGCTTCGATATCATTATCATTTCGGACACGCTCAACCTCGCTGCCGACGTCCAACACCTCCTCGAGCGTCTCCAGCTCGTCTCGCACCCCGGCACGCGCCTACTGATCAATTTCCAGAATTCCCTCTGGCGACCGCTCCTCTCCCTCGCCCAGGGCCTCGGTCTAAAAGCCGACCAACCGCAGAACAGTTGGCTCGCCTCATCCGACATTTTCAATCTCCTCAACCTCGCCGGTTGGAGCGCCGTCTCGCGCCAAGGCCGCATCCTCGTGCCGTTCTCTGCCCTCGGCCTCGGCCCACTCGTCAACCGCTGGCTCGCCCCGCTGCTCCAGTGGTTAACCCTGACCATCTTCATCGTCGCCCGTCCCGCACGCACGCCCCCCGCCCGCGCGCTGACCGTCTCCGTCGTCATACCCGCCCGCAATGAAGCCGGCAACATTGCCGCCGCTGTCACCCGCACCGCCGACATGGGGGCCGGCACCGAACTCATCTTTGTCGAAGGCCACTCACGCGACGATACGTGGGCGCAAATCCAAAAAGTCGCCGCCGCAAATCCACAGCGTAAGATCAAAATCCTCCGACAGACCGGCAAGGGCAAGGGCGACGCCGTGCGCGCCGGTTTCGCCGTCGCGACGGGTGATATCCTGATGATCCTCGACGCCGATCTCACGATGCCACCCGAGGACTTGCCCAAATTCTACGACGTGCTCGCGAGCGGCCGCGCCGAATTCGCCAACGGCGTGCGCCTCGTCTACCCGATGGACGAAAAGGCGATGCAGTTCCTCAATCTCTGCGCCAACAAAGCCTTTGGCCTAATCTTCACCTGGCTCCTCGGTCAACCCGTGAAAGACACCCTCTGCGGAACCAAAGTCCTGAGCCGCGCGCACTACGAAGCCATCGCCGCCAACCGCGCCTACTTCGGCGACTTCGATCCCTTCGGTGACTTCGACCTCCTCTTCGGTGCCGCGAAACTCAACCTCAAGATCGCCGATGTCCCCATCCGCTATCGTGAACGCACCTACGGCACGACCAACATCCAGCGCTGGAAACACGGCTGGCTCCTCCTGCGCATGGTGCTGTTCGCCGCGCGAAAACTGAAATTCGTCTGAGCCTGGCCACGTCATGAAAATCCCCATCCTCGATCTCAAGCCCGCCTACGACGAACTCCGCACCGAGCTCGATGCCGCCTACCGCCGCGTCATGGACTCGGGCTGGCTCCTCCTCGGCAAAGAACTCGAGTCATTTGAAGCCGAATACGCCGCCAGCGTCGGCGTCGCTCACTGCATCGGCGTCGCCAACGGCCTCGAAGCCATGCAGCTCGTGCTCATGGCCCGTGGCGTCGGCCCCGGGGATGAAGTGATCGTCCCCTCGCACGGCTACATCGCCACGTGGCTCGCCGTCACCCACGTCGGCGCCCGCCCCATTCCCTGCGAGCCCGATCCGCTGACCTACAACCTCGACCCCGCGCGCCTCACCGCGCTGATCACGCCGCGCACGAGGGCCATTCTCCCGATCCACCTCTACGGACAAACCGCAGACATGGAAGCGATCAACGCCATCGCCGCACGCCACGGACTCTTCGTCCTCGAAGACGCCGCGCAGTCCCACGGCGCCCGCAGCCACGGCACCCAAGCCGGTGCCCTCGGCCACGCCGCCGGCGTCAGCTTTTATCCAAGCAAAAATCTCGGTGCCCTCGCCGACGCCGGCGCGATCACGACCAACGATGCCACGCTCGCCGACCAACTCCGCCACCTCCGCAACTACGGCTCAAAGGTGCGTTATCACAACGACTACCTCGGCCTCAACTCGCGCCTCAGCGAACTCCAAGCCGCGTTCCTCCGCGCAAAACTCCCGCATCTCGCCGCGTGGAATGCCCGCCGCACTCCCCTCGCCGCTCGTTATCTCGATCAACTCGCACCCTTGGCCGCAGCGGGCGTGATCACCCTACCCTTCGTCCCCGCGTGGGCCGAACCCGTGTGGCACCTCTTTGTGATCCGCACCGCCCGCCGCGACGCGCTCCAAGCCCACCTCGGAGCCCAGGGCATCGGCACCGGCATCCACTACCCGATCCCGCCCCACCTCTCACACGCCTACCGCGACGCCGGCTGGAAGCGCGGCGATTTTCCTCTCGCCGAACGGTTCGCCGACGAAGTCCTCAGCCTCCCGATTGGTCCGCACCACACCGCGGCCCAGATCGATTTTGTCTGCGCGACGATCAAAGATTTTTTCCGCGCGTAGGGCAGAGTCTCCGACCCGCCCTCTCCCGGCCGCGACCGCCACTCGCGCAACGACCGCCAGAGATTTTCGCGCGCGCTCCAAACGTAGCCCGCCTCGTGAGAGGCGGGACAACGCGCGAGAGGCGGGACGCCAGCGCTATGCAGTTGAAAAAAGCGAGCCAGCGCCGAATCCCTGCGCCCAATCCCTGCTCTCACGAGCAGGGCCACGCAACAGGCGCCGCCGCGTTCACTCAGGCCACCAACGCCTGCGAAATGTCCGCCTTAATGTCGTCGATGTGCTCGATGCCGAGCGACACCCGCAAACCTCCTGGCGCCACGCCGGCTGAGAGTTGTTCCGCCGCTGACAATTGCGAGTGCGTCGTCGAAGCCGGGTGGATGATCAGCGTCTTCGCATCGCCCACATTCGCGAGATGGGAAATCAGCTTGAGGCTGTTCACAAATTTCTCCGCCCGCGCGCGATCACCTTTGACTTGAAACGACAACACGCCGCCGAAGCCGCGCGTGAGGTATTTCTTCGCCGCGGCGTGCGTCGGATGGTTTTCCAAACCGGGATAGTTCACCGAAATCACTTCCGGATGCGCCGCCAGCCATCGTGCCAGCGCCAGCGCGTTCTCACAGGTGCGCTCCACGCGCAACGAGAGCGTCTCCAGCCCTTGCAGCAGCAAGAACGAGTTGAAGGGGCTCTGCGCCGGACCCCAATCGCGCAAACCTTCCACGCGGCAGCGGATGATAAATTGGATATTCCCAAAAGGCCCGCCGACGCCGAACACGTCGTTCAACACCATGCCGTGATAGCTCGGCGACGGCGAAGTGAACTGCGGATACTTCCCATTGCCCCAGTTGAACGTGCCCGCGTCCACGATCACGCCGCCCATGCTCGTGCCGTGTCCGCCGATCCATTTCGTGGCCGACTCTACGAGCACGTGCGCTCCGTGCCGCAACGGCTGGCAAATCGCGCCGCCGGCGCCGAAGGTATTGTCGACGATCAGCGGGAGATCGTGCTTCTTCGCCAAGGCCGCGAACGCCTCGAAATCCGGCACGGTGAGCCCCGGATTGCCGATCGTTTCCAAGTAGATCGCCTTGGTCTTCGCATCGATCAAGGGCTCGAAGCTCGCCACCTTCACGCCATCGGCAAACCGCGCCTCGACCCCGATGTTTTTAAAGGCGTTTTTAAACTGATTGTAGGAGCCGCCGTAGAGGTGCGAGGTCGTGACAAAATTATCACCCACGGACGTGATATTATTGATCGCGAGAAACTGCGCCGAGTGACCCGACGAAGTCGCCAGCGCCGCCACGCCACCCTCGAGCGCCGCGACGCGCTTTTCGAAGACATCGTTGGTCGGATTCATCAACCGGGTGTAGATATTGCCGAATTCCTGCAGCGCGAACAGGCGCGCGCCGTGTGCGGAATCTTTGAACTGATAAGCGGTCGTTTGGTAGATCGGCACCGCGCGGGAACGCGTGGTGGGATCGATCTCTTGGCCGGCGTGCAATTGCAGGGTTTCGAAATTCATGGGAGCGGATAGGGAGGGGACTGAGGAAAAAAACAACGGACGCGAACGTTAAGTATTCGCGGGCGGCAGCAACGCTGAAATCGCTCAGCGAAATCCTTCAAGGAGTCGCCGCACCGGCCGGTTGCTCGGCCGGCGGCGGCGCAATCTCCGCCCAGAAGATCCGCTCGTAGTGGTCCTGAATTGCCGCCAGCTCCGGGCGCTTAAAAATCCGGCGGCCGTCCGCCCGCACGGTGTAACCGTCGTTCGCATGCAGCACGTAAATCGGTTGACCAGCGTGATACGCGTTCAAGCCCGACACCTCGCACGTGTGTAGGGAGGTCTTCCCCCGAGCGTGCCACACGCCGCCGTTCACGGTGCGCAGGCGGAGTTTCTCGTGATAAATCGCCGCGACAAACGCGTCACCCTCCCAGAGATTACCCCGGCCCTTCACCTGCGCACACAGCTTCGCGTAATTTTCCAACAACACACCACGGCGCGCGATCCAGCAGCCCGCGCTGAAATACGCGTCGTCGCGCCGCACCGCCAACACCTCGCGGTTGCACTCGTGCATGATCTCCCCCACCGACTGAATATGCGCGTCGATGATCATGTCATAGCCGGCAATCAGTGCACCGAGGTCGGGATACGGGCGGAGAAACAGCGCGTCAGCATCGATCCACACCAGCACGTCCCACGAGGAGTGAACGCTTTCCAAATACGTTCCGAGCCGCGCCTTGCCTTCCCACGGATGATCGTAGTTTGGCGTCGGCCCCGCCGCGTAGTGGACACCCGGGATGGCCTTCAACAGCGCGATCTGTTCCGCGGTGAAACCATAGTCGCACACGACGAGCAGGACCGTGGGGTGGTGCGTTTTCCACGACGCGATGAGCATCGCGATGTGTGGAAAATGATACGCGTTCGCGCCGGTCGCGATGACGCTAGAATAGCTCTTCACTTGCTCGCTCATAGTGATCGCCAGCAAGGCCAACCACCCTGCCCGCTCAAGACAATAACCGGCCAATCGCACGCACCCGAGTTCGCGCCGGGGATTGCGCTTTACAGAGCGAGCAATCGGGGCGTTAAGACCAGCGCGTGACCGCCACCGTAATCAAATCTCTCGCGACCATGCTGAGTCCATGGCACATCGGCGCCACGCTCTGGCGGCATCGCGAACTGGTCTGGCAATTTACCCTGCGGGAAATTCATATCCGCCACAAGGGCAGCCAGCTCGGCATCATCTGGGCCCTGATCAATCCACTGTCGATGTTGGCGCTCTACTGGTTTGTTTTCGGGGCCATCTTCGGCAGTAAATTCGGCGTCCTGAAAAACGAGAGCCAGCTCGACTACGCCTTGGCGCTCTTCCTCAGCCTGAGCCTCTACCACGTATTCTCCGAGACCATCGCTTGGGCTCCGTCGCTGATCGCCTCGAATCCGAACTTCGTCAAAAAGGTGGTCTTCCCACTCGAGGTTCTCCCGGTCGCAAAGCTGGGGGACACCGCCTTCCATCTCGTGGTGAGCCTGACTCTCGTGCTGCTGGGCAGCGCATTTGGTTCCACCGGCCTGACGGCGGACGTCCTCTGGCTGCCGGTGCTGGTGTTTCCGCTAATGATGCTCGCGCTCGGCATCGCCTGGATGCTCACGGCGATCGGCGTGTTTCTGCGCGACATCGGGCAAGCCACCGCCTTCGTCTCCAGCGCCGTGATGTTCGCCAGCGCCGTGCCCTACTCGCCTGCCAAGATCATCGACAGCCCGTGGCCCATCCTCTGGGAAATTCTCCGCTACAATCCCTTGCTCCAGCTCATCGATCTCGCCCGCCACGTGCTCCTGTGGCACGAGCCGATGGCGTGGGTGAAACTCGGTTACGTCTACGCGACGGCGGTGGCCGTGCTGCTCGCGGGGCACCTCTGTTTCTCGGTGTTCCGGCGCTCCTTCGCCGAAGTTATCTGACCGCCTCGTCCGGCGCGCGGGAGACGCTGATCTCATGAGGCAAACGCACCAAGCCGTGGACGACTTCTTGGTCGGGGGAATGGGACACCTCCAGCACCGCGACGTTCAGGACTCGGTCCCAGATATTCTCCGCGTCGGCTGCCGCGCCGCAGCCCAGATCGATCGTGTATTGGCCCGGCTGCAATTCTAGGCGGAAGCGGATCGCCACCACGCAAATCTGCCCGGCCGGAATCTCCGCGATTAAGCGCCGAGCCACCCGCAGGCCCGTTGCGAACATCACCTGACCGTGGCGATTCCGCAGTTCACAGCCCGCGCTCACGTCCCGCGCGAGCCGCTTGGCCCGAATCATCACCACCGCCACCGCCCAATCCCCCACGCGAAACGCGGAACCGGCATTCCCATCCGCATGCAGCAGCCAGGCGCGCTCCACAGCCACGCCGCCGTCGCCCAACCGTTCCTTTCCTTCCAGCGACAGCCCGGGCGCCGCCGGTAGTGGCACGACCGACAGCTCCTTAAAATCATCGGTCGGGGCCGCTGCGTTGCCCGAAATCGCCGCCATCGCCGCGACGTATTCCCGCACACAGGCGCCGGCGTCGCCGAGATACCGAACCCGACCTTGGTCGAGCCACAGCGCGCGCTGACACATGCTCAACACAAAGGACGTATCATGCGTCACGACGAGCAGCGTGATTCCGCGATCGAGCAACTCCTTCATCCGCCGACTGCATTTCTGTTGAAACAAGATGTCTCCGACGCTCAAGGCCTCGTCGATGATCAGCACATCCGGCTCGACCGAAATCGCCACCGCGAAGGCCACGCGCATCAGCATCCCGGTCGAATAGGTTTTCGCCGGCTGCTCGATAAATTCTCCGATGTCCGCAAAGCGCGCGATCTCAGGAAACTTGCGATCCATCTCCGTATGCGTGATTCCGAGAATCGAGCCCGCAAGATAGACATTTTCCCGGCCGGTAAACTCCGGATTGAATCCCGAACCGAGCTCCAGCAGCGCCGTCACGCGCCCCCGCACGTGGCACGTGCCCTTGCTCGGGCGCAAGGTGCCCGCCAGAATTTGCAACAGCGTGCTCTTCCCCGCCCCGTTGCGACCAATGATCCCAAACGCCTCGCCCTTCTGCACCGAAAACGAGACATCCCTGACCGCAGCGACACTGTTCGCTGCGTCGTAAGATTCCTCGCGCTCCCCTCCACCCAGCCCACGGGCGAGCCACTGCCAGAGGGAAACATCACGCCGGTAAATCTTCCCAATTCCGACGGCTGAGATGGTCGCCTCGGCCTGGACGGCAGACGACGAGGGAGACAAAGGATTGGGTGCGGCCGCCTGTGACATTCGCTTTGATAGAGCGGCAAGCCGCTGGATTACCAAGAAAAAAGGGGGCTGCCCGCGTCATCGTGCGTGACGGCGTCAAAGTCTAAGCGGTCTGAGCGCGCCCAGTAATCTTTCTCTTTCCTTTTTCTCTTAATCTTCCTGTCCGGCCGACAAGCCTTTCCGAGCCGCAGGTATATCGGTTTTTTGAAGCCGCCTGCTTGCGGGCGATTTTACATTTCACCGGCTCACCACGTCCGCAATCCCCCGCAAGCAGGCTCCTACCTCCAGAAAATGAATCTAATATCGGCAGCGAAGGGGCTAAGAAACCCAGTGGCTCACGGTATCCGACCCGTTTGCAGCAGCGCCTCGCGGCTCCGGCGAAGGTTTACCTGCGCATCCGGATAATCAGGCCGCGCCCGTAGCGCCCGCTCGAAGAGCGCGATCGCCTCAGCGGTCTGCCCTTTTTCGGCCAACATCACGCCCAGATTGTTCAAACCATCGGCATACTGCGGAGCGAGCTCGACGGCTCTCCCAAAATGTACGATCGCATCGTTAATCAGGCCGCGTTGAGCATAGAGCGCCCCCAAATTATTGTGCGCCTCAAATCGCCAAGGTTCGGCGTTCAGACACTGGCGGAGTCTTTCCTCTGCTTCCGACGGACGACCGAGTTTAACGAGCGCATTGGCCAGGTTATAGAGCCCGGATCCATCCCGAGGATCAACCGAGAGAACCGCCAGAAAGTGCGAAACGGCCTCCTCGAATTGATTTTTTTCATGCAAACACACGCCCAGGTTGTTGTGCGCGTCTACATGAAGCGGAGCGAGTGCGAGCGTCCGCCTAAACTGGACCTCAGCCTCCGCCTTACGCCCAAGCCGGTAGAGCACCCCGCCATAGGTGGACAGCACGCTCGCGTTTCGGGGGTGCCCTGCGACCAATCCTTCCATCACCACCATCGCCTCGTCGATTCGGTTTATCTGGCTCAGCACTGAGCTCAAATTGCACAAGGCGTCCAAGTAGGTGGGGTGAATGCGTAGCGCCTCCTGGATTCGTTTCAACGCCTCGTTCAAACGCCCATCCTTCGCAAACATCTCGCCGAGATTATTCTGCGCCCGCGCGCTTTGGGGGTAGTGATTTACGCTGCTCTGCCAGAGACGTTCGGCCGTCTGGTAATCCTGATTCCGACGCCACGTCAGTGACCCCAAAGCCGCTACCGTCAGACCCAGCAACGCCACACTCCACCGCCCCGGCATCCGCAGGCCGCAGGCGACGACCACACCCAGCACTGCGGCCAACGGCAGATACATCCGGTGCTCCGCCATCGTTTCGGTCGCAATCGGCACAAAACTAGAGCTCGGGGCTAGAATCAGGAAAAACCACGCGCCCAAAAAGCCCAATCGCGGCCAGCGCACCAGCGCAACCACGCTCGCGACCAATAAGAGTACAATGACCCCACCTTGCCACCACACCTCTGCAAGGCTGCCCGCCAAGCCAACGCCATAATCAAAGACCAGTTTCGACGGCCAGAGAGCCAGACCTAGGTAGCGGGTAATCGCATCCGCCTGAGTCAGGAGGTAGCTCCACCACGTTACGCCTTCAATGTTGAAGCCCACCGTTCCGCCGCGTCCTTGTGCGCCCAAAATCAATCCCGCCAGCGGTAACCACGTAGCAAAAAGCGAGCAGTAGTAGGTTCGGTTACGCCGCCACGCGTCACGAAAAGTCCCACTGAAAAACGCTCGGTCACCCAGCAGCACGAGCAGCGGCGCCGCGGCGATGACTTCTTTGCTCACGACTCCCAGCAAGCACGCCACGACCGACGCGATCAGCCAAACCCGGGGCCGGGAGCTGGCCTGCGCCCGACAAAAACCATACAGCGTCAGCAGAAAAAAAAGCCCCACCAAAGATTCCGCCCGTTGTACCACATAGGTCACCGCTTGCGTTTGCAGCGGATGCAGTGACCACAGGACCGCCACGGCCCCTCCGCCCAGATTCGCTCGCACTGACGGCGTCTGCTCACCGCGGGCCGCGGCCAAGAGACGCCGAGCCGTCCCGTAGAGGGCCAACGTGGCCGCCCAATGAATCAATAGATTCTGCAGGTGATACCCCCAAACTCCCTGGCCCCCGAGTGCGTAATTGATCGCCAGACTCAGGTTCACCAACGGCCGACCATTCACCGTGAGGCCCGAATCGTTCGGGGGACTCAGCACGTCCAAGAGCCGCGATAAATCCCGGATGCTGGGATTCCCCATGATCGCCGGGACATCATCAAAAACAAAGGGGCCCGAAAAACTATTCGTGTAGGCGAGCCCCGGCAAAATCAGCAATAACGCGGGGATCAGCACGTCTGCGCGCAGCAGCCTCGCGCGATAGCCAAGGCTTGAACCAAGCGTTTTGTTCAAAATCATCGGCTTCTTTTTAGGTGGAGAGGGACACAGCGCACGACTTTTTGCTCATTCCTGCAGACTTAGATTCCCTATTTGGCGACGCGAAGCGAATAGACCAATCAGCGACACATTTGTCCGGAGGTAGGAGCCTGCTTGCGGGCGATTCAGGACCGGATTCAGGACCTGGTCAGGCGACGAAATGTAAAATCGCCCTGTAAAATCGCCCGCAAGCAGGCTCCTACAAAAAACCGGGGCTCGTCTCATCTTGAACGCACCTGGGAATTAACTGGTCAAAAAATCCGGCTTGTTGGGTTTCGGACGTCCTAATATGAACACAAAAAAAGGGCGACCGATTGGAATCGGTCGCCCTTGAATTAAAACCTCACTCCTCAATTACGGGGAAGGAGCAACGTAGCTGGCGGCTCCGAGGTTAGTCGGGGCGAGACCGGACAAATTGCCGGTCTGGCTCAGCGCGCTCAGGTTGACCGCACCCAAGGCACGGAAGGTCAGACCTTGCGCGACAAAGATGGGGTTCGAAACCGTGATGCTACCATTGGCGTTCAAGGAGAGCGTGCCACCGAAGCTACCGCCACCCAAGCCACTCGTCACGATGTCACCGTTGCTGCTCAGTTGGACCACCGAGTTCGCTGCGCTGGTGCTGCCCGCAGCCAGATTCAACGTGGTCGCCTCAGCGATGCTCACGCCACCGGAGCGGAACTGAATCGCACCCAACGTGGCCGTCGAAGCCCCGATGTTGATGCTACCCGTCGCGCTCGTCTGGAGGAAGACATTGCCGTTTACCGTCAACGCACCGGGGCTGTCCTTGATGGTGCCGGCCGCATTGTCATTCTTGATCGTCAGCGTGCCACCGATCGTGGAACCACCGGCGATGACCGTAGTAGCATTGTTGTCTTGGATCGAGACAGTGCCTGGGGCCGTGACCGTGATGCTCTGGCCACCGAAGTTGTTGGCAACATCCGTGGTGTTCAGAGTGACATCAGCCGCCGAGACCAGAGTCGTTGAACCACCGACCTTAATGATCTTGGCCTGCAGAGCCGTTGGGCTCGAGACGATTGATCCTCCCTCAGAGGTTAACTTCAGCGTGCTGGTAAACGTCAAACCACCCGTGCCGGTGTCGACTGCCTTGAGGTTGATCGTGCCACCCTCGCGCAATACCACCGCGGCGCCGACGGCCGATCCGACGTTCGAAGCGATCGTCAATCCGCCGAAGTTGTTACCCACGTTATCGAGGGTAATCTTACCGCCGGTGTTCAGCGTGGTATCACCAAAGACGCGGACCGAAGTGCCAGCAGCTTGAGCGAGCTCAATGGCCGCGGTATTCACCGTAGCGAGGAAGGTCCCCGCAGTGACTGCTACATTACCCAAAGTCAGGTTCTGAGCTGTAGACTGGCGAACCGTCGAGTTGCCCGATGCCGTCAGAGCGACGGCTGGAGCAATGGTATTACCAGCGAGATCCAGTGTGACGCTACCATTAGGAGCGCTGAACGAGACCGTGTTGGTGCCACCTGCGATGGTTGGCACCGTGATCGTGCCCGCACCTTGGAAGATGCTGCCACCCGTGCTCGTCACGGACAAGGAACCAGGATTCGTGGCATTTGCAGTGATCGTGACGGCACCCAGATTAGCCGAGCCACCCTCTTGGTACGTGATGTTAGCATTGGTGGAAGCTCCGCCGAGACCCGAGGTCATCGTCACGCGACCGACCGAGTGACCGGTGTTGGTGATGGCGATATCGTTGTCCGAAGCGAGCGTCAGCGCGTTGATGATGCTGATGCCAGGCGCAGAATCCTTAATCGAAGCTGCGGCGCCGGTCGATGTGATCGTCGTCGTGCCCGTGCTCGCCAATTGGATGCCAGAACCCAACGTGATCGGGCCGGCCGCCGTGACTGCCACCGTTCCCGCACCGGTGTTGCTGATGTTTTGGAGGGTCAGACCATCGGTGTTCGTGCCATCATTGATGACGACGGCACCGCCGGCCTTGAAGCTAACGACGCTCAGGTTGCCGTTGCCAGCAGTGTTGAGAGTCAGCGCACCGGAGTTCTCCACCGAAATGGAGCCGGAGACCACACCGTTCTGGGCAGCCGAACCAACCGTCACCGTCGTCGCGCCGACCACGGAGACATTCTTACCGTTGATGATGGAAACCGTGCCACCAAAGACGTTGGTCGCATCATTCAGCGTGATTACACCGGGAGCAAACAGGCTGTTCGCCGTGAACTCAGAGGCGCCCGCGATCGCGAGCTTGCCGGAGCTGGTGATGTCACCAGCGGCGCTCTTAGCCTTCAGGACGCCTGCCGTCGTGGCTCCGAGATTGACCGAGTTATTCTGGGTGACCGTGAACGTACCGGTACCAATCGCGCCGCCGACTGCAGCAGCAGTGACCGCTGGGGCCGCACCGAAACCACCGGTAGGAACACCGAAGGTGGCGTTAGCACCCAAGGTGTTGAGGCTCACGTTACCGACAACGGCAACATTAGCAGCAACCGTGGTGAGTTCGGAGTAGTTTGCCGTGACGGTCGAGCCTGCCGTGGTAGCAGTGCCCACAGGTCCAACGGAACTGAGCGTAAGGTTACCCGCAACCTTGATGACGTCGGTCGAAGCAGAACCCAGAGCTACGCCACCCGTAGCGATCGGGGTAACGGTCGCGATGGCACCGTTCACGATCGTGGTCGTGAAGGCTGGAGCGGTCGCCGTCGCGGCAATGACCGGAGCCGTAATAAACCCTGCACCAGCCGTGGACGTGGCAGACGTAATAGCACCGGCCGCGAGGACAGGCGTGATGATGGCAGCAGCTCCCGCGGTGGGGGCAGCTGGGGGAGTGACCCGAGGTACAAAGGAGCCGAGGTAGCCGGAGCCACCGTCGGTCACCGTCAACCCGGTAACCTGTCCCGCAGCATTCGTGACGATATTACCCGTCGCTGTGGCGCTCGCGATCGGCGCAATAGCGGTGGTGGTGATGTTCGTCAGCGAGCCGGTGGTCACCCCTGATCCGGGGCTGGTGACTTTTACGGAAGCGATTTGGCCGTTGCTGTTAGCAACACCGACGACAGTCGGCGCAACGCCAGCAAATCCGCCCGCCATGGTCACGGTCAGAGGGACTTCAGATCCACTCACGAAACCGTTGCCGATCGGAGTAGGCAAGATCACAGCTTGAAGACCAGCAGCAGTGGAGCCGACAGCGCCGAGTACAAAGCCATTGTTGCTCTGACCGGTGCTCGCCGAGCTGGCGATCACAAGTCCTGCAGCCGATTGCGCTGGAGGTGCCGAAAAGGTCACTGGGATCGTCGCATTTGCCGCATAGCCGGTGCCCGTCGTAGTCAGAGCCACGGAAGTAACCGAGCCGGCGGAGACGCTAGCAGCTCCGAAGGTCACGGCGACATTCGGAGATGGAACGGGGATGTTCTGGTTCGTAAAACCGGTCAGGCCAGCACCAGAGGTGATGGTCACATTGCCGGCCGCATTAGTGCCATTGGCCAAGGTGAGCGCATTGGCGTCCTTGAGGGTCACGCCTGACGGACTCGAAGTGAGGACAACATTATTGAAGTCGTTGCCGGCGAGATCCAACGAGACGCTCGTGGCTGCTTTGAGCGTCGTGTTCCCAGAAGCGGTGATTGCGGTCGCGGCAGTCTGCGCGATGGATCCTGTCGTGGATTCCAAGGAGACGTTCGGGGCCGTGATAGAGGGAACCGTAAGGGCCCCTCCGGATACGATAGTAACCGCGCCGGTTCCCACGATCGGGCTCGCGACAGCGACGGTACCAGCGGTGGCGGTGAGGGTGAGCGCCGTATTCGCAACCACCGAGTTGGTGGGGGCTGCGTTGGCGGTGAAGGTCACATTCGGGTTAGTAACAGTGGTTCCTGAGTTAGTAAACGTGTATCCGGCTCCGACCTCGGTGATAACCGTGCCGCTAATTTGACCCGACGCATTGGTCGTGAAATATCCGGTGGCCGTGGTGCCCGGGGCAGTACCAGTCGTCGTCACCGCCATCGGGACTTGGCTATTGGGAGCGTAAAGACCAGCAGGATTGCTAGTGGTGCCGCCGGTGACCTTCGAGAGAATCGAGGACGTGTCCAAAGCGGTATTCGCATTCACGCTTGGTTTACCGGTGCCAGGGGCGCCGATGGTGATGTTATTAGCCGCAGTGATCGCACCGCCGCCAGCGAAGCCGCCCGTGAGCGTAACGTTACCGGTCGTGGACGCGATCTTCGCATCTGTGCCGGAGGTAACGAGAGCCGTGGCATTGGTCATGGTGATGTCGCCCACAGCCTTAAGGTCGAGACCTGCGCCGGTGGTCATGAAACCATTGGCAGCTTGACCGAGGGTGATCGTGCCACCGGTGGAGTTGATGACGATTTTACCCGAAGTGTTAACGGTACCGACCGAGATATTGCCATTGGCGGTCAGCGTCGCGGACACCTGATTGGCGGCCCCAGAGGTCGTCGTCAGATTACCCGTGGTGATCGTACCACCGGTCGTGGTGATGGTGAGCGAGGGAGACGAGAAGGCTGGAATCGTGACATTTCCCGTCGAGGTAAGGGCCGTGACGCCAGATGAGGACGTCGTGGTGCTCAAGGTCGTGATCTTCAGATCTCCGATATTGCTATAGGTGACGCCACCCGTGTTAGCGGTGAGCAGGGTATTCGGAGCAGGAACAAGGACAGAAGGAACGATTTCAACCTTGGACGTGCCGCTCATGGAAATATTTCCAGCTTGTGCGCGCAGGGTGACAGCGTTGGCCGCATTTGGGAGAACCTTCGCGTTGCCGAGGGCAAAGCCATCGGCTTCGATCACGTTGACGGTTCCGACGAGAGGCAGATTGAGCGTGGATAGAGCTGCGTTGCCCAAGGTCACGTCAGCGGCGGCGGCGGTGGTCGCGGTGGTCGCGGTGGTGATCGTCGCTGCACCGGTAACGGTCAAACGACTGGTCGAGAGTCCAGCACCTTGCGTAACAGGACCATTGGAGGTTGATCCGGTGGTATTAACGCTGAGCGCGCCGGCCACATTGGTGGCGAAGCCGACCTGAGGCACCGTGATCGTGACATTGTTTCCAATCACGCTGCTGGTGACGTTGGAAATGTAGCCACTGCCGATCGAAGGAGCTCCATTGGTGGTGAGCGAGTAGCCCGTGATTTGTCCCTGCGCATTAGTGGTTGCGAAACCAACAGCCGTGGTTCCGACCGAGGTCGAAGCGGTGGTCGTCGAGTTGAGACTTTGACGGATCAGCGGTGCCGTGATCGACAGAGCGATATTGGAGCTAGGGGCATAGCCGCTACCACCGAGACCGCCCGCGCCGACGACAAGTCCACCCGTCGCATTGACGCTGACGGCCGGACCAGCAGCAGTATCTGAGTTATTGCTGACTGCGACCGGTGCACCCGTCAGGGAGACCGTCCCGCCGTTGCTGACAATCGTCAGATTGCCGCCAGAGCCGGCGGCCTGACTGATATTAACTGCTCCACCCGCTTGAGGGCGGCCAACCGTGTCGCTGGTCTGAGCCAGATTGACCTTACCGGTGGCAGCAGACTGCAACGTCACATTACCGAAGAGATTCGCACCTTCGACGAGGACGCTGCGACCGGCGAGGGTAATCTTGTTACCGGTGCCGAGTGCTTGGATGGAGGCGATCTGGCCCGCGGTAACCTGACCGTCGGACTGAACGACGACGTCCGTCGTGGCGCTACCCGTGAAATTCAGGGTTCCAGTGGTGGTGAAGAACGAGCTGGGTTCAGCAACCGTGCTGGCGTAAAAGCCGCCGGTGATGATCTGAGCCGTTTGAGAAATGACGATACCGGCCGGATTCAACACATAAACGTTACCGTTCGAATTGATCGCGCCAGCGATGGTGGAAGCGGCACCACCTGCCACATTGTTCAGCACCGAAGCGGTGGTGGACGGGAGCAGGTAATTGATCGTGTCCGCTTGGTTGATGTTAAAAGACTGCCACGTGAGGATGGATTTATCCGGAGCCGTGATATTCAGCGCGCCCGCAGCGACACCATCAAGCACGCCCGAATACGTGATCGAAGTCGATGAGGTGGTGAGGTTGGTAGCAGCTGTGCTTGGCAACGCCCAGAGTGGAGCGGGCAAAATAGCCAGCGGTCCAGCAACGAGGGCGGACAATAGTAACTTCTTCAGAGAGAAGTTGGGATTCAGTTTTTTGTTCATGGATAGAAGACTAATGTTGTTTTAACGGAAGCTAGACTGCGCCATTCAGGGCTAAGCAATGGTAGACCCCAAAAGTGTTGCAAGCACAAATTCCAGCGCGAGAAACCATTGGCCGAAGTGGCCGTGGGTGCCTCGTAATTCGATATGGAATGGGCGATGTGCTCAAAAATTTAAAAAGGAAAACCTTGGCTGGTTAGTTGCAGGGCGCGTGCCAAATGGCTCATTCGGACCTAGGCTATTATCCTGGATGCTTTTGTGAGTTTTTGATAATGATTTAAAACTGAAGAGCGCTGCGCGATGCCGCACATTGCCTGATTTGAAATGGTGATTTTTCCCCAGTGAAGGGTTTTTCGTCGTTGCCGTGATAGTCGGGCGAACGATTCCGGGTGAGGCGCGGTTTGGGCGTGGTTGATACTTTGGACCATTTTGACCACAAAACCACCGTCGATGGTTCGAGGGCGGGATTGTCCGATTTTGGGTAGTTTGAACATCCGCTTAACCTGCTTGGATGTGGGAGCCCGCTTGCGGGCGATGGGCTGCGCGAGCGCCCCCGTTGCCTTTTTTAGGGCGGCCGGCCTGTCGGGCTCCCTCGAAACTCCCCCGCGAGACGGCTCCTCTATGAGATAACCTTTCGTTGGATCTACATTTGGCGCCACGTGAACGCAAGGTCGCATGGTTTATTTTTTAGTCCGCGGTGGTCTGCGTTCTGGAGAGTCCTCGCGTGACGTTGCGCATAGGCCGTCGCCGCACTGCGACTCTCCCTCGCGGGCTTTGTGATAATGAAGTCAGCGGATGCCTACCCCTCTTTGGTTGCTTGAGTCAGCTCTTGGTGTCGAACCGACCGGTGGCCGGTTGATGCCCTACCACCTGCCGGGCCTAAAGCAAACCTCTGACATGACGTTCAATGGCACAGCCCAATGCAGGTTTCCGAGAGGAACTCTTGTCAAGTTTCCGGAACTCAGGCATCCCCACCCTTTATCAATCATGCTGACTCGTTTCATTTTTGCGCTGGTCTGCCTTGCCTCGTCGGCCCTTTCGTTTGCCGCCGAGCCGAGTGCCCCCCTCGTTTTCATGCTGAAGAAGCTCATCATCGCCGATACCGATGTGAAAGCGGCCGCGCTGCCGGCGGACAGCGGTGGTGACAGTGCGGTCTTCGTGCAGGATGTGGCGGTGCTGGCTGGGGCAGCTTTCCAGGGGAAAATGGCCGCGTTTATCGGTAAGCCGATTACGAACGAACTCTTGAATACGTTGGCCAACACGATTGCCCAACACGCGCGCGAGAATGATCGGTTGATCGTGAAGGTCATCCCGCCCAATCAGGATATTTCGACCGGGATTTTCCGTTTGGCGGTCGTGGTCGGACGCTACAACGAGTTTCAGTTCAAGGGTAATCGTTGGTTTAGCAGTAAACTCTTGCAGGAGAAACTGGGCATCAAAACCGGCGACGAGGTCCGGCTCTCGACGTTGGATGACGCGGTCAAATGGGCCAACACCAATCCCTTTCGGCAGGTCCAGGTGCTCATCAACGATCTGCCGAATCAACCCGGCAAGGCGGATCTCATCGTGGGCGTCGCCGAGCGGATTCCGGTGCGCTTCACGGCATCCTACGACGATTCGGGCAATCAGGTTTTAGGCACCCGACACTATACGGGAGCGCTGCAGTTTGGAAACCTGTGGGGCCGAGATCACCAAGGGACTTACCAATATACTACCACCGACCATCAGGCCGTCTTTCAAAGTCACTCGCTGGATTATCGGATCCCGCTTCCTTGGCGCCATCATCTCCAATTTAGCGGCGGCTACCTCAAGGTGAAGCCGACCTTCGGAGCCGGGGGTGTCTTCACTCAGAAGGGGCAAAACGTGCTGGCCAACCTGCGCTACAATCTCCCCATCCGCGATGGCGAGAGCCCCATCGAATTCTCCACGGGGATCGATTTTAAGCAGGGGAACAATAACCTTGCTTACGGCGGCACGACCCTGACCAGCAACACGACTGACACGTTTCAGTTGACGAACTCATTTTCCATGGTGCGCCGGGATTCACGCGGCGCGTGGCTGTTCGGTCTCGGCCTCGATCTCAGCCCCGGTAACGTGAACTCCCGCAACACCGACAAGGTTTTTTCCATCTCACGGTACAACACGCGCGCGACTTATGCGACGGGCACCCTGTCCGTCCAAAGGCTCCTCAATCTGGATCGTGGCTGGACGTTCTTTTCCCGTGCCTTCGCGAAACTCTCCACGGCCAATGTCCCGGGCAGCGAGCAACTCTCCATCGGCGGTTCTTCGACCGTGCGCGGCTTCGACGAGCGCATCAACTCGGGCGATCAAGGGTTCGTCTTCAGCAACGATGTCACCACGCCGACGATACGCCATACCCTGCCGTTTTTACCTAAGGGCCGCGCGGCGACCGAGACCCGCTTCGTCTTTTTTTACGATGCCGCCCAGGTTTTTTACCGGCACCGCGACCTCAATGACATGATCTTCACCCCGCTCGCGAGCACCGGCGTAGGCGTGCGCCTGAGCCTACCGGTCAATCTGAACGTAAGTGCGGACTACGGCTGGCAAATCACGCATCTCGCCTACGCCTCGCCGACGCATTCCCGCGGGCACGTGAAAGTCGTGCTCGCATTTTAGTTTCCCCGTCGGCACACGCCTGCCCGTGCGCATTCATCTCGGGCACCATTTTTACGGAGCGGGCAATCTGGGCGACGACTTCATGCTCGCGGGTTTCCTCGCTGCGATGCGCACGCTCGCGCCGCAGGCCACCTTCACGTGCTGCGTGCCGTTCGCCCTCGATCCGCTGCGTCGACGCTTCCCGGCGATTACGTGGCTGCCTTGCGATGAGCCGACCCGCGCACGTTGCGTGGCCGAATGCGCTGCGTGGCTGGGCCTCGGCGGTTCACCGTTTCAGAGCGCGCTGTCGCGCTGGTTCGTGGACCACCTCGTGTCCGAAGCGGCCCTCTGCGCGCGCGCCCACAAGCCGATGTATTTCCTCGGCGTCGGCGTGCAGACGAGCGCGGAGCTCGCCGCTCCCGATGTGCAGCGCATCTGCGCCCAAGCCGCGGCCATCTGGACGCGCGATGCCGCCTCGGCCGACCGCCTCGCCGCACTCCCCGCGCCTCCGCCCATCGCCAGCGCCGCCGACCTCGCTCATCTGTTTTTCCGCGAAACCCCTCCGCCCGCCGCCAGCGCGGGGCGCCTGACCCTCGTGGCCAACTTCGACTACGGCGCGTGGCCCGGCCAAGCCGCCTTCCTCACCGCAGCTCAAGCCTCGGTGCCCGGCCTCGCCATCACCGAGCGCGTCTGGCTCGCCCAGGAATCCCGCGAGCTCCCCGGTGCCGAGCGCGCCCTCCACCATGCGCTCCCGCTCGCGGACCGAGCCCGCTGGGCGCTGGCTATCCCCGATCGCTTGCCCTCCCCAGCCGAGTCGCTCGCAACGGCCGAGTCGCTCACAACGGCGTTGTCCCGTTGGCCGAGTGGCGCATGGCTCGTGACCGCACGTTTTCACGCCGCGCTCGCGGGGGCTTGGGCGGGCTCGAAAATCGCGATCCTCGCCACCAACGAAAAACTCCGCGCCGCCGCCCACGAGCTCGCCTGCCCGCTGCTCGCCACCGACGCCGATGCCGCCACCGTGACGCGCAGCCTCCAGTCGCTCTCGTCTCAGGCCGGCGTATCCCGCGCGGCACTCGACCTCGCCGCCGATCGTGCGTTCGACGCCTGCGCCGCCTTCGTCCGCGCCGCCGCGCGATCCGCTGTTGCACCCGGTCCCTGAACTCCGTAGCTCGTCCTCTCCATGTCAGCTCTCGCAGTTTCCTTCGGTTTTTTCCTCTTCCTGACCGTGCTGGGTCGGGCGACGCTGGCGCTGTGCTCTTGGCGCGGCGGCATTTTGCGTTCGTGGCTCCTCGCGCCCGCCACGGGCCTCGCGACCGCCGTGCTCACTATTATGGTGTTGAACCAAGCCGGACTCCCCGTCCGCGCCTTCGCTGGGCCGATGACGTGGGGACTCGCGCTGGGCTCCCTCGGCATTTTCCTGTGGCGCCGTCCCGTCTTCCCGGCCCGCGCCCTCGCGCCGTTTTTCGCGCTGGCTGCGTTTGTGCTGCTCTGGACCGGCTGGCCCGCACTGCGTTTCGGTTTCAATTGGCTGAGCTACGTCAACGACGACTTTGTTAATTACTGCTTCGCCGCCGAGCGCTTCAAAGATTTTGGCTTCTGGCGCGTCCCGACGAGTGAGGAACTAGCCGGTCGCGACTGGTCGCAATATTATTGGTTCATGCACGTGCCCGGCCTGATGCGTTTCGGCAGCGAACATGTGCTCGCGTGGATCAGCGCGCTGACCGGTATCAGGACTCTGGGTATCTTCATGCCCGTGATCATGGGCTTTGGGCTCGTGCAACTGTTTGCCGCCGCCGGCCTCACGCTACATCGCGGCCGCTGGCGTCGTCACGCCTTGCTGGGTGCCGCGCTCCTCGCCGTCAGCCCGCTGTTCATGTTGGGCATGCTCTACCAACTCATCGCGCAGGTCGGTGGCGTCGCCCTGCTGCTGACCGCGACCGCGCTGCTCACGGCCCGCCTCCCCGCGACCCGCCGCCGGCTGGTCCCACATATCGCGGTCCTCTCGATCGTCGGAGCCGCCTTCGCCGTTTTTTACCCCGAGGTCACCGCCTTTGCGGTCTTAACCACCTTGCTGGTCGGGGCCATCGAGTGGGTGCGTACGCGGGCTTTCCCCACCGCGCGCCTCGGACTCGTAATGTATGGCATCGTCGGCGTCCTCGTCCTCCTCCGCCACAACGTCCTCTCCTATCTCTTCACGATCTCCTATCAATTTGGCTCCGGTTTCCGCACCGTCGATCTCTCGCTCTCGCTGTTTCCGTATTTCCTCATTCCGACCGGCCTGGCCAACCTCTTTGGGTTCATGCCGCTCGCCGTCACGTTCGCCGAGCCGTTTACCTCCCTCGCCATTCTCGGTGGGTTCATCTGTCTCGTCACCGCCATCGTCGTTTCCTGCCGCGAAACGCTGCTCCGAGCCACCCCGGCACCGATGACCGCGCTGCTCATCGTACTCCTCGCGATGTGCGTGAAACTCTACACCGGCGGCAATGACTTCGGTCTCTACAAGACCGCGATGTTCATGCAGCCCGCACTCGCCGCCGCCCTGGCCTGCGCGTGTCTCGCTCTACCCCGCGCCCGCTGGACGGCGCCCGCCGCCGTGCTCCTGCTCGCGGTGCTGTGTGCACCGAGCGCCCTTTACTATACCCAAGTCTCGCAGGGCGAGAAAGGCGGCGGCTTCACCGAGGCCAAACTCGCCTCCATTCTCGGCGCGTCGGCACCTGCCGTCGCGCCCCAGACGCGGCTGTTGAGCGACATCAGCAACCTCGTCGCCGCCAAACTCGCCGCCGTCGAATTTCGCGGCACCGACCTGCGTTTTCTGGCCCGCGATTACTTCCAGCAGATCGCCCCGATCGAGTTCGAGCGGCTCGGCGACCAACTCGTCAGCCTGCATCCCCAGTTCCAGGATCTCGTCCGCACCCGCGCTATCCTCGCGCAGCGTGACGCGGATTCGATGCTCACGCCCAGGCTCTTTAACACCGAATTTCGCGCGCCCGCGCTGAACTTCGCGAAGCGCGACCCCCACGACGCTTACCTTCTCCTCAGCGAGCAGCTCGGTCTCTTTAATAAATTCCGCCTGCCCGACCCCACGGCCAAGCCCACCGTTTACTTCAAGGCCGTCCCCGCCGCCTCGCCCGCCGCGGCCAACCACCTCGTCTTCGTCCACTCCGGGCGCGGCAACCATTACTACCTCGGCGACCGCCACCGCATCGGTATGTATCAACAAGAGGCGGACCCCCACACCGGCCAACAGGACATCACCGGACTGGGGCGCTTTTTGCTGATCCGCGTCGAACAACCCAGCGAGGAAATCTACCTCCGCGTCGCACTCTCCAAATCGTTCATGGGCAGCAAACACACTTCGTGGACGCCCGAGCGCTCACGCGTACTCGCCGCCACTGAGGGCCCGCGCATTCTCGCCCAAAAAGACGTCCCCCTCGGTTTCGTCGGTCACGGCGCCGTCAACCGCATCATCGGCCCGCTCCGCCCGATCTGGCAGGACGGCGCCGCCTACATCGCCCTCGACCTCGCCGAGACGCCCGTCCAGTTCCCCTACAAACGCCGCGGCCTCCAGTCGCTCTACAACACCCGCATCCCCCTCGACTCGCGTCTGCTCGTCGCCTACGGCCGCGACATCTCCGCACTCTCCCCCGCCGAAGTCGCCGCGCTCGCGCGCCCCACGCGGCTCAGAAATTTCCCCGCCGACCTCGTCCACGCCCGCGGCCTCGAATTCTCCGGTATCTTCGAAGACGGCTGGCTCTCCCCGCAGAGCGAATTCATTCTCGGCGCCGCGCCCGCCGGTTCCAGTCTCCGCTTGCGCGGCTACGTCCCCGAACTCCCCGGCCAGCCCCTCGGCCGCGGCACGCTGCAGGTCAACGTCAACGGTCGCGCTTTCGAACTCCCCGCCGCCACCGGCACCTTCGATTGGCTCCTGCCCGTTGCCACCGTCTCCGGCCCCACGCGGATTTCCCTCCGTCCCTCCGCGACAGCCCCCCTCCCCGATGAGGATGACCGACCCGTGGGCGCCAAACTCGCGCTTCTCGAAATTCTCCCGACCCTCCCCAGCCGCACCTTCGACTTCGCCACCGCCGGTGCCCTGCGACTCGCCGCTCAAGGCATCGACCAAGACGGCTGGATGGCCCGCGAAGCCACCCTTCACCTCCCCGCCAACACGCTCGCCCACGACGTCACGTTGCGGTTCGAAATCCCCGACTGGTCGGGCGCGCCCACCACCGTCCTGCGCTCGCAACTCGTCTCCAGCGCCGATGGGCCCGTCGCCCCCGTCCCCGTCTTCACGAGCCACACGCTCGCGGCGGGGGCCTACGCCACCGTGATCATCCGTATCCCCGCTTCGGTGACACCGCAGATGCTCCGCTTCGACGCTCCGGCGGATTTCCCTCTGCCGGCCCCAGACACCCGCCGCCGCTCGGCGCGACTGCTGCAGGTCGATCTCGCGCCCGTGCCATGACCGCGCCCGCCCCCCACGTCGCTCCCGCAGTCGCCCTCCTCCTCAAGCTCGACACCCTCGGCGACCTCGTCCTATTCGCGCCCGCGCTGGGAGCGTTGCGGGCCGCTTGGCCGGCCACGCGTCTGTGTGTCCTCATCCGCCGGCCTTACGTCGATCTCGCTGCGTTGCTCGCTCCCGGGATCGAGTTTTTTCCCACCACGTTCGACCCTTTCGCCCAAGGCCCCGCAGCCGACGACGTCGAACTCACCCGGCTCCGCCGCCTCGTGGAGTCTCTACACCCCGACCTCGTGGCCGCCGCCACCTCGCGTCGGAACTGGCTCGAGGTCGCCCTCGCCGCCGTCGCCCCTGCCGCGCGGCACGTCGCCCTCGGGGCCGATGCCAACGATGAATTTTTCTCCACCCAGCTCCGCGTCCAGCTGCAACTCGACGCCACTCAGGTGTTCCCCGAGCAAGTCGCCGTCCCCACCGACGAGCCCGATGCGCAGCGCAACCTTCGCCTCGCCTCCGCGTTGCTGGGCCGCCCGGCGATCCCGGTGCCCGCAACCTTCACGCTGCCCAGCGCCGCCCGGGCCACCGCCCGCGCGTTGCTGTCCGCGCAGGGCCTCGCGCCCGGTCGGTATGTCCTCTGTGCCGCCGCCGGCTTCGCCAACGTCACGCTGAAAACGTGGCCCGCCGACCGGTTCGCCGCCACCCTCCGCCATGCGCAGGAACGCCACGGCCTCCCCACGCTGCTCGTCGGCCACGAGCACGAGCGCACTCACCTCGAGTTCCTCGCCGCCACGAGCTGCACGTCCACCGCAGCACTCGTCGCACCTGCTCTCTGGCTCGGCCGTGAGGACTCGCTCCCGACCCTCGCCGCACTCATCGCCGACTCAGCGCTTTTCCTCGGCAACGATACCGGCGCCATGCACCTCGCCGCCGCCCTCGACATCCCCGTCGTCGCCTTTTTCGGCGGCGGCACCTGGCCGCGCTTCACGCCGACCGCCCGCCGCGGCCTCGTTTTGGTGCAGCCGCTCCCGTGCTTCGGTTGCGGCTGGGATTGCGCCTTCGGCGACGCCGCTGCGCCTTGCCTCAGCGGTATCACGATCGCGGATGCCATCACCGCGCTCGACGACACCCTCGCGTACCCCGACGCGCCTTTCGCCGTGCGTCAGATCGAACGCCTCCCGGCCTCCACCCGCGAACTCATCGCCGCGTCGTCCTCACGTTACCGTTCCCTTCGCACCGAACATCTCGCACGCCAGCACAAACTCGAAGCGCTCACCGCCTTCGACCGCGAAAAGGACGTCGCCATTCTCGAAAAGGAACTCTCGATCGCCGAGAAGGAGCGCGAGATCGATTCCAAAGAACGCGAAATCGATTCCAAAGAACGCGAAATTCACGCGAAGGACGCCGAAATCATCGCCCTCAAATCCGTCTGCGACGAACGCGAGCGCCTCATTTTTCAACAGCACGCGCACAGCAAACAGCTCGAGCACACGCTCGCTGACCTCACCGCCCGCCACGCCTCCGCCCTCGCTGACCAGACGCAGTTCAAAGCCACGCTGACGCTCCTCCCCCCCGATATCGCGCTCGCCACCCAGGCCCTCGCGGACCGCGCCGTCCACATCCGCAACATCGAGGCCCTCGTCATTCTCCGCGACCGCGAGATCGTCGCCCTGAAGGCCCTGCTCGCCGAGCGCGACCAGTCGCTCGAAAATTACGCCGCCGGCCACGGTTCACTCGAACAAGCCAAACGCTTCGGCCGTCTCCTCGCGGAAAAGGAAGCCGTTCTTCAAGTGCTGAACCGCGCTTGCGCCGAGCGCGAAACCGTCATCCAGCAACTCGCCGCCGACTCCACCGACTCCACTGCCCTCCTGCGCAAGCTCTGGCTGGCCGCCACCGCCCACGCGCGCGCACAGTGGTGGCGGCCCTGCGAGGCCTGGCTCTTCACCCGCGTCGTCGAGAAATACTGGATGCAGATCGGCATCCTGCGCCACCACGCGCCCAAACCGCTCGTCTGGGACCGCCTTCCCGCCCCACGCCTAGCAGCCCAGTCCCCAGCCGCCGGCCTCCCGACCCGATCGCTCCCCCAGATCGCCCTCGTCACGCCCAGCTACGGACAGGAAAAATATCTCGAGCGGACGATGCTGAGCATCCTCGATCAACAGTATCCACACCTCCTTTACGTCGTGCAGGACGGTGGCTCAAAAGACCAGAGTCCCGCCATCATCGCCCGCCAAGCCGCCCGCTTGCACGCTTGGGAATCTGCCCGCGACGCCGGCCAAGCCGATGCCATCCGCCGCGGTTTCGCCCGCCTCACCCCCGAGCTCGGCCCTGATGATGTCATGGCTTGGCTCAACTCGGACGACCTCATCGGCCCCGGCGTGCTCCGCTACGTCGCCGAATATTTCGCCGCTCACCCCGAGGTGGATGTGATCTACGGCCACCGCATTATCATCGATGAAAACGACGGCGACGTCGGCCGCTGGATCATGCCGCGCCACGATCCTCACGTCCTCGAGTGGATCGACTACGTCCCGCAAGAAACCCTCTTCTGGCGCAAACGCGCCTGGGATCTCGCCGGCGGCATCGACCCCAGTTTCCAATTCGCCCTCGATTGGGATCTCCTCGCCCGCTTTCAACAAGCCGGCTGCAAACTGGTGCGTGTCCCGTATTTCCTCGGTGCCTTCCGCGTACACTCCGAGCAAAAAACCTCCCAGGCCATCCACACCGTCGGCGCCGAAGAGATGGCGCGGATTCGCACGCGCTTCCACGGCCCGCGCCAGGACGACTGGACGACGATTGATGCCTACGCGCGCCGCACCCGCTTCCGCGGCGCGCTCGTTGCTCGTCTCCTTGCCCTCGGCATCCGCTGGTAGGTCGGCGATGCCCTCCAAAATTTAGTGCTGATTAGTGTCCATTAGTGGTTCCTCCTCCGGAGTCTCATCTCCCCTCTCTCTTCGCTCATCTTCGATCGCCCTTCTCCGAAACATGCTCCTCAGCATCGTCGTCCCCGTTTATAAGGAGGAAAAAAATATCCCGGAATTCCTCCGGCGCCTCCGTCCGATTCTCTCCGCCGTCACGGAGGACTACGAAATCATTTTCTCGCTCGACCCTTCGCCCGACCGCACGGAAGACGTCATTTTGGAGTACCGCGCGAGTGATCCGCGCATCAAACTCCTCCGCTTCTCCCGCCGCTTCGGTCAACCCATGGCCACCCTCGCCGGCCTCGAATACTCCTCCGGCGACGCCGTCGTCGCCATGGACGTCGATCTCCAGGATCCGCCCGAGCTCATTCACGAAATGCTCGCTAAATGGCGCGAGGGCTACGACGTCGTCCTCCCGCAACGCCGCGCCCGCACCGGCGAACCGTGGATCAAAAAACTCGTCGCCGCCACGGGCTACAAGGTGATCAACAAAATCGCCGATGTAAAAATCCCGCCCAACACCGGCGATTTCCGCCTCATGGCCCGTCGCGTCGTCGCCGAGGTCGTGAAGCTCAAAGAGAGTCACGGCTTCCTGCGCGGCATGGTCGCCGTCGTCGGTTTCAAACAGGCCATTATTCCGTTCGACCGTCCGGCGCGTTTTTCCGGCGAGACCAACTACAACCGTTTCTTCGGCTCCCTGCGCATCGGCTTCAACGGCATCTTTTGCTTCTCCACCTACGCCCTCACGCTCAGCACGATGTTCGGTTTCACCATCGCCGGCGGCTCGTTTTTGCTGATGGCAATTTATCTTTTCTACAAACTGATGGGCTGGGAAATTCTCTGGGGTAATCCGACCCTCGTCATACTCATCTCCTTTCTCGGCGGCATCCAGTTGATCAGCGTCGGGATCCTCGGCGAATACATCGGCCGTATCTACGAGGAAGTGCGCTCGCGTCCGAAGTTCATCGTGGACCGCGCCGAGGGCTTCCATCGCTAGACCGGTAATGAAACATTTCCTCCCGTGGTGCGGCGGCCTCGCCACGTTCCTGCTGCTGACCGTCGTCTGCTTGTGGGACTACTACCCGCCGATCGCCGGCCCCCAGCCGCTCGGGGTCACCTTTCCCTCGCCGCTGCCTGTCGGCACGAGCGAACCGCTCATCGTCACAGGCCAACCCGGCGCCGCTGACTATTTATTCGTCCACTACGTCGACGCCCGCACGGTCACCTTCGCCAACGATAGCTGGGGCCACGGCGGCCCGACTTCGCCTCCGGTCACCGTCACGCCCGGCCAGCCCCACGTCCTTGAAATTCAACTACCCGCTCTCGCCGCGATTCCCGGGAGCCCCGACCAGCCGTCCGACTACCTCCGCGTCACGTTCGACGGCCCCCCTGTCCTTGAAGCAAAGGTCACCTTCTTCTCGCGCCGACCGCTCCAGGCCTTCTTTGCCCGCAACCCCCTCGGAGGCACCTCCTGCGGCCCTGAGTTCACGGGTCAACTGCGCCGCGTCGACGGCCGTCCGCTCCTCGGCAATACCCGCGCCTACTTCACGCGCACCGAACGCTTCCGCGGCTGG
>CANIJN010000001.1 GCA_947467625.1 Opitutia bacterium | reverse complement strand
TGGTGCAGGGAAATTTCATCTCCGGCTGCGACTACGGCCTGCGGGTGGCCTGCGGCGAGTTTATCGCCGAGGCGTTGACGCCGCGTTATACGCCCGACGTGAAGCCTAACAGCAAACGCACGGCTCAGGTGCGCATTCCTACCTATCCTCAAGTGCGCGACCTCGTGCTCGCCGACAATGTGTTGGTCGGGATTTCCGGTCCAGATTTGGAAATCGGCTCGTCCTACAAGGGCCACTGGCCGGAATCGCAGCAGGTACTTCTCCCCGAGGAGTGCGTCATTAAGAACAACCGCTTCGTGCGCCCGCAAGGCGGGGTGTCGGTCGTCGTGACGGCGGCCGAACGGACCCCGCCCTTGGATCGGTTCAACTTTAAGCCGAACGCCTACACGGGAAATGTCGTCGTTGGCGCTGGGAGCATCGCGGAGGCAGCGCGGGACGGATTCGCGACGCTGCCCATTCCCGCGGGCTGGGTGGAAGCGCAGGAAAGCGCCGCCCTGCGGCCGCTCACTGCCGCCGACGTCGGTCCCGCGTGGGTCATCGCGCTGCGCCAGAATGGTCAATTTCCGATGGAGGACGTCGCGACCGAAGCCCGGTCCGCGACCTCCGAACCGCGGCCAAAGAAGAAAAAACGCTAGCCGGCGCGATCCGGCCCGAAAAAACATCTCCGTCCTTCACTCAGTCCCTTTTCTCCGCCCGATATTTTTAACCATGAAACTCCGCCTCGCTTCGCTCCTCGGTTGGCTGCTCGTCAGTCTCACCCACGCCGCTGATCGGCCCAATATCCTCTTCATCGCCGTTGACGACCTGCGCCCCGAGTTCGGTGCTTATGGTGCGGACTACGTGAAGAGCCCGAACCTCGACCGCATCGCGAAAGAGGGCATCACCTTCAACCGCGCGTATTGCCAGCAGGCCGTCTGCTCGCCCACGCGCTCTAGTCTGCTCACCGGCACTCGCCCCGATACCACCAAGGTCTGGGATCTCGTCACTCACTTCCGCGACGCGCTGCCCAACGTCGTGACGCTTCCCCAGCATTTTAAAAACAACGGCTACTTCGTCCAGGGCATGGGCAAAATTTATCATGGCAGCCTCGACGACCCGCAGTCCTGGTCGGTGCCCTGGGGCACGCCGAAGGCTGACACCTACGCATTGCCGGAAAACGTCACACTCAACGAGCGGCGCTACGGCGTCGATCCCGACGGGGACAACGCTGCCGCCACCAAGGGCAAAGGGAAGGGCAAGGGGGCGAAAACCGCCAAGGCTGCGGGAGTCACCGTGCCCGATTCCATGCCGGCTGCGAAAAATATCCGCGGCCCCGCCTTCGAGGGCGCCGAGGTGCCGGATAACACGTTTCAGGATGGCAAGGTCGCGGAACTCGCCGTCTCCACGCTCCGGGACATCAGCCAGAAAAAAGAGCCGTTTTTCCTCGCTGTCGGTTTCATCAAGCCGCACCTGCCCTTCATCGCGCCCAAGAAATACTGGGATCTCTACGACCCCGCCAAAATCCAACTCGCCACGAACTCCTTCCGCCCGAAGGACGCCCCCGAGTACGCCATTCTTCCCGGTGGCGAACTCCGCAACTATCACGGCATCCCCGAAGGCCACGTGCCTGACGACCTCGCCCGCCAGCTCAAGCACGGCTACTACGCCGCGATCAGTTACATGGACGCCCAGGTCGGTAAGGTCCTCGCGGAACTCGACCGCCTCGATCTGCGGAAGAACACCATCGTCATCCTCTGGGGCGACCATGGCTGGAAACTCGGCGAGCACGACGCGTGGTGCAAACACAGTAACACCGAAAACGATACCCATACCGCGCTGCTCCTCTCTGTCCCCGGCATGAAGAACGCCGGGGTGAAGACGAACTCCCTTGTCGAGTTCGTGGATATCTATCCGACCCTCGCTGACCTCGCCGGTCTGTCGCTGCCGAAGCACCTCGAAGGCGTGAGCTTCCGCCCTGTGCTCGACGATCCGAATCGTCCGTGGAAATCCGCTGCCTTCAGCCAGTATCCACGCAGCGCCGGCAAGTCCGGAATCGGGCAATTGATGGGTTATGCCATGCGCACGGAGCGTTACCGCTTCGTGGTGTGGGTGGCCCGCGACGATCATGCGAAGATCGATGCGATTGAGCTCTACGACCACACGCTTGACCCGCAGGAAAACACCAACATCGCGAAGATGCCGGGTAATAACGAACTGGTCGATAAGCTCCTCGTCCAATGGCGCCAGGGTTGGCAGGGCGCGAAACCGGGTGTCGCCGCCAAGCTTTGAGTGCTCGCGTTGCTCCGCGCGACGCCACAAGACGTTTCCAGCAGGTGGGCCCATGCGCCCACCTGCTGTGTTTCCCCTCGACCATTACTCCTATGCACCTCCGGCAAAAGATATTCACCACTGCGCTCGTCGCGTTGGTTCTGTTCCTCGGCCTCGCACGGGCGGCTAGCCAGCCCAATGTGATCATTATTATGGCCGACGATGTCGGCTACTCCGACATCGGCTGCTACGGTGGCGAGATCGCTACGCCGAACCTCGATGCGCTCGCCGCGGGTGGGGTGCGCTTCACTCAGTTCTATAACACCGCGCGCTGTTGTCCGACGCGCGCTGCGTTGCTTACCGGGCTGTACCCGCACCAAGCCGGCATCGGCCACATGATGGGCGACTACGGAACCGAGGGCTATCGCGGCGATCTTAACCGCCGCAGCGTCACCCTCGCCGAGGCCCTCAAGCCCGCCGGCTATCGCACGTATGCCGCCGGCAAATGGCACGTCACCCCGGGTGACACCGCAGCCGCGCTCGCGAACCAGAAGAACTGGCCCTTGCAGCGTGGCTTCGATCGCTTCTATGGGACGATTCACGGAGCTGGGAGTTTCTGGGACCCGAGTTCGCTCGTGCGCGACAACACGCTCATCACCGCGGCCAACGATACTGAATACCGCCCGTCGGAGGATTATTACTACACCGACGCACTGAGCGATCACGCCGCGAAGTTTATTCGCGAACACAAACGTGATCAGGCTGGAAAACCGTTTTTGCTCTACGTGCCCTACACCGCTGCGCACTGGCCGATGCACGCGCGCGAGCGGGACATCGCGAAATACAAGGGCCGCTACGATGGCGGCTACACCCCGGTGCGCGCGGCGCGCTGGGAAAAACAAAAGCAACTCGGGGTGGCGGACGCGGCGTGGGGACTCGCCCCACAGGTTGGCGAGTGGGACAAGGTGAAGAACAAAGAATTCGAAATCCGTTGCATGGAAGTTTACGCCGCGATGCTCACCGTAATGGACGAAGGTATCGGTCGCATCGTCGCCGAGCTGAAGGCGACCGGGCAGTTTGAAAACACGGTGATTTGCTACCTCCAAGACAACGGCGGCAACGCGGAGACCAACGGCCGGATCGGTGAGTTTACACCTCGCGCCCCGGCCCCGTCACTGCCGCCGATGGCGAAGGATGCACAGCAATTGAGCAGTCGTCCCAACCAGACCCGCGACGGCTACCCGGTGCGGGGCGGTTACGGCGTACTGCCGGGCCCCGCCGACACGTATATGGCCTACGGCGGCGATTGGGCCAACGTCAGCAACACCCCTTTCCGCGAATACAAGCACTGGGTCCACGAAGGGGGCATCGCGACTCCGCTCATCGTGCACTGGCCCGCTGGTATTCCCGCGGCGCGTCGTGGAAAGATCGATGCGCAGCCCGGTCACCTGATCGATTTGATGGCGACGTGCGTCGATCTCGCGGGCGCGAAGTATCCGGCAAGATTCAATGGCGAAGCGATCACCCCGATGGAAGGGGTGAGTCTGCGTCCCGCGCTCGAAGGCAAATCCCTCAAGCGTCCTCAGCCGATTTTTTGGGAGCACGAAGGCAACCGCGCGGTCCGTGATGGCCAATGGAAGCTGGTGTCGAAGTTCCCTGGTGGTTGGGAGCTCTACGACATTTCCGCCGATCGGGCCGAGCAACGCGATCTTGCGGCGAAAGAGCCGGCCCGCGTCAAGACCATGGCTGCCAGTTATGACGCGTGGGCCCAGCGCGCCTATGTCGTTCCGTGGCCAGCCAATTCGGCCAACGCCACGAACAAAGCCAAGAACTCGAAGAAAAAAGCCGGCGCCGCCTCCGGAAATTAAATCAACGTCCTGTCATGAAATCCCTCCTCTGTTTCGCGCTACTCGCTCTGGCCTACGCAGCGCCGGCGATCTCCGCCGCCGACCGGCCCAACATCCTCTGGCTCGTCACCGAGGACAACGTCGCGACCACCGTCGGTGCGTATGGCGACCCACTCGCCAGAACGCCCCATATCGACGGACTGGCGAAGAGCGGAATTCTGTTCGAGCGGTGTTACTCGACGTCCGCGGTCTGCGCGCCAACGCGCTCCAGCATCATCACGGGACGTTACGCCAGCAGCATGGGTACGCAGCACATGCGCAGCAAACAGCCGCTGCCCGCGGGCGTGAAATTTTTCCCCGAGTACCTCCGCGCGGCGGGCTACTTCACCACGAACAATGCCAAGACCGATTACAACACGTCG
The DNA here is from genome assembly GCA_947467625.1 of Opitutia bacterium. Classification (GTDB taxonomy): domain Bacteria; phylum Verrucomicrobiota; class Verrucomicrobiia; order Opitutales; family Opitutaceae; genus GAS368. The sequence continues at coordinate 104,296 of CANIJN010000001.1, read as the reverse complement.
TCGTCGTGGGATGCCGCGTGGAATGAGAACAATAAAACGGCGCATTGGCGTCACCGCGCGGCGGGGCAGCCGTTCTTCGCCATTTTCAATTTTGAGCAATCCCATGAAAGTAGTCTGCACAAGCAGTCGGCGCAGGTGACCGATCCGGCGAAGGTCCGCGTGCCTGCCTATTTGCCCGAAACCCCGACGGTTCGCGCTGACATCGCGCACTATTTCGACAACGTCTCCCGCGCCGATGCCGCGCTCGGGAAAATCCTCGCAGAGCTCGCGGCCGATGGTTTGGCGGAAGACACGATTATTTTTTATTACGGCGATCACGGTGGGGCGGTCTCGCGCAGCAAGCGTTTCCTCTATGAGAACGGCACGCACCCGCCACTCGTGGCCCATTTCCCGAAAAAATTTCAGCACCTCGCACCCGCGGCACCGAATTCCCGCCTGAGTGAATTGGTGAATTTTATCGACCTTGCACCGACCGTGCTGAGCCTCGCCGGCCTCCCGCTCCCCGCGCAATTTCAGGGCCGCGCGATCGCCGGACCGGCGCGAAAGGCTGGCCCCGAGTTTACGTTCAGCTTCCGCGATCGCATGGACGAGCGCTACGACATGGCCCGGGCGGTCACCGACGGGCGTTTCCGTTACATCCGCAACTACTACCCCAGTCAGCCCTGGGGCCAACACCTCGAGTATCTGTGGCGGCAGCCGTCGATGAAGGAGTGGGCGGACCTCTTTGCGGCGGGAAAGCTCAACGCCGCGCAGCGCGCCTTTTTTGAAAACAAGCCGACCGAAGAGCTCTTCGATTGCGTGGCTGATCCTGACAACGTCCGTAATCTCGCGGCCGACCCTACGGCGCGCCCACAACTCATCCGCCTCCGCGCCGCGTTGCGCGCACACCAACTGGCGGTGCGCGACACCGGCTTCATGCCGGAACCGCTGCTGGTCGCATGGTCAGGCCAAGACTCGCCGTCCGTCGTCGCGGCAGACGAAAAACGTTATCCCCTCGCGCGAATCTTGGAGCAGATTGATGCCCTGCAATTGCCAGCCCAGCCAGACGCTGCCGCGCTGATCGCGGCGCTGCGTTCGCCGGAGCCCGTCATCCGCTATTGGGCAGCGGTGGCGGCGCTGCGTGCCACCACACCTCCGGATGTGACCGCGCTGTTCGCCGACGCGGAGCCCGTGGTGCGCTTAGCGGCGGCCGAGGTCGTCCTTCGTCGCGGCGATAACGCGGCCGCATGGTCGGTCGTTGAAGCGGTGCTGAAGGACGCCACGAAAAGCGAGGGCCGCCTGTTTGCAGTGAACGTCGTCGCGCGTATCCCGCGCCCGGCTCCGAAGGCCATCGGCGCGGTGCTGGCCCTCTTGGCTTCCTCGACGGCCGCCAGTGGTGGCGAAAACTATACGGCGCGCGCCGCTGAGCATTTGGTCAAGAAATCGGAGTGAGGATCACCGGGGCATTCGCGGCAACTATGAGCGTGAGCGTGGGAGCGAGCTTCGGGGTATTGGACCCACTGGAAATAAAAACTCCCGTTCGCTGAAAGCGGTCGAGCGGGAGAATCTTAATCGCGAGGAAGCACTGCGGTTGGGAAACCGACGCTCCGTCACAAATCGAAACTCGTGCTCAGCGTGACACGGCGAGGGTCGATGATGCGGTAAGCGAAATAGGTGCCGTCGGGATTGATCGCGACCGGCTGGAGGCGGCCTTTTTCAAAGGCGTCTTTGAGGTTGAGTTGCACGCGGGCGCGGATGCGATCGCCGTATATTTTAAAACGATAGCCGGCGGAAAGGTCGCAATAAAACCGCGCGGGGTCCCAGACGGGTTTATTTTTGTCGAGGTTGAGGATAGCACCGGTGAAGGGACCACTCGTCTCGGGCGCGGACCCGAGAAAGCCGATGGAACCGCGGTCCACCCAGCGGACGGCACCACCGACGCTGAAGCCTTTGAGCCGACCGGAGGGGAATTGGTAATTCGTGAGGGCATTCCAGCGATACTCGCGGACCTGCGTGCGCGGCTTGCCGACATTCGCGACGCCCACGGAGTACGGTGAAATGAGGGCGCTGTTGTATTGAGCTTCCGCGGTGTTGCCGCCGCCGACGGGGACGGCGGTCCACCAGAGCGCGCCTTTGCCGTCGCCATTGCCGGGGACGGAGTCGCCACGCACGGTGGTCCAGGTCGGCAGGCGCGACTGCCAGTAGTTGAAGACTTCGGGGGAAATCGCGGCGTCGTACGCGACGCCCTGTGCCCCGGTGAACTTGATCCGCCAGTTGCGCGTGGGGTTATAAGTGGCTTCGAGTTCGATGCCCTTGGAGGTGACGTCGGTTGTGCCGACGGTCTGCGGTTGGGTGAAACCGGAATCGAGGAAGGTATTCAGCCATTCTTCGGTCTGGCCCATGAATTTCGCGATGGCCGGGCGGAGTTGCGCCTGAGTGGGAGTGGTGACTCCCTGCGCGGTGAGGCGGGCGGTGACGACCGAGAATGCGAACGGATAGAGACTGTTGGCGTCGCGCACGCCATTGCCTTCCTGCCGGCCTTCGAGGCGGAAGGTGCGGTTGCCGATGGTGCCGACTTCGCTGCCGCGCGAATCATACTCGGTCACTTGGTAGCGGTTGATCTTCACGTTCAGTTTGCCCTGCAGGGCGGAGAAACTGAACCCGTAGTCTCTGCCTTCGCCGCGGGAATTGGGGATGTTGCTCTTGAGGTCGAGTTGCTGGCGGACGACCTGAGGGAAGAAACTGTCGGATTGGTTGTAGTGAAGATTCAACCACGTGAGTGGCTTCATGACGGCGCCCAACGTCTTCGTCCCGCCGCGCTGCGAGGCGCGCACGACGTCGCCCTGATCATCGCTCCAGCGATTCCACGTCTTGAGGGGTTCGTAGGAGACGAGTCCGGTCGCGGGATCGATCACGTTGGATAACGAGGTGCGTTCGCGGCGGCGGTCGAGGCGCCAGCCCAAGGTGGTCACGAGATGGTTATCAAAAAAGTAACTCTGCGCGGTGGCGTTGAGGGTGCGGATTTCGTCGCGGCTGCGGTTCGTACCGATCAGGCCGAGGTTGTCGACGACGGTGGGCTCGTTGACCCATTGGCCGGTGCGGTTGTTGAACCAGCGCAAGGGGTAGCTCCCGCTGATATTTTCGAGAGGGGAGGGCGCGGTGTCGATATTCTGGCCTTGGGCGTCGCCGACGTAGAAACGCTGGATGATCGCGCCCGTGCTCACGCGGTTGGCGGGATTGGTCCACGCGTGGTCGTCGGCGATCAGTTGGGAAGCACGGTAGGTGACGCCATCGCCGCGGCGCACCTCGGCGTGGGCAGCGAGGCGCTGCTGGCCGATCCACGCGAGCCAGCGCGGGAGCTTTGTGGGCGTGAATTGGTAGGCGAGGTCGGCGGTCTGAGTGTCGGAGATTTCGTAGCCGTCGGTGGCAATCGCGCCGAGGGCTTGGAAATAGGGGCGCTTGAAATTCGGGTTGGGCGTGCCGTCGAGGAGCTTCTCGTTGACGTCGACGTAGAGGATGGAGTCGGTGTTGTCGATGAAGTTGGCGGCTTCGCGTCGGAATTCCTGACGAAACCAGCCTGCCCGGGCGGCGAGGGTGTGCGTGGGCGTAGTCAGAATCATGTGCTCGCCCTGCACCATAAAGGTCTTGGCGTAATCTTGGCCGTTATTCGCCGCGACAAAATTGATCTTCGACCAGTCGTAGACGGACTTGTCGGACATGGCGGGCTCGAAGAAGAGGGGGAAGAGATTGGCCTTGTTACGCATGAGGAACGAGGCGGTCTCGAGGTAGCGGATGTTGCTGTTTTGGGTCAGCGGCGAAGGGGTTCCGCTTGTAATGGGATTACTGATTCGGCCGACTGAAAAGCTCGTGATCTGGCTATTTTCGATGATGGCGATGCGTCCACCGTTGATGTTGCCACCGCCCTGCAGGCCGGCGGGCAAGAGGGCATCCTGCGCGGTGCTGAACGGGCCGGATTTCGTGCCGTTGGCGAGCGTGACCATCTGCGTGAGCGGATCCCACGTGGGACTGCCGCCCGCCTTCCACTCGTCGGTGGTGTCGCGCGGCGTGATGGCATTGGGCCGACGGTAGGAATTATTGTAGCGCTCGGCCGAGGCGCGGATGGACGTGTTTTTGAAAGGGCGGGCAAAGAGTGAAACGTATTCGCGATGGATACGTTCGGAGGCGGGCTGGCGGACAAAGCCCTTCGACTCCCCAACGGCGGCGACCTTCATCGCAAGTTTCCCGGAGATGAGCGGGCGGTTGAGGCTGAGGCTGGAGCGGTGACCGCCAAAATTGTCGGCGCGAAACGTCGCGTTGTCCGCGCGCTTGGCCGTATTGGCTTCGTCGGGGACGAGATTCACGGTGCCGGCGCTCGAGCCGAGCCCGAAGAGCGTGGAGTTGGGCCCACGGGAAATCTCGATGGCACCGACGTTGTAGAGATCGAAGGGTATGCGGCTGTTACTGGAGAAATTCCCCCACGCGTTATTGACGCCGCTGCCACTCGTGCCGGCGGAGCCGAGGCCACGGATGCGGTTGGCGCGGGCAGGGTCGCCCTGGATGTTGTCACCGACGCCACCGGTGCGGTTGGGGGTGAACTGCGTGAAATCGTCCGTGCCCTCGGTGCTGGCCTCGTAGCGGAAGAGGTCGTTGATATCGAGAACGGCGGTGTCTTCCAGCTGCTGCTTGGTGACGACCGTGATGGAGGCACCGAGGTCCTCGAGCTTCGAGTTGATGCGCGTGCCGGCCAGCGTGTTGAAGGCCTGATAGCCCTTGTCGTTCTCGATGACGGTGAAGGGGGAGAGGACAAGGGTCTCCTCGGATTTATCCGAGGTGGCGGAGATCGTGGTGGTTTTCGTGGGTGGGGCGGTTTGAGCCGCGACGAATGGCGTGGCGAAGGCCAGTACGGCGGCGGCAATGGAACCATGGCGCGAGAGCCGCAGCGAGGGCGGGCAGAAGGTTTTCATCGGGAGCAGGGGAGTGAACAGCGGAATGGGTCAGGAACCACGAACCGCAGACACCCTCGAGACTCGGGGGGCGGTCAGGCGGAACGAGCGTTTTGCGATCACAGAAATTTGCAACCGTGACGCCTTTAAACTCTAGGCTTTTCAAAATCCGCCGGAGACCTACGTTAGACCGTTCTTATGGAGAAAACCTTCGTTATCTTTAAGCCTGACTGCATGCAAAAGCGTTTCGTGGGCTCGGTGCTCGCGCGCTTTGAGTCCGCGGGCTTCGACGTCATCGGGTGCAAAATGGCCCGTCTTTCCGCCGCGGTGCTCCGCCAGCACTACGCGCATGTCGCCGACAAACCGTTCTACCCCGAGATCGAGAACTTCATGAAGTCCCGCCCTGTTATTATGGTGGCGCTGCAGGGCGACAATGTCGTCCAACGGGTGCGTGATCTGCTCGGACCGACCGATTCTCGCAAGGCCGCCAAAGGCACGATCCGCGGCGACTTCGGCACCGATATGATGACGAACGTCGTGCATGCGTCTGACAGCGTCGACAACGCGAACGCCGAACTCCTGCGCTTCTTCAAGGCGGACGAACTTTACGTGGGCTGAGTCAGCCGAACTCGAACGACCGAGTGCCGGGATAGTGAGGGGCGCGTTGCATCGGCGGCGCGCCTTTTTTGTTTTAAGGGCTCTCTGTGGTCGGCTGCGTCGCGGTTGCGGGTGCGATGGGGGCGATCGTTTTAATCGGGCTCGGGATGACTGAAGACTGGTCGGTAGCGGCCGTTTTGGGGATTACGCTGGTTCGCGCAGCCGCGATTATCGACGTCGCCTCGTATCGCCGCTCGATTCCCTGCGCGATGAGCGACGGGCCGCGTTTCCACAAGGTGAGCGACCAAGGTGCGATCACCTGCCTCGATGAAAAGACCGGCGCGGTCATTTATGGTCCGATGGAAAGGGGGCTAGGCCGCACCTGGCCTTCGGCGGTTCTCGCGACGGGAAGATCTCCATCACCTACGCGGAAATGCTCTGCATCGCCGATGTGCTCTCGACTCATCGCCGTCTCTGCTCTTCAAAATTCGTTGTAGTAAAACGTTTCGCAATACCTCGCCCCATGAACTTCGCCCCCTCCGCTTCACACTTGAACAATCGTCTTTCCCGCAAGGCCCTCGGCCTCGCGCTGATCTTGGCCGGTGTCGCCACCGCCACTCTCACCGCCACTGCCGCCAACTGGCCCGGCTGGCGCGGGCCCAATGGCGACGGCACCACCACGACGGCGAAGAATCTCCCCGAGACGTGGAGCCCGACGCAAAACATCAAATGGAAGATTGCGACGCCCGCGTGGAGCGGTTCCTCGCCGACGATTTGGGGCGCCCGGATTTTTCTCAATTCGCCCTCGGAGGAAGTCGTAGCGGCACCGGTGGCCGTCGCCGAGCCGTTGCCGCCGGGCAAGAAAAAGCGGCCCGCTCCCGGTGGGGTCAAGGGGCCCGGCGGGCAGGACTTGCTGCTGCTCTGCCTCGACCGCGCGACAGGCAAGGAGCTGTGGCGCCGCCAGCATGACCGCGGCAACGAAATCAAACAGAAGCACAACATGTCGTCGCCTTCACCGGTGACCGACGGCAACCACGTGTGGGTGGTGTCGGGCAACGGCATGATCGCGTGCTTCGACTTCGCGGGAAATCAGAAGTGGACCTTCGATATTCCGAAGAACTTTGGAAAGATCGGCATCCAGTTTGGCTACGGTTCCTCGCCATTGCTGGTCGATGGCAAGCTCGTGTTTCAGATGCTGCACGGACTCTACACGGACGAACCCTGCTACCTTTTTGCTCTGAACGCGGCGGACGGAAAAAAACTCTGGCACGTCGAGCGCCCGACCGATGCGGAGCATGAGTCGCCCGATGCCTACTCGACGCCCGCGCTGCTCGTGGTGAACGGCAAAAAACAAATCGTCGTCGGCGGCAGCGATTATGTGACGGGCCACGACCTCGAGACGGGCCAGGAGCTGTGGCGTGGCGGCGGGCTGAATCCGGAGAAGAGCAAAACGTTCCGCGTGATTGCGTCCCCGCTCGTCCGTGACGGCATGATCTTCGCGCCGACGCGGGTGAAGCCCTTCATCGCCTTCAAGGCGGGCGGCACCGGCGACATTACGACGAGTCACTTCGCGTGGAAGTGGACCGAGCGGGGCTCGCCCGACGTGCCGACTCCCGTGAGCGACGGCGAGCGGCTCTACATGGCCGACGACCGCGGCTCGATCACGTGCGTCAATGCCAAGACGGGCGAGCGCATCTACGGACCGGAGGCCACTGGCCTCGGCACCATCAGTGCCTCGCCGATTCTGGCCGACGGAAAAATCTACATTACCAGCGAGTCAGGGGAGACCGCCGTCGTGCAAGCCGGCCCGGCCTACAAGCTCCTCGGTAAAAACGCCCTCGACGGCAGCTACACGCTCTGCACGCCGGCCGCGGTGGATGGCGAGCTCTTCATCCGCACGGGCACGCACTTGTATTGCGTGACGAAGTAGCGGCAGTCTAAACCGGCGGAAACGCCGCAAGGAGGAGCTTGCGTGCCGGCGATGGCTTGCGGAGGCGCGCACAATCGCCCGCAAGCGGGCTCCTACCTCGGACGGGCGGTGCGAATTGCGCCGGGCGGCTTCTTGACCTACGGTGCATCTCGCGCCAATTACTCTCAGCCCATGACCAATCTCCAGCTCGCGATTCACTTCTTTTTCCAGATCGGGGCGATCTTGCTCGTGTGCCAAATCGTCGGCCTCGTCGGGCGGCGGGCGGGCCAGCCGCAGGTGGTCTCAGAGATGCTCGCTGGCGTGTTGCTCGGGCCGTCGCTGCTCGGGTTGTTTCTCCCAGCGGTGTCGGCGAAACTGTTTCCTCCGGAGACGTTGCGGGTGCTGTTTCCCGTTTCGCAGCTTGGTCTAGCGGCCTACATGTTTGTCGTGGGGCTGGAGTTTCGGATGGACATCGTGCAACGGCAAATGCGCAGCGCGATGGCGGTATCGATCGCGGGGATGTTGACCCCCTTCGTGTTGGGCGCAGGGCTCGGCTGGTTTTTTTATCACCACACGAAACTTTTTCCGCCGCGGACTTCACTCGTCGAGGCGATGCTTTTTCTCGGGGCGTCGATGTGCATTACGGCGTTTCCGATGCTGGCGCGGATCATCCATTTTAAGGGGCTCACGGGCACCACTATGGGCACGGTGGCGCTCGGAGCGGGGGCACTGGACGACGCGGCAGCGTGGTGCCTGCTGGCCATTGTCCTCGCCAGTTTTGACGGCGACCTCGCGCACGCCGGCACCAACATCGCCAGTGGCATCGGCTATGTCGCGGTGGCCCTACTGGTCATCCGGCCTCTACTGGCACGGTGGGGGCGCGGAGTCGAGGAGCGCGGCGAATTGTCGGAGCGCGAATTTGTTCTGGTCCTCGCGCTGATGGCGCTCGGCGCGTGGTTCACGGACCTGATCGGGCTCCATGCGGTGTTCGGGGCGTTTGTTATGGGGATTGCAATGCCGCGCGGACTCGTGGCGAAGGAGTTGATCGGGCGCATCCAACCGCTCACGGTCGCGCTGCTGCTACCGCTGTTCTTCACCTACTCGGGCCTGAACACCCGGATCGGCCTCCTCGATTCCGCCTACCTCTGGGGTATGACGGGCCTCATTTTGGTCGCGGCGATCGGGGGCAAGGGGGTGGCTTGCTGGCTCGCGGCGCGCGCGACGGGATTGTCGAATCGTGAGGCGCTCGGTATCGGCACGTTGATGAATGCGCGCGGGCTGATGGAACTGATCATTATTAATATTGGCCTGCAGCGCGGCATTATTACGCCCGCGCTGTTTGCCACGCTCGTGATCATGGCGGTCGTGACGACGCTGATGGCGTCACCGCTGTTTGAGTTGCTCGTCGGACGCCATCGGCCGGCGACGGAGCCGTAGGAAGTCAGCCGCCTCTTGGGCGCTGGCGGTGCGGGAGGCGCGGGTCGCTTGCGAAGCTTCTGGGCCGGCCCGCCGCTCAGAATTCCGTGCTGGCGCGGAGCGTGAACGTGCGCGGCGATTCGCGAAAGATTCCGCGATAGTAGCGCTCGTCGAAGAGATTCGTGACGATCAAGCTGAGGTCGACGTTCCGGTTGGCGAGCTTGAGCGAATAGTCGATCGCGGCTCGGCCCACGACGTAGGCGGGCGCGTCGCCCGCAATGGTCGGGTCGGTGGAGAGCCGGACTTTATCCACGTAGGCGAGGCCGAGGCCGAGACCCAGTTTGTTGAACGGGCCGGCCGAAAAACGATAGCGATTCCAGAGGCTCGTCTTGTAGCGGGCGGAGCCGCTCGACCGTGCGCCCACTTGATTGGCGCTCTGGGGATTCGGTACGAGCGTGCCGTTGAGCAACGCGATTTTGGCGATGCCGGGATTGTCCACGATTTTGGCGACGGGGAGATAGCTGAAGCTCGCTACCAAAACATAATTGCGGCTGGGCTGATACATCAGCTCGGTCTCAAGTCCGCGCGTGAGTCGCTCGCCGCCATAGGAGTACCACGTGACGTTGTTCGTCGTAATGGCGTCGAGGTTGCGCGAATCATTGTCGGTTTTGAGCTGATCCGTGGTGCGAAAATCGTTCAACCGGTTTGTCTCGAAGACGGTGAACGTACCCGTGAGCGTGCGATTCGCGAAGGCGAACTTGGCCCCGATGTCCCAGCCCTGGCCTTCGCGCGGCGGTGCCGGCTCGGCTGCGCGCTCGTCCACCGTGGTGCCGTTGCCCTCGACGAAGGCCTGGCCGGAATTCGGCTCGAACGAGGTGCTCGTGCTGGCGTAAAACACGAGGTCGGGTTTCGCCTCCCACGAGGCGCCAAACGTCGAGACCGTCGACACGCGACGATTGGCGACGCGGAACGTGTCGTTGTAAACCTGCCGGCGGACACCAGCGAGTAGCCCGAGTTTGCCGTCGAAGAGTTCCACGATGTGGCTGGCATAGCGCGCCTGCTCGCGGTTGAACTGCGACAGGCTCGGCCCTGGGAGCGAATCGCCCGACACGGCGAAGTAGCGCGTGATGTTGGGGTAGTCTTCGGTGAGTGGATTCCAGCCGGGAGTGATCTGCGTACCGGCGGAGGCGCGGATGTCTTTCGGGATGCTGTTCAGCGGCAGCGCGACGGTCGTCGCCTGGGTGAATTGGAAGAAATCGTCGCTGTATTGCGATGCGCCCGCGTGCGTGGTGTTGCGGAAGGGCCCGAAGGAATAGTTGGCGATCACGTCGCCGGTGATCGTCTTGGAGTCGTTCAGGTTGCGGAGGCTCGCGGGATTGGCGCGGATCACTCCGTCGCCGCTCACGGTGTTCATGTCGATTCGGTTCCGCAGTCGGTCGAGATCGTATTTGTAGTAGCTGCCTTTGAAGGAGAGAAATTTCCAGGGCATGAAGGTGGCGGTGCCGCCCCATTCCTTCACGTCGATGGTGCCGCTCGAGCCGACTAGGGAGCTATTGTAGTCCCAGCCGTAGCGGGTCGCGTCGGTATTGACTCCGATGATGCGCGGTACCGTCGTCGCGAGATCGTAGATACTCCGGGTATCGTTGGCCCAGTTCGCGCTGGATTCGCGCCAGCGAGTCTGGAGAAACGTGATGGCCGCGGGCGTGGTGGCGGTGGCACCGGCGCGACCGGCGGCCTTTGCCCAGGTGATCTGCTCCGCGCGCGGATTCCGGTAGTCGGAATCATATTGCGGATTGTTTCTGTAAACGGTCCGCATATCGCCGGTATTTTCTTTGTGACTACGTTCGAACGAAAGCCTCAGGTTCAGATTGGAGAGGGGCCGGACGCCGACGGTGGCGCGGAGGGACCGGTTGTCCGAACGGCTGTCTGCGATCCACATTTGGGTGTCCTGCCACTGCGCATCGAGGCGATAGGTCAGCCAGTCTTTACCGGGCAAAATACGGCCCTGTGATGCGAGGCTGGCGGTCTGGCTGTTAAACGAACCATAGGAAACGTTCAGGGTGTTCCGCCGCTGGGGCGACGGCGGCGGTGTGCTGAAATTGAAAATACCGCCGGGTTGTGCGCGGCCGAAGAATAGGGTGGCCGGGCCCTTCACGACTTCGAGTCGGCCGCCGGAGGACACCACCGGGTCGGTATAAAATCGGCGACCATCTTGCGAATAGAAGCTCGTGCCGTGGCCGCGGGCAAACGCGGTGCTGCCACCGTCGAGGTTGCTCGGCTCCACGTAGGCGCTGGGGATGAAATCGGACATTTCCTGATAGGAATTGAAACCGGCTTCCCGGATAAATTCCTCGGTCAGGATGTTGACGGCGAGGGGCGTCCGCTGGATGTCGCGGTTGAAACCGGTGGCCACCTGCGTGGTCGTCGCGGCGTAACCGCCGGTGTTGGCGATGACTTCAAACGGACTCAGCACAATGCTCGCGGCCGCGCTGGCGGTGGCCGGCGTTTGCGCCGCCGCGGTTGGTGCGAGAGTCAGGGCAAGGCAGCCGGCGATCGTGGGAATAGAATAGGGGAGCTTCATGGGGTGGGTTTTTAAAAACGAACGCGGCCACGCGGGAGCCAGCCGACAAGGGGCTGGTTTCGGGGAATACGGTGACGCGGCGAGTGAGACGCACCGACCTGGGTATCGTTGCGCGCAAAACCGCTCCGCTGGGCGTAGGCTGGATGCGACCACGCGATCAGGTGCGCGCGGTTGCGCAGCGGCGTCTCGGGCGTGATGACGTGCGCCTCTCGCCGTAGCGACTGATGTCGCAGACTTAGCCCCCTCGCACGAAGGGTGTCATGATGATGCGGTGTCGGTTGTCGGTCGTGCGCTCGGGCGCGCCTTTCACGTTGCCAGAGCAGGATCGGGGGCTGAGGTGTCGCGGCGCAGTTCATCGCGCCGCGCACCGGCGTAAAAAGCAGAAAAACACAGCTTCGTCCTCGACTCGTCGAACTCGGGATCGCCGACGTCGAGGATTCTGTTGAACAGTGCGTACGGCTCCTACGACCGCATCTGGCCGGTCCGGAGGCCTGCGTGGTGGGTGGTGGAAAAACGCGACGCAAGATTTGCGCCGCGCACTTTTCTCCTTTTCCTAGCGTCTCCCCAGTATGATTCCGTGGTTCTCGATGAAACTGTTTGGCCTCGCTCCCGTCCCTGCCGACGCACGTTCGCGAGCTTCGTTAGGTTTTGGGATGGTTTACGGGTGCCTGAGTTTCGGGGTGGTGAGCACGCTGGCGTATTCAATTTGGGCTTTTCGTTTGGTGCCAGGCACGGTGGGCCTCTATACGACGACGGCCTTGGTTTACCTCGGTTTGGGCGGGCTCGCGCTCAGTAGGCTCGTCGCGGCGCCGGGCGCGGCCTGGCGTTTCACGTTGTGCTTCGCGACGGTGTTTCTGGCCTACGCGGTATGCTGGTGCGCGTTTTGGTTCGGCCTGAAGGGCGAAATGCGCGCAGATTTTCTCGGCGCGGCGACGGGCCTGGCGGTGATGACGTGGTTGTTCATGCGCGCGTTTGGACACCCGCGCGGATTCCTCGCGATGTTTGCGGTGTTGCTCGCGCTGCACAGCGTTGGCTACTATGCGGGCGAGTACCTCTACGCTCTGGTGCGCGGTGCTAACGGCCGGCTGCTCTGGGGCGCGGCGCACGGGCTTGGTTTTGGCGCTGGCCTCGGCTACGTGCTTTTTCAGTGTCAGCGGCGCAGGCCTGCTCCTGCGGAATCTGCCTAACATTTCCCTCCCTATTTTTTCCCAATGTCATCCCTCACCCCTTCCGCCTCCTCCCCTGTGAACTACGACGCCATCATCATCGGCGGCGGTCCCGCGGGTGCATCGACCGGTGCCATCCTCGGCGAATACGGCCATCGTGTGCTGATCCTCGAGCGGGAAAAATTTCCCCGCTACCATATTGGTGAGTCGCTGATCCCGTTCACGTTTCAACCGCTCGATCGGCTCGGCATGATCCCGCAGATGCGCCAATCGCACTTCGTGAAAAAATACAGCGTGCGCTTCGTGCAGCCGGAAGGCGGGCGCTCGCAGCCCTTCTATTTTTCCACCCGCTACGACAAGGATACCATCGCGCAATCGTGGCAGGTGCTGCGTTCAGAGTTCGATCAAATGATGCTCGACAACGCCCGCCAGAAGGGTGTCGAAGTCCGCGAGGAAATCAAAGTCACACGCCTCTTGCGGGAGGGGGACCGCGTCGTCGGCGTGGCGGCAACGGATGCGGCGGGATGCGCCCACGAGTTTCGTGCCCCCATCACGCTCGATTGCACCGGCAAAGAAGCCTTCGCCTCCCAAGCGAACGGCTGGCGGGAGCGCGATCCCTTTCTCAATAAGATCGCCGTGTGGACCTACTATCAGGATTCGAAGCGAGCCGAGGGCATCGATGAGGGCGAAACCACCGTCGCCTTCATCCCTGACAAGGGCTGGTTCTGGCACATCCCGCAGCACGGTGGCATGGTCAGCGTCGGCGTCGTGGCCGAGGGTAAATATCTCACGCGCGACGGCGTCAAAGATCCGGAGGCAATTTTCCAACGTGAGATCGGCGAAAACGTGTGGATCAAAGACCGACTGTCCGTCGGCCGGTGCACGGGCGAGTATTGGGTCACGAGCGAGTATTCGCGGCACTCGCGCTATTGCGCGTCGCCTGGTCTCGTCCTCGTCGGCGATGCGCTCGCGTTTCTCGATCCCGTTTTCAGCAGCGGAGTCATGCTGGCGTTGAAGAGTGGCGTGCTGGTTGGCGAGACCGTGCACGCCGGCTTGGTCGCCGGAGATCTGTCCCCGGAGCGTTTCGCGACCTATGGTGCTACGATCCGCGCCGGCGTCGAAAACATGCGCAAACTCGTTTACGCGTTTTATCAACCGGGCTTCTCGTTCAAGCAAGTTATCGAACGGCATCCCGAAGCCGCCGCCGACATCACTGACTGTCTGTCGGGCGATGTGAACAAAGATTTCTCGCGCCTCTGGAGCCAATTCCGGGAGCTCGTTCCGCTGCCCGACGATTTGCCTTACGGTGAGCCGTTGGTCTCCGCCGCCAGTGCGGTGAACTAAGGCCGACGCGATCTCGACCGGAATCTTGGGTTGGCTAGCTTGCCGTTGGCGCGCGGCCGGCGGCTTGAGTCGGGTCGCTCCACCCGCTCAAAGAAAAACGCGAGCGATCTCACGGCCTACTTCGCTGAGGGTAGGCGCACCCACAAGGCCGCGAGTGCGAGGAGTGCGACGACGGCGGCCAAAGCGTAAAATACTGCGGCATACGACCCGGTGGCGGCGTGGCACTGCGCGAGGAGCAACGGGCCTACCGCCGAGGCCAGCACCGTCATCATCTGTGCCGTGCCGACGATGCGACCTAAATGGGCGCGACCAAAAACCTGCGCCCAGACACTAAAGAAAATCACGATCACAAATCCGCCCGTGAGCCCCATCACGACCGAGAACGCGTCCACTTGCGCGAGCGTCGTAAGCGAAGGCAGGGCGCACAGCGCCATGCCGAGCAGAGCCATCGTGAGCGCCATGAGGCGATTCATGCTCCAGCGCACAGCGAGCCAGCCGCCGAGGAAATTTCCTACGAGTGAAAGAAGGGCCACGATTACGAGACTGCGGTGATAGGTCCCCGCCGCGAAACCGCGCTCGGTGAGGATTGACTCGTTGAACAAGCCCACGCCTGACGCGACGAGGTTGTAGGTCGAACTCGCGAGTGCGAAGACCCAGAACGCCGGCGTGCGGAGCGCCTCGCCCCACGTCATGCTCACCGTCGGTTCGGCCGTCGCCGGCGTCGCCGTGTTCTCCCACGCCAAGCCACATTCTTCCGGTCCGCGGCGGGCCAGCCACCACGCGATCAGCGCCAGCCCGGGCAGAAGACACCAGCCGATCGTGGCCCACGCTGTCCGCCAGCCATCGCTGACGACGATTGCACCGATGATCGGAAACGCCGTCATGAAGCCCACGCTCAAGGCCACGGAAAAAATCCCCATCGCCAGATTCAATCGACCGCGAAACCACTGGCCGACCATCGTGACACTCACCACCGAAAGCGCGCTCTGGCCGAGGCCGCGCGATAACACGAGCAAGCCAAACATGGCCGCCACCCCGGTCGTCACACTCATCGCCAACACGACCAGCCCCAACAGCGCGGCAATCGTGGTCAGCACGATCCGGGTGCCGATCTGATCCTGCAGGCGACCGACGCCGATGCAGCAGAGGGAGCCGAGCAGCGTCGCCCACAGATTCATTTCGGCGAACGTCACGCGGTCGAGCTGAAGATCTTTTAACAACGATTCCGTGATCAACCCCAGCCCCTGCGTCCGACCTGGCAGGGTCCCCACCATCGCGAGCGCCGCGAGGCCGACCACGACCCAACCATAGTAGAAACGCGTGCGCGACAGTAGCGCGGGCAGGCGGGAGACGAGGGTGGCAGCGTGAGTCATGAGCGGGCGGGAGATGAGGGCGCGAAGGAAAGTGCGCGGAGTGACTGGCTGCAAAACCTTTCAGTTGCGGCAAGGCCTACACCCCGCACGATTTCGCGGGTCGCCCTATGCACGCGTTAAAATTTATCACCCGCTTTGCCGTTCTCGGACTTGTCTCATGTTGCAATAGCGGCGTCGCCCAAGAAGCGAAGCCCGTCGCTGGTTTGACGTTTCACGCCGCCCCGAAGGCGTTGCCCGCGGGCGCGATCACCGCCGATTGGCCGCACTTCCTCGGCCCGAAACACGATGCCACGACCTCCGAGACCAAGCTGCTCGGCGTGTGGCCGGCGGGCGGACCGAAGAAAATCTGGGAGCTGACGACGGGCGAGGGCTACGCGTGTCCGGTCTTTTCCGCTGGCCGCCTCGTTTACTTTCACCGCGTCGACGGCAAGGAAACTGTCGACTGCCTCGATCCGGAAACGGGTCGGCGTTTTTGGCGTTTCGACACTCCGGTCGCGTATCAGGATCGCTACGGCTTCAGCCCTGGGCCGCGCTCCAGTGCGGTGATTGACGGTGATCGCATCTACGTCGCGGGCGTGACCGCGCTGCTGCATTGTCTCGATCTCAAAACGGGAAAACTCCTCTGGCGCCGCGATCTGACCGCGGACTACCAAATCCCCCAATATTTTTTCGGCTACGGCCCGACGCCCTTCGTGTGGAAAGATCGGGTGATTGTGAACGTCGGCGGGAAGGCGCGCGACGGGACCTCGGGCACCTGCGTCGCGGCGTTTGATAAGCTCACGGGGAAAACGCTCTGGGAAGTCGAAGACACCTGGGGCGCCAGTTACGCTTCGCCCATCGTATCCACGATTCGTGGACGCGAGGTCGCGCTCGTGATCGCCGCCGGCGATAGCCGTCCGAGTGCCGGCGGGTTGCTCACGATCGATCCGCAAACGGGCAAAGTGTACGATCGCTTTCCATGGCGCGCGAAAGTCTTCGAATCCGTGATCGCAGGCACGCCGCTCGTCGTGGACTCCACGCGCGTCTATATTTCCGAAACCTACGAGAAGGGCGGCACGTTGCTGGAGTTCGACGAGAATCTGAAATCGAAGCAGCTCTGGACGCAGCGCGGCTTCGGCCTGCATTGGATGATGCCGCTGCAAATCGACAGCCACCTCTACGGCTTTGCGGGCCGCAATCCGCCCGACACCGAGTTCAAGTGTCTCGAGGTGGCCACGGGAAAAATTGTGTGGAGCGACGACACGCGTTTCCAAGAGTCCGGCCGCACGCAGAGCTTTTTTCGCGCGAGCCTGCTCCAAGCAGGTGAACGGATCTTTTGTCTCGGTGAGGACGGTCTATTAGCGGAGTTCGCCCTCACCCCGAAAGGCGTCGTGACGAAACAGCGCGTGCGCCTGTTCCAGGCTGCGTCGACGTGGACGCTGCCCGCCCTGCACCGCGGGCTCCTTTATGTCGTACACAATGAGCGCGACGCGCTCAGCGGATCCCCGGCGCGGTTGATCTGCTATGATTTCCGCGGGGAGTGAGCGGTGCGGATTTCGTAACACGAAATCGTATCGAGGTAGCGCAGGTAGAGGCGTCCGTCGAAGATTACGGGATGGGCCCACGCGTTGCGGTCGCGGGCCTCAGCCAAACGGAAGCGGCCGCGCACCGCGAATGCGTTTTCCGTCGGCTCCAGCAGCAGCATCCAGCCGTCCTCGGCGAGGGTTTAGAGCCGGCCATCGGCATACAGGACGCAGCCTTTGAGAAATTCGGTGGTCTCGTAGAGAAGCTCACCGTTGCGCGCGTCGATGGCCTGCCAGCTACCGCGCCGCGGATAGGTCGAGCCGTAAAGCCGCCCATCGACGTGAACCACGCCGCCTTGGCAGCTGTCGAGCGCGGTTGTCCACGCGTCCGCTACCCCGACCGGCTGACCCGCCTCAGTCGGCGCCAGCAATCGATAGAGTTGGCCGGGAGTGCCGTGCGGCGCGGCCATGAATACTGATTCGCCGACCAGGACCGGCGAACTCGCCAGCACCGAATACGTCGTGGGGCGCGGCCGGGTCCATTGCAGGATGCCGCTGTCGGCGTCGGCGCAATACAGTTGGCGTTGGGTGCAACCGATCAGAAGCCGTCGGTTGGCGAATTGCACCAGAATCGGCGCCGCATAGGAGGCGCTTTCGAGTTTGTCCGCCGCCGGATCGAGCTGGGGAATTTTCCAGACGACCGCTCCCGTGCGGGGTTCGAGCGCGACGATCATGGCGTCGCGTCCACCGGCCGTCGCATACACGGTGCGTTCGTCCACCAGTAAGCATTCGCTGAAACCCCACGTGATGTTTTCCGCCCCGAAGCGTTTCATCAAATCCACGTTCCAAACCTCTTTTCCGGTTGCCGCGTCGAGGCACGCGATGCGGCCGTGGGCGTTTTGGACATAGAGCAGCCCGTGGTGGTAGGTGACGGAGGTGCGGGCACCTTGATATTGATTCAGCCACGCGTCGCCGTGGCGCACCGACCACAAGAGCTTTCCGCTGAGATCGTAGGCGAGCACCCGCAGCTCGGCGTCGAAATCACCGGTCATGTAAAGGCGACCCCCGCCGATAATCGTCGAGGAAAAACCGCGCCCGGCACCCTTTGCCGACCACAGCAACTCCGGCCCGCCTGCGGGCCAGGTCGCGAGCAGCCCGCGCTCGTCACTGATCCCATCGCGGCGTGGACCACGAAATTGCGGCCATCCCATCTCGGGCGAAGTGACGAGTGTCGCTGACGCTGCGAACGCGGGATCTCCGCCGGCGACGCATGCCGCTAAAAAGATAATCCGCCACGCCGAGTTCATTTTTCTCCGATGCACCAGAGATACTCCTGCCGCACGTCGCCCTTCTTGGCACTGCGCAGGTAGATGCGATTGCCGCAGATCGCCGGGCTGGCCAGGGCTTCGTCGCCGAGTTGCTTTTGACTGAGGAGCTTTCCAAATTTTTGCGCGGACGCCTCGAACACGGACGTCACGCCCCGCAAGCTGGTCGCATAGAAACGGTCACCCACCAAGATCGGCGAGGCGTAATAGTCTTTATCGACTTTCTCCCGCCAGACCTCTTCACCGGTGTCGGCTTGCCAACACACCGCTTGGCCGGTGTCCAACATGGCGAACAGATATCCGTCGCGCACCAACATCGAAGGTACGTAGAGGCGGACATTGTTTTGCCAGGCGATCCTGCCGGAACCGTCGGCCTCGACCGCCGTCATGTTGTTCTTGGGATAACCTCCACTTACAAAAACCCGTTTGCCGTCGGTTACGACCATCACGACCGTTTCGTCGGTCGAGCCCTCGATCTCCCAAAGTTTTTTCCCGGTGAGCGGATCGAAACTCGCGACGAGACCGCAGCCGCCGAGGATAGCTTGCGTGCGGCCGGCGACTTTGAGGATCGCGGGAGTGGGGTAGTTCGCGACCTTGGGGCGATCTTGCTGCCAGATGATTTTTCCGGTGCGTTTGTCGAGTCCGACGAGTTTGCCGCCGCCCTTGTGGTCCGCCGCGACGAGCAGCACCGTTTCGTGCACAACGGGTGAGGAACCGAAACCTTGGTGAGGCACGTAGTCGGACACGCGCTGCTGCCAGAGGATTTTCCCGGACGGATCGAGCGCCGTCGCATGGATCGCCTTGTCGTGGAGAAAATTCACGTAGAGCCGTTCGCCGTCCCACGTGACGGATCCGGATGCCTGCGAGGTGTTTCGGTGCCCGATGGTATCGAGCGGGCCGCGGTGGACGACTGTTTCCCAGAGCGGTTTGCCGGTGGCTCGATCAAAACAAAGGACAAATTGCTCCAGCTTAGTTTCGTCGGCGCTCGTCACGTAGACGTGATTCCCCACCACGATCGGTGTGCTGTGACCCCGTCCACGAATCGGCGCGCGCCAGACGACGTTTTCCGTTTCGCTCCATCTTACTGGCACCGTTTGACCGGCGGCCGCGTGGCCATCGGCGGTCGGGCCACGCCACGCAGGCCAGTCGCCGGTGGGCGCGGCAGACGCGGCCAATGATCCGAGGAAAAAGGGGAGCGTAATGAACGTGGGATAAATTTTCATGGGGAGAAGGAGCGGGGAGGAGTTGGCCGATTCGGGTGGCTTCGGCAAGCGCGCGCAACGATTTGGGCGCTACGGAATTCTCTTTGACCGCGAATCTTCTGCCACCTCTGCTTCGTTACGTCCCGAAATTTTTCCGATCAGCCCATCCCCTGACCCCATGAAATCACTGCCCCGCGCCGCGCTCCTGAGCTTAGTAATGACCGCGAGCTTCGTGCTCACCGCGAACGCGCAAGAGTGGACCCGCTTCCGCGGCCCGAACGGCACGGGCATCAGCACCGCCAAGGGCGTGCCGGTCACCTGGGATGAAAACGGTTTTGCGTGGCGCGTGCCGATCGCCGGGGCGAGCCACTCGCAGCCGGTTGCGTGGGGTGACCGGTTGTTCTTGTTGACCGCGCTCGCTAACGGGGACGAGCGCGCGATTATTTGTGTGCGCAAATCGGACGGGAAAGAGTTGTGGCAGAAGAGTTATGCGCTGCCGATGGCGCGCTTGGGCAATAAAAATACCGGCTACGCCAATACCTCCCCCGTCGTCGACGCCGAGCGGGTCGTCGCCTGTTTTGTTTCGAATGATCACTTTTGGGTGCGCGCCTACGATCACGCCGGCACGGAGCTCTGGAGTCGCGACCTGGGGACGTTTGTGGCGCAACATGGGCACGGTGCCTCGCCGATGATTTACGACGGCAAAGTAATCGTGACGAACGACCAGGACGGCGAAAGTTCGGTCGTCGCGCTCGACGTAAAGACTGGTGCCGTGAGTTGGAAGTCTCCTCGCGCGCCCGGCCGCAATCCCAATATCGCCACCGCTTATGGCACGCCGATGACGCATCAGCGCCCGGACGGCTCGATGGAATTGCTGCTCACGAGCCAGTCCCACGGTGTCTCGAGCCTCGATCTGCTCACCGGCGCGCCCAACTGGGATTCGCCCGTGTTCGATAAACGCATGGTTGCCTCGCCCGTCGTGGCCGGCGATCTCGTGATCGGCAGCTGCGGCTCCGGAGCCGGCACGGGAAACTTTCTTTCGGCGATTAAGCTTGGGGGCAAAGGCGACGTCGGGAAGACCCATGTGGCCTACACGCTGCGCCGCGCGACGCCCTACGTACCGACGCCGCTCTATTACGAAGGTCGCCTTTATCTGCTGAGTGACGCCGGTTTCGCGAGTGCGATTGAGGCGGCGACGGGTAAGGAAATCTGGTCGGAGCGCCTGGCGCGCGCCGAGTTCTTTAGCTCGCCGGTATTGATCGATGGAAAGATTTACTGCGCGAGCACCAAGGGCGAGATGATCGTTCTGGCTACCGGCGATACCTTCAAAGAACTCGGGCGCAGTTCCCTCGGCGAAGGCACGCACAGCACCCCGTGCGTCGACGGTAGTCGGATCTTCGTGAAGACGTTTACCCACCTCGTATGTATTGCCGGAAAATGATAAAACCTATCGACCAATGGGCACGCGTAGCCCTGCTCGTGAGAGCAGGGATTTGTTCGGTGACCAAGGGCATTTCGTCCCGCCCGTCACGAGGCGGGTTACCCCTGATTGCACTGCTCACGTTGTCTTCGCTCCGCGCCGATGATTGGCCCATGCTCGGCGGCCGGTCGGACCGCAATATGGTCTCGCGTGAAATCGGTTTACCCGCCGAGTGGAGCTTCGGAGGAAAAACTCCGGCCAAGAATATCAAGTGGGTCGCTCCGCTCGGTAAGGTCACTTTTTGCGCGCCCGTAATCAGTGGCGGTCGCGTCTTTATCGGCACCGACAATGACACCAAGGATCACACCGAACAGCGCGGTGTGATGAAGTGCTTTGCGGAGAGCGACGGCCAACTCCTCTGGGCGGTCACCCACGAAAAGCTCCGCAACCCCAGCGAAGACGACGGCACGATTGGCGTCACGTCCACTCCGTGTGTATCCGGAGACAATGTCTATTATGTGAGTAATCGCGCCGAACTCGTCTGCCTCGCGGCGCGGGACGGCAAACTGATTTGGTCGATTGATATGCGCGCCAGCCTCGGCGTAATGCCGAATCAGGCCTCGTCGTCGTCGCCCCTCGTGGTGGACGGACGCGTGTTTGTCGTCACCGGCACCTCCGCCGACTACAAGACCGGCAAGGTCAAGAACCCCGCCGCCCCCAGCTTCCTCGCAGTCGATGCGCAGACGGGAAAAGTTTTGTGGCAGGACAACTCGCCCGGTGCCCGCATCATGACCGGCCAATGGGGCTCGCCTGGATACGGCGTCGTCGAGGGCGTGGCGCAAGTTGCCTTCCCAGGCGGCGACGGCTGGCTCTACTGTTTCGCGCCGGCCACTGGTAAACTCCTCTGGAAATTCAATGGAAAGGCGCACGAAAAAACGCTCCCTTCGGGGGAACCGGAGACGCTGTTTCAGTTTCTTGCCGCGCCCGTCTTCGTCGGTGACCGAGTCTACGCCGCCATCGGTGAACCCGAGGCGGGCTCCGGCGCGGGTGCCCTCCGCTGCCTCGACGCCAAGCAGCGTGGCGACGTCACAAAATCCGCCGAGATTTGGCGGCTCGATGGACTCGATTTCAGCGACAGTATTTCGATGCCCGCCGTGCATAACGGCCTCGTCTATGCCGCGGACACGCCCGGCTACCTTTCGTGCCTCGATGCGGTCAACGGGAAGAAACTGTGGTCGCACGACGTAAAATCCAACATCTGGGGCTCGCCGCTGGTCGCCGATGGCAAGGTCTACATTCAAAGTTCCGAGGGTGCTGTATTTGTGTTCGCCGTCGGTCGGGAGAAAAAGCTCCTCGTCACCAATACCCAGCTCCCCGATGTCCAGCACGGCACCGCCGTCGCCGCCAACGGCGTCCTTTACATTACCGGCCAAAAACAACTTTTCGCGTTGGCCGCCGGCAAGTGACGGCCCGGCAACAGCTGCTGCTGTATCCCTTCTATTCATGAGACCCCGCTCCCTCTTTGCCGCATGGTTATTGACCGCCTGTCCGCTGCTCCGAGGTCAAGACTGGCCCGAGTTTCGCGGGCCCACGGGGCAGGGGACGTCAACCGCGATCGGACTGCCGACGGAGTGGTCAGCGACCAAAAATGTTGCGTGGAAAGTCACCGTGCCCGGCGCGGGTTGGTCGTCGCCGGCGATCAGTGGGGGACAGATTTTTCTCACGACGGGAGTCCCGAATGCGTCGGGTGGAGTGTCCCTGCGCGCGCTGGCGCTCGACGTGGCGAGCGGGCGAGCGTTGTGGGAAACGGAGGTTTTTTCGGCGACCGAAGCGAGCGTGAAGCCCGTGCACACGAAAAACAGTCCCGCCAGCCCGACCGCGATCGTCGAGGGTGATCGGGTTTATCTGCATTTCGGCCACCACGGCACCGCGTGTCTGGATCGGGCAGGAAAAATCCTCTGGCGGAACCACTCCCTCCGCTACGATCCGTTGCACGGCAATGGCGGCTCGCCGGCGCTCGCGGGCGAGCGGCTCGTGTTCAATTCCGATGGCACGAAGGATCCGTGTGTCGTCGCGCTCGAAAAAGCCACCGGCGAGGTCGCGTGGAAAGTGCCGCGCGGGATCACGGTGAAGTCGTATTTTTCGTTCTGCACGCCGCTCGTGATTAGCGTGAATGGACGTATCCAGATTATCACGCCGGGGAGCGGTGCGGTGTGGGCGCTCGACCCGAAGGATGGCCGCGAAATCTGGCGGGTGCGCTACGGCGAGGGCTATTCGGTGGTGCCGCGGCCGGTGTTCGCGCACGGGTTGCTGTTTATCGCGACCGGTTTCAACCGCGCCGATCTGCTCGCGATTCGGCCCGACGGCGCGGGCGACGTGACCGACACGCATGTCGCGTGGCGCACGACCAAGGGCGCGCCGCTCACGCCGTCGGTCGTCGTCGTCGGGGACGAGCTCTACGGCGTCGCCGATAGTGGCATCGCGACCTGCTGGGACGCGAAGACCGGAACCGTCCACTGGCAGGAGCGGATCGAGGGCAACTACTCGGCGTCGCCCATCGCGGCCGAAGGTAAGGTATTTTTCCTGAGCGAGGATGGCGTCGGTACCGTCGTGAAGGCGGCGCGCACGTTTGAGAAGATCGCGACAAATAAACTGGAGGAGCGCGCGCTCGCCTCGTACGCCGTCGCGGACGGGGCGCTTTTCATCCGGACGGCCGGGCATCTCTATCGGCTCGGGAGCCAGTAGTCATCTCCCGCCATGAATCACCGTCTCGCGACGTTGGCCTCGTCGTTGGTGATCGGTTTCGTTGCGCTCTCCGCGCAAGACGCCGGATCGGCGTACTGGCCGCAATTTCGGGGTCCGAATGGTTCCGGATTCGCGGCCGGTGCCAAGCCGCCGACGAAGATCGGACCCCACGAAGGCGTGGTGTGGAGCGTAGCAGTGCCGTGGTCGCCCTCTTCGCCGTGTGTGTGGGGCGAGCGGATTTTTGTCACGACTTTCGCTGAGCCAAACTTCGAGGTGCGCTGCTACGAGCGCGCGACGGGAACGTTGCGCTGGACGCGGGCCTTCACGCTGGAGCAGGTGGAGGAGTTTCACCGTTCCGACGGCAGCCCGGCGGCCTCCACGCCCGCGACGGACGGGCAGCGCGTCGTGAGCTACTGCGGATCGTTCGGCCTCGTGTGCCACGATTTCGAGGGGAAGGAACTGTGGCGGCGTCCGCTGCCGGCGGCCGAATCCTACGGCCAGTATGGCTCGGGCGCGTCGCCTATTATCGTGGGGCGTGCGGTCGTTTTGAATCGCGATCAATATCGCTACTCGTCGCTGCTCGCGCTGGACCTCGCGAGCGGCGCCCTGCTGTGGGAAACTTCGCGGCCAGAGGCGGGCGGCAGTTTCGGTTCGCCCGCGCATTGGCGAAACCACGGCGTGGATGAAATCGTGCTCGGGGCCTCTGCGCGACTGAAGGGCTACGATCTGCGGACGGGCGCGGAGCGTTGGGTGGTTGAAGGAATCACCGGGCTGGTTTGCACGACTCCCGTGATTGCTGGCGATCGGCTGATTTTTGGCGGTTGGTCGAACGCCGTCGCCGACTCGGCCGTACCGCCGTGGGACCAATTTCTGAAGACTTACAACAAGAACGGCGACGAGGAGGTCACGCCGGATGAAATCCCGATTGAACGGCGCGACTACTGGCGCGGCGTGGATGCGAATCGCGACGGCAAATACACGAAGGAGGACTGGGAAATCCGGAAAGCCCGCAACGCCCGTGCCGAGAATCTGCTCATTGCCGTGACGCGCGGCGGCGCCGGTGACATTTCCGCATCTCACGTGGCGTGGAAATACCGGCAGGGATTACCCTACGTGCCGTCGCCGCTTTTTTACGATGGCCGCATTTATTTCGTGAGGGACGGCGGGCTCATGTCGTCGCTCGACCCGCAGACCGGCGAGCCGCATTACGCTCAGGAACGCCTGACCGGTGCGCTGGGAAGCTATTACGCCTCGCCCGTGGCAGCGGACGGCCGCATCTACCTGGCATCGCTCCTCGGCAAACTCACGGTTGTGAAGGCGGGCGGCGACAAGCCGGAGATTTTGCATCAAGCGGATTTTGGTGAACGCATCCTCGCGACGCCGGCGCTCGTGGGCGAGCGGCTCTACCTGCGCACGACGACGAAACTCTGGGCATTTGGCCGATAGGCTGCGCAACGCCGAGCCCCTGCGGCGGGTGCTGCGAAAGCGCCGCCGAAATCTAGGGCGCATGGAGGTGAAGCGATCGTCGGGCACAAAAAAGGGCCGGCCTTTGAGGGGCGGCCCTTGCTGAGTTCGGCGGTTGGAAACCGCCGCTCGTTTCGAAAGCAGCGCAACGGTCTACTCGGCGACTTTGAGGTCGGCGAGTTTCCAGCGGGGCTTGCGGGTCTCGTGGGCGATTTCGTTGAAGGCGGCGATCTCGGCTTCGCTGAAGAGGAGGCCGGCGTTCTTGGCGGTGCGGGCGGCGGCGGCGGCTTCGAGCTGGCCGGGCAACATGCAGGCCTCGTTGCCGTGGCCGAGGATGTCGGCGATGACGGCTTTGACGTTTTGCTGCTGGTTGCGGCCTTTGGCGAAGGCGCCGGCGTTCATCGCGTCGGGGTGCCAGACTTGGAAGAAGAAGGCGCAGGTGCCTTTGTCGTCGCCGACCTGATCCCAACGGTTACGCAAGGTGGGGAGCGAGCCGCCGATGAAGGCGCCGATGATCTCGTTCATGAGCGCGAGGCCGTAGCCCTTGTGCGCGCCGAAGGGGATCAGGTATTTCGCCTGCGCCGGGTCGGTGGTGGGCTGGCCGTTGACGTCAACGGCGGCGTTCGGCGGGAGTTGTCTGCCTTCGCGGAGGAGTTGTTGGACGCGGCCCATGGCGACGACGGAGGTGGCCCAATCGATGACGATGGGATACCCGATGGCGTCGGTGGTGGGAAAGCCCCACGAGTGGGGATTGGTTCCGAGGGTCGGAAATTTTCCGCCGAAAGGGACGACTTCCGCGAGGGCGGCGGTGCAATTCGTATAGGCGATGTAGCCGCGCTTGGCGGCGTCCATCACGTAGCCGCCACCCCAGAGGTAGTGGAAGGCGTTGTCGACGGAGACCATGCCGACGCCGTATTTATCGGCGAGTTTGATGGCCTCCTCGATGGCGGCGTAGCCAGTGGCCTGGCCGAGTTTTTTATTGGCGTTCCAGACGGCCGCGCCGCGGAAACGGGTTTTTACTTTCTCGATTTTGGCTTTCGGCACGCAGCCGTGGGAGCCGGAGCCGAAGACGTGATCGAGGTGGAGGGCCTTGAGGGCGTTGTGGGTGCGGATGCCGTGGCGCGAGGCGTCGGCGCAAAAACGTGCGCCGGCTTCGGCTTCGGACTTTGAGTAACCGCGTTTCTTGTAGGCGGCGGCGACGAGAGCGTTATGTTGTTCTTCGGGTACGACGTAGAAGGTTTCCATGGGATTCGGAATCGTTGAGGGTGGAGCGTTAAGAGTCTGGTTCTGAGTCAGAGCTCGGAGGCGGCGGGCGCCGGCCTACGAGCGAGCGTGGATTAGACGACTTTCTTGACCGGCACTTCGGGGTTGATTTGGGCGAGGGGTTTTTCGCCGTGCATCGCGAGGATGAGGTTCTTCACCGCGGCGGTGGCCTGGCGGACGACGCTCTCGTAAGTGCGGGAGCCGATATGCGGTGTGCAGACGACGTTGGGCAATTTGAGGAGCGGGTGATCGGGAGTCGGCGGCTCTTCGTCGAGGACGTCGGTGCCGTAGCCGCCGACTTGGCCGGACTTGAGGGCGGCGACCATGTCGGCCGTGTGGACGATCTCGCCGCGGGCACAGTTGAGAATGAGGACGCCCTTTTTCATCTTCGGGAAACTTTTCGCGCTCATCAGGTCGCGCGTCTCGGGCGTGAGATTCGTGTGGAGCGAGATGTAATCGGAGGCGGCGTAGATTTCGTCGAGGTTGGCGGCCCGTTTGACGTGGTGCGCAGCGGCGAATGTTTCGTCCCAGTAAATGTCGTGCGCGATGACGCTCATTCCGAATGCGCGGGCGCGGATGGCGACTTCTTTGCCGATGCGGCCGAGGCCGATGATGCCGATGGTTTTCTCGAGGAGCTCGTGACCGGTCTTGCGTTTCCACGTGTTCGCTCGGGTGGAGTCGGTGTGGAAGAGGAAATTCTTCTCGAGCGCGAGGAGGAGGAGAAACGTGTGCTCGGCGACGGTGGTGTGATTGACGCCGGGGGTGAAGAGGAGCGGGATGCCGAATTCGGTGCAGGACTTCACGTCGATCTTGTCGACGCCGATGCCGTATTTGGAAAGCACCTTCAGTTTCGGGAGCGCCTTCTCGAAGACCTTGCGGGTGATGAGATCGTCGCCGCAGATGTAGCCGTCGATATCACCGACGAGGGCGAGGGTATCGGCCTCGTTGAGGGGGCCGCGGGCGCGGATGATCTCCCAGCCGGTG
Source organism: Opitutia bacterium (assembly GCA_947467625.1). Classification (GTDB taxonomy): domain Bacteria; phylum Verrucomicrobiota; class Verrucomicrobiia; order Opitutales; family Opitutaceae; genus GAS368. The sequence goes on along the minus strand of CANIJN010000001.1, from coordinate 77,083 downwards.
TCGGCGAGGAGCTGGTGGTGCTCGCCCGGCGTGTCTTGGAACGAGGTCGTCGTGAGAAGGATTTTGGTCATGAGAACAGGAGGAAGAAAAGAAGAGGGTCGCACACGAGTCGGCGGGAAGTGAAGCAAAAGGTTCGTCATGTCGTGTGGCGGCTTGCACGGCGCTAGCGGTGTGTGCATTGCGTCAGGTTCGATGAAGTTGTTCACCACCACCACGGCGTTGCTCAAACGCAAGCTCGGCGCCCGCGTCGTGCGCACCGATGACGAAACGCGGCGGGCGGCCTCGTTCGACAGCAGCAAGATTCCGTTTCTGCCGGAGGCGGTGATTTTCCCGAGCGATGAAGCCGAGATCGGGGTGTTGCTCACGCTCGCGAACCAGCACGGCGTGCCCGTGACGACGCGAGGTCGTGGCACGACGCTCACGGGCGCGGCGGCACCGGTGCGCGGAGGATGGGTGCTCGACATGCTGGCGCTGAACCAAATCGAAATCGACGAAGAGGCGGGGATGGCGCACGTGCAGTGTGGTGCGAAGGTGGGGGATATCCACCGTGCGGCGGAGGCGGTGGGTTGGTTCTATCCGCCTGATCCCTCGTCGAAGGACTACTGCACGATCGGGGGTAATATCGCGTGCAACGCTGGTGGGATGCACGGAGGTAAATATGGGGTGACGCGGGATTTCATCGTGGCGCTCCGCGGGTTTCTGCCGACGGGCGAATACGTGGAATGGGGCACGGCGACGAAAAAGTTTTCCGCGGGGTTCAACATGCGCGATCTGTGGATTGGCAGCGAAGGGATGCTGGGCGTCGTGACGGGTGCGGTGCTGAAACTCATTCCGAAACCGGCGGAACGGTGGACCGTGTTGACGTCGTTTCCGGATGAGACGAGGGCGTTGCAGGCGGCGCTGGCGCTGTTTCGGTCGCGGGTGCAGCCGGCGATCTGCGAGTTCCTCGATCGCGAGAGCGTGTTGTGCGCGGAGCGTGCGACGGGGCAGAGCGTGTTTCCCGGTCAGGCGGGGCGGCCCGTGATTCTGTTGGAATTGGCCGGATCGAAGGCGGACGTCTCGGAGCAGAGCGCCGCAGTGCTGGCATGGGCGGGCAGCCACGCGACGGCGCACCGCGTAGCGAAGGACCGCGCAGAGGCGGAGCAACTGTGGGCAGTGCGACGCAAGTGCTCAGGTGCGATGTTCGAACTCGGCGATGCGAAGCTGAACGAGGACATTGTGATTCCGATGCGAAGTTACGTGAAGTTTGCGAAATTTTTGAAGCGATTGAAGCGCGAGTCGGGGCTGCACGTGCCAACGTTTGGTCACCTCGCGGACGGCAATCTGCACGTGAATATTATGTATCATCGCGCGGACAAAAAAGAGACGCGCGCTGCGGAGGAGGCGGTGCAGTTGCTCATGGCGACGGTCGTGTCGCTCGGTGGCGCCATCTCCGGCGAGCATGGGATCGGGTTGGCGAAGACGCCGTTTTTGCGGATCCAGCATTCACCGGCGCAGATCAGGGCGATGCAGGCCGTCAAGGCGGCGCTCGATCCGCGAGGGATTCTGAATCCCGGAAAAATGTTCGATGTGTTTCACGTGTGGAAACACGAGAAGCTGACGGTTCATTTGCCGTGGGATCACAAATGAGCGGGGTCGAATGTTTGTGGCAGCCCAAATTTTGCGAGGGTGAACCGAGCTCGGGCATACCGCATGAACGATTCTAGCGAGAATTTGGCGGCGATTTCCGGGGTCGCCCCGCTCCGTGAGCAGTGGCGTTGGTGGCTCGCGGCCGGGTGCGTGGTCGTGCTCGGGTTTGGACTGCGTGTCGCCTACTACCACGGCGGCTACGGGCACCCGGACGAGACGATCACCACTGAGGTGGTCGGGCAGATGCGCAGGTCGGGAGACTGGGATACGAACTGGGCCAAGGCGGTGAACCTCAGCACCGATTTGCGCTACGACCAGTATAACTTTTCCTCGCATCTGTCCGCCACGTTTTGGTTCTACCGCTTCGTCAAAGTGGTGCCCGGCACTTTGGCGTGGCGATCGGAAGATGCGGGATTCTGGGTGTATCGGTTTTTCTCGGTCGTGCTCGCGACGCTGGTGGTGTGGCAAGCGATGCGGTTGGCCGAACGCATTGGCGGCCGGGTGATGGCGATCGGTGCCGGGGTGCTCGTCGCCGTGTCGGTGCAACTCGTGCAGGATGCGCACTATTCCCGGCCCGAGGCGTTTGTGACGGTGTTGACGATGGCGGTCGTCGCGTGCTGCTGGCCGAGGGCAAAATTGAGTTTGCTGGCCGTGGCGGGCGGGGCTTTGGCCGTCGGGCTGCTCGTGGCGTGCAAGGTCACGATGCTCTTGTTGTTGTGGATGCCGTTGGTGCCTTGGCTTGCCGGTCGGCGCCAGGCGACGGTGCGTGCGCGCGCGGTCGCGCTGGCACTGGTGCCGTTGGGCCTGATGGCTGGATTTTTTGTCGGCGCCCCCGGGGCGCTCGCAAATCCCGCAGCGTTTGTGAACGGCGTGGAATTTTTGATGAACCAATACGGTGGACAGCACCCCCCGCACAGTCATCTCGATGGACGGGCGGTGGCGGATATGTTGGCGGCTTATTACGTCGTCACTTTGGGGTGGCCGGTGCTCGCGTGCGCAGGGCTCGGTGCGGGTGTGCTGGCGTGGCGTCGGCGTTGGGGGGAGTTGGTCGTATTGGCCGGCCCGGTACTGTTGTTTGCGGGATATTTCGCGACCCGCGGTGTTTTTTTCGAACGAAACCTGAGTCACGTGCTGCCCCTGTTTCTGATCCTCGCAGCGATCGGGGCGGTGTTGGTGGTGGAGGTGGTCGGGGGCTGGCTGCGCCTGCGATTTATTGCAGTGGCGACGCTCACCGCTGTCGCGCTCTTGCTGCCCTCGCTCGTCCTGACTGTACCGTTATTGCGCACGGAATTTTCAGGCGAAGGATCCGACCTGCACATGGCGTTTGAAGCAGACCTGAAAGCGCGGCATCCGGGTGCAGCCTGGAGGGAAGTCAGCTTGCTGAACGATGGACCGCTCGCTGAGTTGGCGGAACGTTTCAAGGTGTCCCCGGCTCCGGTGTTGCTGCGGATCACGGACTTTAACGACGAGTGGAATGCCTATAACTTAACCCTATTTGCCGCGCGGTTCGAGGCCGTGCTGGTGGCAGATTATCCGGGAACGTTTGCACGCGTGCCCGTGTGCACGCTCCACACTTACCACAGTCCACACGACCGTTATTTTCTCGTGACTCGATCGAAGTAGCGTGGGGCGTGATGAGTTGGGGCTGGGTGGCGGGCTACCGGCCATCGCCACGACGACACGCCGGGGTACGTCGCTCGCGAGGCCAGCGTCGGATTGCGCAAACGGACCGTCGCCCGCTGCGAAGAGGGCTTTCGAGGAGATGAATTGCGTTTGACGCATTCTTTCGTGGAGTCTTCGCCCTCTTCCTGGCCGTGTCCGCGCTGTTTCAATCCGAACGTGTGGCCTGCGACCGTGGACCAGAATCTTCCATGTCAAAATCTCCGTTGTCCGGTCTGAATGTGCTGGTGCTCGAGGACGAGTTGTTGCTGCGCAAACGCTTGGCTGGGTTTCTGGAAAACGAGGGGGCGTCGGTGACGGCGGTCGGCACGGTGGTGGCGGCCAGGCAAGCGGCCGAGTCCCTGCCATTCGACGTGGCGTTGTTGGACGTGAATCTGCCGGACGGGCGGGGCACTGATTTATTGCGAGACAAGGTCTTTTCAGCTACGACCAATGTCCTCGTGATGACTGCTGAAGGCGGCGTCGCGGGTGCGGTTGAGGCGGTCCGGGCAGGGGCGTCAGATTACCTCGTCAAGCCCTTCGACCCGGAAGAATTGCCGGTGAGACTGGCGCATGCGCGGAAGAGCCTGCAGGCGAAGCGAGCGGATGAATTTCGCCGCGGACAGGAGGCGGATTTAGTGTTCGGAGCGAGTCTGGTTGGCGTGCGGGAGCAATTGCAGAAAATAACGACGGCGGATCGTCGGTTGGGCAGCCACTTGCCGCCGGTGCTGATCGAGGGCGAGACCGGCACGGGCAAGACGGCGATCGCCCGTTGGATTCATCGCAATGGCCCGCGCGCCGATGGACCGATGGTGGAACTTAATTGTTCGGCTATGCCCGAGGCCTTGGCCGAGGCGGAGCTATTTGGCCACGAGCGCGGTGCGTTTACCGATGCGAAGGCGGCGCGGATTGGACTCATGGAAGCCGCAGATGGGGGCACATTATTTCTCGATGAACTGCCGAGTCTTGCTCAATCCCTGCAGGCGAAATTACTGACGGTCTTGGAGGATCACTCACTCCGGCGCGTGGGTGCCACGAGGCCGATCGCGGTCGACTCGCGGATCATCGCGGCGACCAATGCAGACCTCGGAGTGCTGGTGACGGCGGGGAAATTTCGCGAGGATCTCTTGCATCGTCTCGATTTGTTTCGGGTGCGCCTGCCCCCGCTGCGCGAACGTGGGAACGACATCCTCGTGCTCGCTGACGCGTTGCTGGCGAGGGTCTGCAAACGCTACGGCCAGAAACCGCCGGTGATACCGCCGGAGGGGCAGTCACGGCTCCTCGCTCATGCTTGGCCGGGGAATGTCCGTGAACTCGCGCACGAACTGGAGCGGGCGGTGGTGTTTGGTGGCGAGCGGGGGCTGAGCTTCGGTCACCTCGGAGGAACGTCGGCGACAGGTGCGGCGGACAATACCGCGTGGATGCGGCCGGGCTTTGTTTTTCCCGAGAGCGGATTCTCTCTGGAAGCTGCGATTGATCGAATTGTCGCGCAGGCCGTGCAGCAAGCCGAAGGCAACGTGTCGGCAGCCGCGCGTTTACTCGGGGTATCGCGCGATGTGGTGCGTTACCGGATCAAAGGGGGCGGTAACGCCGGAAAGGTTGGGGAATAATCCTCGGGCAGCGCGCTGAACGGGGGAGATTCCCCGAGGTTTCGCCGCCGCTCGCCGACACATCTAAAATCTCTAATCATTGATTTGTAACGTGAAAAGATTGGTTGATGAGGTTGGCACAACGGCTGCAATTGAGGACAAACTTTTCAAGTAAAGACCTTCCTGACCGAACACTATCCTGATGAAAGCCACTCTCCTCAACAAGCTGATCGTAGCGGCTGCTATTGCGGTCGTTAGCGACTTGTATGCGGCAGACGCTCCGGTCAGTCCGACGGATCCTCGTAAGCCGGCGGAAAAACCTGTCGCCAAAGCGCAGCCACCCGCAGCGGGTGATGTAAAGAAGGACGTCGAGAAATTTAGTGCGCAGCGCGATACGATGCTCGCTGAGCGCCAGGCCCTCCTCAACCAGTTGAAGACTGCGAGTGATGAGCACCGCAAAGCGATTTTGGAGAAAATGAAGGAGCTCAGCGAAACGCAGCGAGAGCTGAGCAAGCAGCTCCGCGACGATCTCCGAAAACAGCGCCAACGATAAACTTCGGGCGGCGTGTTTGTTTCTTTTCCCGCAACGACGGCTGTTGAATCTGTCGCGCCCCCGGCGACTCCTTTCTTCGTTTCCGGCCTTTGGGTGCGAACATGGCTTGAGTGATGCGGTCAGTCACCGCATCTTGAGCCCGTCCTTCATTCACTGTTTGTGACAAAACAATTCTTCTCCATCGCAACCGTTGCGGTTTTGACCCTCCTCGCTCTGGGGCGGGTGTGCGGTCAGGGAGTGGAGTGGGTTCCCGAGGGCGCGACGAAAACTGCGACGGAGGCCCCGACCCCGTTCGTGGCCCCGCCGAGTTGGATCCGGTGGGGTAGCGTGCAAACAGGTTTCGGATTCCGCGATAACGTGCTCCTCAGCCATGCGAGCGAGGAGCGTAGCGCATTTGTTCGCAGCGGGATCGATGCGACGGTTTGGCGGGCACCGCAAGGGCGCGCGGATTTTCTGGCTTCGCTCAAGGCTGAAGGTACGCACTATTTTTCTGCGCGTACGATCAACCATGAGTCTGCGGCCATTCTGCTTTCAGAATGGCGCTACCGGATCGGGGACGTTTTAAAGTTTTCTCTCGATGTGCGGGGCTACTCGTTTGACCAGATTTATGACGCTTCAGATACCGATTTGCGACAGGTTGTCACTGAGGTGAAGACGCTGGGGGCGAACATCGGTCCGAAAGTTCGATGGACCGTTCGGCCGTCTTGGTGGATGGAGACTCAGGCTGAGGAGAAGCGGTTAACTTATCCCGATGGCGCGAATAACCGCAGCGTTCGCGAAGGGACGCTGCGGTTGGGCTGGCGCCCCGGTGTGCGCTTCGAAGTCAGCGTAGCGGGCACCGCGGGCCGCCGGAACTATGACGTGCGCGAGCAGAATTCAGTCAGCGGGCGTCCGCTGGCGGGCACGCAGCTCAAGGTTGCCGAGCGTGAAGGTGAGCTCCGGGTTGATGCCACGCTCGACGCGGCGGGTCGGTGGAAGACCAGCACGCGGGCCAGCGCGGTGCGTTTCCGCGACAATGGCGTGGGCTACCTGAACTTCCACCAGCGTAAAATCACCCACGAGGTTGAGTGGACAACGGACGCTTGGCTCGTGGCGCTCAAAGGCTCGGCCCGACGAGTCGAGTTCGCGCTGCAAACGGTCGGGGTCGGGATCTCGCCGACGCCCCAAATCAGGGATGACATTGCTGTGGACCTCCAAATCGAGCGCAAGCTCAGTGCGCGTTGGACGGTTTACGCGGAGTATACGTGGGAACGCAACCGCTCCAACGATGTGATCGCCTCATATTATCTGAACGAAGGCTTGCTAGGTATCCGCTGGAATTGGGAAAAATGAGGCCTGCTTTTCCTCATGACCGTCCCTGTCAGCCCGTCGCCGCCCGGTCGCGCCACGCAGTTAACCGTGGTGGGTCTGACCGTGGCCGTCTTTGCCGCGGTGTTAGCGTTTGTCACGCTGCAACTGCGGGGCGGCCTTCGAGAGCAGATTTTAACAGGCAAGGCTGAGACGCTGGCCGCGGTCGCTTCGATGCAGTTGGCGAACGGGGCGGAGGCTCTGGCCGAAGTCGGGTTGACGGATGCGCCGGGCGAGTTGCTAGCCGCGGTGCTCAAGGCCTCGAAGTATCGCGGCGTGTTGGCCATTCGCGTTTTCGATGCCAGCCGGCGATTCAGTGGGGCCTTGCCGTTGGAGCTCTCGGATGAGCCGCCCGCGGGCGAGGAGTGGACGACGCGACCGTTTGCCCGCATGCGCGCGCGGGAAAAATTGCAGATGCTGGCCGGCGCGCCAGCTCCCGCCGACGCCCTCGCGACCACCGAACCACTGATTGAAGCTTGGGTCCCGTTACGGCGAAGCGAAGGGGCCCCGCTCGCGGGTGTCGCCCAATTCTGGATTGTCGGCGATGAACTTGCTGCCGAGTTCACTTCCCTTGATCGACGGCTCACTCTGCAAGCGGGGATCGCGTGGCTCGCAGGCGCGGTGGTAATTGTGCTTGTGCTGGGTTGGGCGTTTCGGCGGCTCGCGGCGGCGAACCACATTCTGGAAGCGCGGACCGAGGATTTGCAGCGTGCCAATCGTGAGCTCGTGCTGACGGCGAAAACGTCCGCGCTCGGCACCGTGACGGCGCATCTCATTCATGAAATAAAAAACCCTCTCGCCGGACTCGAAGTTTTCATGGCGTCACAGGCTGAACCGGGCGGAAGGGAGGAAAGCGGGCGGGAACTTGTCGCGGCCACGGAGCTCACGCGTCGTTTGCGAACGATGATCAATGACGTCGTCGGTGTCCTGCGTGATGAACAGCATGGTGCCCATTTCGACCTCACCTGCACGGAGCTCGCGGAAGTGACGTTTGAGCGAGTGCGGCCCTCAGCCAATGTGGCCGGCGTGCGGCTCGTGGCAGATATTGTCGCGGAAGCGTCGTTGCCGGGCCGTCGGGCAAATCTCACCGGCCTTGTGTTGCGCAACCTGCTACAAAATGCGGTCGAAGCTTCGCCGCCGGCCGGAATCGTCCGCCTCACGGTTCGCTCCACGCAGGACGGCCGATGGGAATTTTCGGTGGAAGACAGAGGCTCGGGGTTGGCTGAATCGGTGCGGGCACGGTTGTTTCAACCCTGCGCCAGTACGAAGCCCGGCGGCAGTGGTCTGGGACTTGCCCTGAGCCAGCAACTCGCCCAACAGGCGGGCGGACGCATCGAGTTGGTGAAAAGCGACGCCGAGGGCACATGCTTTCGTTTGGTGCTGGAGCCCGACGTGTGATCGCATGCGAACGGGGCTCGCTCACGTTATGGCCAGAGTCGACCCGCCGGGGAATTGCGTGCGTCTGCCGGTTCGTCGGTCATTGGGTTGGCCGACGTGGTTGACCGTGCTGCTGTGCGGAGTAATCACCGGAAGGGTGCTGGCGCAGGCTGATGGCTCCTTGCGTTGGGCTTCGAAGATGGCGAGCACCCGGGGATATGTGTATTCGTCTCCGGCGGTCGGAGCTGATGGGACCATCTTTGTCGGCGTGGAGATTGATAGCACCCCGCAGGATGGCCTGCTCCAGGCGGTCAACGGGAGAGACGGTTCGATTAAGTGGACGTTCCGGACTCGCCAGTGGGTGGACTCGGCACCGGCGATTGGTGCGGACGGAACCGTTTACTTCGGATGTTGGAATGGAAATCTCTATGCCGTGAACGGAGCGACTGGATTGGAAAAATGGAAACTGTCCGTGGGCGCGATTGTGATCAGTTCGCCGGCGGTCGGTCCCGATGGGACTCTCTACATCGGCTCGGATGACTACGGGTTGCATGCCGTCAGCAAGGACGGCGTTGAGCGCTGGAAATTTCTGACCCGGAACTCCATCGAATCATCACCGGCGGTGGCCGCAGACGGCACCATTTATGTTGGCTCAAACGACCGCTCTATTTATGCGATCAATCCCGACGGTTCCAAGAAGTGGCAGGTCGAGACGCTGTCGACCGTCGCGTCTTCCCCTGCGATCGACGTCGACGGTACCATTTACGTGGGTTCGTATGATGGTTTCCTGTACGCACTCGCTCCGGAGGACGGTGCCATTAAATGGAAGTTTAAAACCGGGGGCCAAGTTCAGGCGTCGCCGGCGATCGGTCCGGACCGCACGATATATTTCGGGAGCTTTGATAAGAATTTTTATGCCGTGAATCCGAATGGCACGATGAAGTGGAGTGTGAGTGTGGGCGGCGCGATTTTTTCCAGCGCTGCAGTGCGGAGCGATGGCACGATTATTTTTGGCGCGGACGATGGTCGGGTGCGCGCAGTCTTCCCCGAAACCGGACTGATCAAGTGGGCCTACGACACGGGTGATCTGATCGAGTCGTCCCCGGTCGTGGCACCCGACGGTGCGGTGTATGTGGGGTCGATCGATGGGAAACTCTATGCGTTCAACGGCTCCGGTGCGCCGGCATCAGCTCAGTCGCGGTGGCCGATGTTTCGACGCGATGCGGTGCGTTCGGGCCAAGTGCCTGCGCGAGCCGACGGTGGACTGCTGGTCAATCTCGCGACGCGGGCGCAGGCTGGAAATGGAGTGCCCCTGATTGCGGGGTTCGTGACGAAAGGCGAGGGCACCAAGCATTACTTGGTTCGTGCGATCGGGCCGACCTTGGAACCGCTCGGGGTGTCCACTCCGTTGCGCGATCCCACGCTCGTGGTGCAACCGTTGGGTTCGGCTGATGTGTTGTTGGCCAACGATGATTGGGGGAGCGGAAATAACGTGGCGCAAATCATGACGACGGCGGCTGCTGTCGGGGCTTTTGCCCTACCGGCGGGAAGCAAAGATGCCGTGGTGCTCGGTGCGTTGCCGGGCGGCGTCTACACCGCCTCCCTCGGCGGGTCTGGCAGTGACGCGGGGGTCGCGTTGCTCGAGGTCTACGATGCATCGGTGAATGTGCAGGGCGCGCGACTCGTCAATCTTTCGGCGCGTGCTCAGGTTGGGACCGGGGACAAGATGCTCATTCCGGGTCTCGTCATCGGGGGCAGTGATCCGGTCCGCGTGCTCGTGCGGGCGGTCGGGCCAGGCTTGGCGGGCTTCGGGGTGACGGGGGCGCTGGCTCGGCCGAGTATGACGGTATTTTCCGGACAGGCGCAGAGGCTGTCCAATTCCGGGTGGTCGGCGGGTGTCCAAAAAGCGGATATCGCGGCTGCGGCGTTGGCAGTCGGAGCCTTTCCGCTGGTGGAAGGGAGTGCGGATTGCGCCGCACTCCTGACCCTCCCCAGTGGTGCCTACACAATCCAAGTTTCCGGAGTCGGTAACACTACCGGAGAGGCGTTGGTGGAGGTCTACGTGGTGCCGTAGTCCCGCGGTCGGTGTGGCCTCAGACGTCGGCGGCGATGCGCTCAGCGCTGAGGATGCGCCACCGCGCGACGACCCGGCTACACAGGGCATCGGGCGAGAGTCCGTAGGCGGCGCGGAGAATGTCCAGGCTGCTGCCGTGTTCGACAAATTTATCGGGCCAACCGAGGCGCTCGACGGCCACAGAACAATCGGATTCGTGCAATGCCTCGAGGACCGCGCTGCCAAAACCACCGGCGACGACGTGATCCTCCATGGTGACGAGCAGGGGAATGCAGGCCGCATGACTGAGGAGGAGTGCGCGGTCGAGGGGCTTGACGAAACGCGCGTTGACGACACCGACTGAAATATTCTCCTCAAGGGCGAGGCGCTCGGCGAGTTTGAGCGCGTCTGGCACCATGCTACCGAGGGCCCAGATCATGATGTGGGAGCCTTCGCGTAAAACCTCGGCCTGACCGATGGGCAGTGCGACGGGCTGCGCTTTGATTTTCACGCCAGTGCCGGCCCCTCGGGGATAGCGGATGAAGCCGGGGCCGGGTAGTTGGAGACTCGTATGGAGCATATCCACGAGCTCGTCCTCGTCCTTCGGCTGCATGATCGTCGCATTGGGCACGCAACGTAGATACGCTAGGTCGAAGAGGCCGTGGTGGGTCGGGCCGTCATTGGGGGACAGTCCCGCCCGGTCCATACAAAAGGTGACGGGGAGATTTTGGAGCGCGACGTCGTGGATGATTTGGTCGTAGGCGCGTTGGAGAAAGGTGGAGTAGATGGCGCACACGGGGCGAAATCCCTTGGTGGCCAATCCGGCGGCGAAGAGGACGGCGTGCTCCTCCGCAATCCCGACATCGAAGAATTGTTTCGGTACGGCGGTGGCGAGGTGTGCCAAACCCGTGCCGCTGGGCATCGCGCCGGTGATCCCCAGAATATGTGGATCCGCTCGGGCAAACCTAACGAGGGCTTCGCCGAAGACGTCTTGGTAATTCGGGGGCGCACCCACGACCGTTTTCCTGCTCTCGCCGCTGACGGGGTCGAAGGGGGACGCGCCATGGAATTTTTCGGGATGCTCGACGGCGGCTTCGAGGCCTTTGCCTTTTTTTGTCAGGACGTGGATGAGGACGGGCACGTCGCAATGCTTCGCGAATTCGAGATTTTTATGGAGCGCGTCGAGATCGTGGCCGTCAACGGGGCCGAGGTAGCGGAGACCAAACTTCTCGAAGAGAGAAGACTCGACGAAGAAGTCCTTGGTCTCGCGCTTCCACTTGGTGTAAACGCGGTTCATTTCAACCCCGGTCGGGAAGCTCTTGAAGAAGGCCTCCACGTCGTGATGAACTTTATTGTAGATCGGATTGGTGCTGATGCGGTTCAGGTAACTGGAAATGGCGCCGACATTTTTTGCGATCGACCACTCATTGTCGTTGAGGATCACGATCAAGCGCTTCGTCGAGGAGACGACGTTGTTGAGGGCTTCGAGGGTGATGCCGCAAGTGAAGGCCGCATCGCCGCAGACAGCGACCACGTGTTCGCGTGAGCCGCGCAGGTCGCGGGCCGTAGCCATACCGAGCGCGGCGGAAAGCGCGGTGCCGGCGTGCCCGGCGCCGAACGCATCATGGGGGCTCTCGCTCCGGTAGAGAAAACCGCTGGCACCCCCGGTTTGGCGCAGTTTTCTGAAAAAGTCGCCGCCGCGGCCAGTCAGGAGCTTGTGGACATAGCCCTGATGGGCGACGTCGAACACGAACTGATCTTCGGGTGTGGTGAACGCGCGGTGGAGGGCGATCGTCAGTTCGACGACGCCGAGGTTGGGGCCGATGTGACCGCCGTTTTTCGCGGTCACGGCGATGAGCTCGGCGCGAATTTCCTCAGCGAGCTGCGGGAGCTGGGCAACGGCGAGGGCTTTGACGTCTGCAGGGCCGTGGATGGCGTCTAGGAGTCGAGGGTGGAGGGGGGCGGCGGGAGCGGTCATCGTGGCTTAGTCTTCTCGGGTGGTCTCGAATTTTTCGAAGGCGATCTTGCCGTCCTTTTGTTTTTTGAGCTGCTCAATCTTAAGCTCTGCGTCCTTGAGCCGTGCTTCGCACACTGTGAGCAGCTTATTGCCTTCCTCAAATCGGGCGAGCAACTCGGCGAGCGGCACATCGCCAGACTCCATCGATTCGACGATGGACTCGAGTTTTCCGAGAGCGTGCTCGAACGATAATTTGGTTTCTTTGGCTTCCACGCGGTGGAAGATGCGGCGGAGATCCGGCATTTCAAACAATCTTTGGGCTGGCGGCCGCGACAGTTTCGCATGGATTGGTTGTCATGCTGTTAGTCCTTTCGATTACTGCGGTGCTGATGGTGTTGCGGCTCGCCGGCGAACTCGCCCTGTCGGCCCTTAATCGCGGGGAAGTCCGCCGCCACGCGGAAGCCCCGCCAGCGGCCGCCGCAGCCATGATGGATTTGGAGACCTATCGGAAATCCGTGGCCTACACCTTGGCGAAATCGCGCTTTGGCGTGATCACCGGGGTTTTTGACACGGTGGTGACGGCGCTGGTGCTGTTTGGCGGGGTGTTGCCGTGGCTGTTCGCGTGGACGGTTGGTGGGGGCTCGGCGCAGGCCGTCTGGAGCCACGCCGTGTTCGTCTTGCTGGCCATGCTGCTGCTTTCAGTGCCCTCGCTGCCGTTTGAGTGGTGGGAGCAGTTCCGCCTCGAGGAGAAATTTGGCTTCAACAAGAGTACCGTGGGACTTTGGGTGATGGACAAAATCAAGGGCACCGTGCTGATGTTCGCGATCGGATTTCCGCTGCTCTGGGCTTTGCTTTCGTTGGTGAAGTGGACGGGCCCTTCGTGGTGGCTCTGGGGCTTCGGCTTAATGTTTGGTTTTCAGCTGCTGATGCTCGTGTTGTATCCGAAGGTGATCTTGCCGCTGTTTAACAAGCTCACTCCGCTGCCGGAGGGCGCGTTGCGCGGGCGGCTCTTGGCGCTCGGAGATCGCACGGGATTTCGGGCTTCGACGATTGAGGTCATCGACGGATCGAAGCGCTCGGGCCATTCCAACGCCTACTTCACTGGTTTCGGCCGGTTTCGGCGGATCGTTCTCTTCGACACGCTCATCGCGCAGCTGACGGCGGAAGAACTTGAAGCCGTCTTGGCGCATGAGATCGGGCATTATCGCCGCGGACACATTCCGAAGATGATCGCGATGTCGGCGGCCATGATGTTCGGCGGCTTCGGAGTCATCGCGTGGCTCGCGAGGAGTTCGTGGTTTAACCGCTCGTTCGGATTTCCAGAGGGTGAGCTCGCTCCTTCGTTTCTCCTCTTTGGACTCTTGAGCGGCCTCGTAACATTTTGGTTTTCGCCACTCATGAATGCGCTTTCGCGCCAGCACGAGTATGAGGCGGATGCGTTCGCCAGCCAAGCCGTGGGCGGGCCGGCGGCGATGGTCGGTGCGTTGCGCAAACTGGCGCAGAAAAATTTGAGCAACCTGACGCCGCATCCGTGGTTCAGCGCGTTTCACTACTCTCACCCCACGCTGGTCGAACGCGAAGGCGCGCTGGCCAAGCTCTGACCCGCCGCTTCGCGGTCGCTCATGAAGCCAAGGGGGATCACGCGCCTTTGTTTGGTCGGATGGCTGCTGAGCGGGTTTTTTGTCGGGGTCCGGCTGCAGGCTGAGGCGCTGACGATGGCCACGTACAACATTGAGAATTACGTCTCGACCAACCGGATGACGGAGGCGGGCTATCGCAAAGATTATCCGAAGCCGGAGTCAGAAAAACGCGCGCTCCGGACCGTGATGCGCGCACTCAATGCCGACGTGCTTGTGCTCCAAGAAATGGGGCCGCGTGCTTATCTGGACGAACTGCAGCGAGACCTGAAGGCCGAGGGGCTCGACTACCCCTATGTGGCGCTCGCGGAGGCGGCCGACGCGGATCGCCATGTGGCGCTGCTCTCTCGCCTTCCGCTCAAGGCGGTGACCACGCATTCCGACCTTGAGTTTGCCTACTTCGGCGCGAAGGAGATCGTTAAGCGAGGCCTCTTGGAAGTGACGATCGCCACGGTGGAGGGGGACGTGACGATTTTTGCGTTACACTTGAAAAGTCGCTTTACGGATCGTCCCGACGATGCTCTCTCGACCATCCGGCGCACCGGGGAGGCTACGGCCGTGCGGGACAGGGTGCTCAAGCGTTTTCCGGTGCCGGCGAAGGCTCGTTTTATAATTCTCGGTGACTGCAATGACAGCAAGGCAAGTAAGCCGCTCGAAAGGCTCCATGTGCGAGGCAAGACGGTGATCACCGGCCTGTTGCCGGCAGCGGATTCGCGAGGCGAGACGTGGACCCACGCGTTTCGTCGCGATGATACCTATACGAGAGTTGACTATGTGTTCGTCTCGCCGGGCCTGCGATCGGCGGTAGAGGGCGGCGTGGCGAAAATTTTTGACGGCGACGGTGTGCGCACGGCCAGCGATCATCGGCCGGTGACGCTGACGTTGCAATTTGGGCAAAAAAAATAGGACAGGTCTTGCGACCTGCCCTACGGAAAGGAGTGCGATGATGGCGGGTCTTATCTCGCGGAGACGCTCACCGCCACATTAACCTCGCTCGAACCAAAGCCCTTGAGAAACAGACTGCCATTCCCTGGCTTTCCACCTTCGACGGTCACCGTGACGCTGGTCTGGCCCTGGGCCACAATCACTTCAGGCATGATGATGCTGTCCGGTACGTTGGTCGCGATATCGAGCAAGGTGCCACCGGGTGGTGCGGCGTTCGGAATACTAAAGGTCAGGGTTTGCTTGGACCCCGTCCGCAGCGTGAGCGAAGACGGCGTAACCGAAATACTGCTCGCATCGATGCGGAAGGAGCCGATCGGCGAATTGCCGGCGGCACTATTGAGTGTGATTTGATAATTGCGTCCGCTCTCCAGCGGCGGGACGAAAAAGCTGAGGGCGTTCGGGGATTCGCACACTGTGCGGGCTGGCGAGCCATTGAAGTTGACCGTATCTTGGGGGGTGAAGCCCCGACCCAACACACTGACGCGTGAACCGACAGGGCCACGGTTAACTTCCAGCGAGAGGACGTAGCGACGGACGATCTGCGTGCGCGTGAGGTCGGTGTAGACTTCGAGCGGGGTCTGTAGGTTGTTTCCCTCGACGAGGTAATTAACGAGAAAATAGTAGGCCAGCGCGTCACGCCCTGAGGGGACTTGATATTCGAATTCAAAAATACCTTCGCCAATCGGGCTTCTCTTCATGTCGAAACTCTTGCCGTCGACGATGACGTGAGGCGCGATCGAGGTGAGGGGGACAGTATTCGTCCGCGGCGTCACCCGCAGAGTGAACGTGTAGATTTGTGACGGATTCTCCGGCATCGATCCAGGCGTCAGGTTCGTCAGCGTGACCGTGTCGCAGCCTGAAAGGAGCGCGAAAACGGCGAGGGCGGCGAGCCAGGCGAGGATTTTTCTCGCGGGAGAAATTCGGTTGGTGTGCATTGGGTCCTAGAGTGAAAAAATCTTGGCGAATTAAAACGCGTTACTAATGAGCGGCCTCGTCCCAGCGCAAGCCAAAGCTTCCTCAGCGCACGCCCCGCTGGGATTTTACGTGCACGTGCCGTTCTGTGCCTCGACGTGTGATTTCTGTGCATTTTACCAAACGCAACCGACCGCTGGGAGCATCGAGCGTTACTTAGATTGCGTCGCAACGGAGGCTTCGCTGGTTGCTTGGAAGCGTCCCGTCACGACCGTGTTCTGGGGCGGCGGCACACCAGGTCTGCTGGCGGCGCGAGACTTGGAGAAGCTTGGTGCGATCGTCCGGGCGCGGTGCGGTGGCACTCCGCTAGAGTGGACGGTCGAGCTCGCCCCGGGTTCGGTTACCGAAGAGCGACTGACGGTCCTGCGGGCAATCGGGGTGACCCGCGTGTCGATGGGCGTCCAGAGTTTTCAGCCGGCGCTCCTTGATGCGCTCGGACGGCAGCATTCCGTCCAACAGATCGATCGAGCTTATGACCGCGTGCGCGCGGCGGGGTTTCCCAGTGTGAACTTGGATCTTATGTTTGCTTTGCCCGGGCAGACAGCCGTGGAGTGGGCGGCGGATGTGCGCGAGGCGGTTTCGCGGGCACCCGATCATCTCTCGACCTATTGTCTCACCTTTGAGGAGGACACCAAGTTATGGGTTAAGCTGTCTCAAGGGCGGGTGAAATTGGATCCGGATCATGAAATCCGACTCTACGAGCAGACGTGGGCGCAACTCGGGGCGGCGGGTTATGCGCAGTATGAGGTTTCCAACTTCGCCCGCCCGGGGCAAGCCTGCATTCATAACTTGAATACATGGCACATGCACGAGTGGGTGGGCCTAGGCCCATCCGCCGCGTCACAACACGGTGGTTGGCGTGGGGGGAATATCGCTGATTTGGAGAAATGGCAGACGCACGTCGCCCACGGTAACCGGGTGACGGAAGACCGGGTCGCGCTGACGCCGGCCCTGATGACCGAAGACGCGTTGATTTTTGGACTGCGGATGAACGCCGGAGTGGATGTTGCTCACTGGCGGGAGCGATGCCCGGATGCTCCGTGGGCGGCGGTCGATGCCTTGCTGCGCAGATTGGTCGAGGAACAATTGGCTACTCGGGCGGATGCGATCGTCCGCTTAACGGATCGCGGCCGATTACTCGCTGACGCGGTTGGGGCGGAGCTGATGGCTGCGTTTGAGAGCGAGGAGTCCGTCGCATGAAAACGGATGCGATGCTCGGCCGATGTTCTCCGGCGATGGCCAGTGGGTTGGGCCTCGGTCGGAAATTTTTCAATTCCGATTTTTGTCATGACTTTGGAGACGTCGCTCGCATCCGGACCGCCGATGTGGCGCTGGGCTCACGGCTGCCTTATTTACACGGTCCCCTCGACGGCTCCTTGGCTCCGGATGGCGATAATTTTCCGGAAAGACAGCGGATCAAAGACGATGGGACGGGGAGTCTCTGGATGGGCAATTAACACCATGATCAAAGCGACCATCCGTTTACTTGGCCTTCTGCTTACGCTCGCGGGCTGTCAGTCACCCACCTCGGTGGACTACACGCCGACCGTGGCGCGGTTTTTCCTCGAGGAAGCCGCGGCGCGTACCGTGAGCGCCACCCTACCGCAGAGTGGAGTGCGCGTAATGATCGGGCCCAAGCCTGTGCTCACCGAGGGTGACATTGTGAACGTCGAGTTGATGCAGGTGGAGCTAGGTAAATGCCTGATGTTTCAGCTCACCCCGGCGGCGGCACGGGATCTCTACCGAATCAGCGGCTCGAACCAAGGCCGGCGTCTGGTGCTCTTCCTGAACGATGTCGCCGTGGGCGCGCGCCGGATGGAAGGGCCGCTGGCCGAAGGCCGGGTGTTCGTTTTCGTTGAAATGGCGGACGCGGCCCTGCCCGACCTCGTAGAAAATATCAAGAAAACCTCCGTCGCTCTGCAGCGAGCGGCGGCGCGCAAATAATGAAGACAAATTTTGTGATGGTTGCCGTGGTTGCGATCGGTGCGGCGGCGTCCGCAGCCGAGCGCCTTGACCTCACGTGGCCGACTCCCAACCCGGCGTGGTCTGAAGGAAAATCCATCGGGGACTTTGTGCAGCATGCCGGTTCGGGTGATCCGGTGTCGGGGACGTTTGGGGGGGTGCGCAACGGTGGAGTGCAATTTCACGAGGGACTCGATATCAGCGCCCTCGTCCGGGACCGCCGCGGTGAACCCGTTGACCAGGTCATGGCCGTGATGGCGGGGGTCGTCCGCCATATCAGTGCGAATCCGGGCGGGAGCAACTATGGCCGCTACGTCATCTTGGAGCACCCGGATGTGTCGCCGGCGGTCTACACGCTCTACGCGCACCTCGCGCGGATTGCTCCGGGTTTGAGCGTCGGTGGCCGGATTAATCGCAGTCAGCCGCTCGGCACGATGGGGCACAGTTCCGGGGCGACTCCGATCCCAGTCAGTCGGTCGCATGTTCATTTCGAAATCGGCGTCATGGTAACGAACGATTTTCAGGCGTGGTATCAGCGAAAGAAGTTCGGCAGCCACAATGAACACGGCGTCTGGAATGGGATGAACCTCATGGGCATCGATCCACTCGACTTTTTTAATCAGTGGCGCACGCGGAAGATCAACAGCGTGCAGGATTATTTTTCCAATATGGAGACCGCCGTGCGGGTGCGGATCGCGACCAGACGGACGCCGGACTTTGTCCTGCGCTATCCCTCGCTCGTAACCAAGGCATTGCCGATGGGGCCGGTGGCCGGCTGGGAGATTCAGTTTAATTGGACCGGGGTTCCGTTTGCGTGGACGCCGCTCAATGCGACGGACGTAGTCGCCTTGCCGTATGAGCAACCGCGTTTGACTGAAGTGAACGTCGAATTGGAGAAACGGCAGCGCAGTCGGTCGCTGGCGGTGAATCGACGGGGCAGCTTGATCGTCGGCAAGGATCTCGAAACGGTCCTGCAGCAGTTGTTTGGACTGAAGTGACGCTCGTCACTGAGGTAACCAACGGCGACCTTGCGGTCATGGCCGATCCGAGCGGTCGGCAACTTGTTGCCGGACTAGCTGAACGCTAGTTCCCCGGGTAACGAAATTTTGCTACGTTCGTAAACGTTCTCCGAGTTCCCGTCCGTTCTTTTTTCCAGGTTTTAACTCTGAGAAAAGCTGGTGCGAGTGCCCGGAGTCGAACCGGGATCAATAGCTTCGGAGGCTACTACACTATCCATTGTGCTACACTCGCGTTTGCTCTTAAAAAATTCGCGCTGCCGCTGCGATCTGTCGAGCGTAAAGACTTTCCGAAAGACTTTACGGGTGGCACAAAGCTGCGGTGCGCCTCAGGCAGACTTTTTATTTTCCCGCCAAGCGCGCCAGCCTTCGATGACCACAGGGAGCACGGACAGGATAATGATGCCAAGGATGACGAGCTTGAAGTTTTTCTGGACCATCGGGTGGTTGCCGAAAGCATAACCCGCGTAGGAAAGGGAATAAATCCAGACGAAGCCCCCCATGATATTATAGGCGAGAAACTGGCGGTAGCGCATCCGCCCGACTCCTGCCACGAAAGGCACAAAGGTGCGCACGATGGGAACGAACCGCGCGAGGATAATTGCCCGGCCGCCATATTTTTCAAAAAAAACATGGGCCCGCTCCAAGTTTTTTTTGCGGAAGAAAAACGAATCTTCGCGTTTAAAGACAGGCGGACCCAGCTTCCCGCCGATCCAGTAATTGAGCGTGTCACCGATCACCGCGGCGACGAACAGGAGCAGCGCCATCAGATGGACATTGAGTCCGGAGTCGGCGCGGGCACAGAGGGTTCCGGTGGCAAAAAGGAGCGAATCTCCGGGTAAGAAAGGCGTCACGACGAGCCCCGTTTCCGCAAAGATGATCAAGAAAAGGACGGCGTAGGTCCACAGGCCGTAGTTGCGCGTGATCTCCACTAAGTGAGCATCAATATGCACAATGAAATCGATGAGTGTCTTAGTCAGGTCGATCATGGGGCGGAACGGAGCGGCGCGGGATCAGGGTACAAAAAAGGCAGGCAGCGGAAAACTGCCTGCCAAGAAAAAAACAGGGGGCGAATTAGACGTCCGGCTTGGTCTTGCGGAGTCCCTGCACGCGGTCGCCGGCTTTCCATTGGCCACGTTTTTTCAGGATATCAACGCGCTCAAAGCGCTTCAAAACATTGCGTTTGACGACGAGACCGGAGGCGCCTTGGAGGCTTTTGTGCTGGGACATGGTAGTTAAAGTGGTGGTTGAGACGAATGAAAGGGTGGGAACGTGGCGTTCGCCTGCGCCCATGACAAGTATTTTTCTCCCACATGTTCGGCCCGCACGACCAGCCATTCGGGCGTATCGTTAGGGTGGTCGGCGAGGACCTGCGTTTCGAGCGCGGCGAGTTGGCCGAGGCAGCACTTGAAACAGAGTCGGAATTCTTCGGCCCGCTCGGCCCGGCCCTGCCATGAGTAGTGTGAGACGATGGGGCCCTCAATTTGGACGCAGGCGGCCAAACCGCGGGCGACGGCATCCCTCGCTAGGCGTTCGGCCTCGGCCCGCCTGGCAACAGAAGTCCAAGCGATGAACATCGCGGAGGTTTTCGGCGCGCGACGGGCGGGCGCAAGCGGGAATTTGGAGGCGGGAATTCGCCCTTGACGGGTGGCGGAGCGGGCGGTGTCCTCGTGGTTTTTCAAATCATCCATCCGTTAATCATGAGAGACAATTATATCACAGATGCCCTCAAGGCTATTCCTGATCCCAACATCCTGATCAACGTGGTTTCCCGTCGCGTGAAGCAGCTCAAGCGGGGCAATCGACCACTCGTCGAGTCGCTCGAGCAGCTCACCCCCGAGGACACTGCGCTCCGTGAGGTGATCGAAGGTAAGATCAGCTACGAATTGGCCTGAGATCGCGGAGCGATTGCAGCTTTGGGCGGCTCGATGATTGTCGAGGCCGCCTTTTTTTGTGCTGAAATTTTCCGATCCCAATTCCACCTGAACCATGGCAGCGAAGAAGAAAGACG
Source organism: Opitutia bacterium (assembly GCA_947467625.1). GTDB lineage: Bacteria > Verrucomicrobiota > Verrucomicrobiia > Opitutales > Opitutaceae > GAS368. Next base: position 56,376 of record CANIJN010000001.1, on the reverse strand, counting down.
GTCCGCGTCATACCGAAATCCGCAACTCGAAGGCGTTGCGTGACTATTTTGTGGACGAACGGTTCGAGGCCGGCATCCAGCTCCGGGGCACCGAGGTGAAGTCGGTGCGCGCGGGCAAGGCGCAGATCAGCGACGCGTTTGGTCGGGTGGAGAAGGGGGAAATTTGGATGCATGGCGCGCATATCGAGCAATATGCGTGGGGTAATATTTTTAACCACGACTCCAAGCGTATCCGGAAACTGCTGCTGCATCGCCGGCACATCGACAAGATCCAGCATGCGCTGGAGGCGGGTGGGCGGGCACTGGTGCCGTTGCGGATGTATTTCAAGGAGGCGCTCGTGAAGGTCGAGGTGGCCTTGTGCACCGGAAAGAAAAATTTCGATAAGCGTGACGACCTCAAGACGCGGGCCGAAATGATGGAGCTCAACAAAGAGCTCAAGGCCCGTCGCTGAAACTGAACGTCAATCCGTGAGCGCGCTTGATTCGCGCAGGCGGCCAGCGACGATTAGCGAATGATTCATGTCGTGCTCTTTCAGCCCGAGATCGCGCCCAATACCGGTAACATCGGCCGGATGTGTGCTCTGACGTGTTCGCGGCTCCACCTGATTCACCCCCTCGGCTTTGTGATCAACGACCGTAATCTGCGTCGCGCCGGGATGGATTATTGGAAATCGCTCGATGTCCATGAGCATGCCGATTGGGCGGCATTTCGCGCCAGTCCCCAGGCGCCGAAGCGGCTCTGGCTTTTCACGACAAAAACGCAGCAAAGTTTTTGGAATGTGCGCTACGCGGACGATGACGGATTGGTCTTTGGAAACGAGAGCGCGGGTGCTCCCGACTGGTTGCACGACGAGCTTGGCGCGGGCCAGCGAGTCACGATACCCCATGCGAATCCTGCGTTGCGATCGCTCAACCTCAGCACCGCCGCCGGGATTGCGACCTACGAAGCGATTCGTCAATTCACCCGCGTCGCTTCGTAACCCGCCGATTCCGCGTTCGTGACCCCAAGGCCGGTTTCTACAGGAAAGAAAATAGGGGCAGGCACGATGTTGCGATGAGGGTCCATGATGAGCCCAAAAAAAGATCGCCGCCCCCGTGCTTACGGAACGTTTCGCCGAAATACCGCGCGACCCTCGACCCACGTTTCCAGCACGCGCGTCTCTTTCCAGTCGTCGAGCGGGCACGCGAGCAGGTCGCGGTCAATCACGATGAAGTCCGCGCGTTTGCCCGGCTCGAGGGAGCCGAGTTCTTTTTCCCAAAACAACAGGTGGGCGTTGTTGCGCGTGTAGAACTCGATCGCCTGCCGCCGGGTGAGCGCTTCCTCGGGGTGCAATTGGCCTTCATACCACTTCGCCCGCCGCGAGATCGTCGTCCACATGGCGAGGAAGGGATTATAGGGGTTGATCGCCCGTTGATCGCCGATCTTGAGCATGTGGTCCGAGCCTCCTCCGGTCATGCCGCCCGCTTCCAGAATGCTTTTCAGCGGCTGAAACCAGCGCAGCCGGTCGTAGCCGAACTGTTGCACGAGCGTGCGGGTGTCGAGATGTAACCAGATCGGTTGGACGTCGAGCACCACGCCGAGCCGGGCCGAGCGCGCGATGCTTTCGCGTGTCATGAAATTCGAGTGGGTGATGCCCATGCGCAGTTCACGGATCGGTTTCTCGTGGTTCACCGTGTCGTAGGCATCGAGCAAGACATCGCCCGCCGCATCACCGACCGCGTGCGCGGTAAATTGCAGTCCGTGTTGCGCCACCCGCCGAACCATCGCGAGCAGCCGTTCGGGCGCGACGTTGAGTACGCCGCGGTAAGTGTCGTCGCGGATACCGTAATTTTCGTTCCGGCCCCACGGTTGATGCAGGTAGGCGCTGCCCGTGAGCATGCCGCCATCGAGCCAGATCTTGGTGCCGATGAGCCGCAGCCACGCGTCGGGTGCTCGCAGCGGGCTCGTTGCGATGCCGTCGATGGCGGCGAGGATGGAGGCCATCGAACCCACCGTGGGAAAGGTCTGCGACATCGCCACGCGGAGCGTCAAGGCACCGTCCGCCCGCAATTCCTCGTAACGCTTGATCGATTCCGGCGTCGCCCCGCGGTCACACACCGCAGTGAAGCCCGTCTGGTTGTAGTCGTGGAACAGCGCCTGCAACCGCTCGCGGCTTTGCGCCGCGGTCGGCACGCGCCCCGTATCGGACATTTTAATATACCGCGCCAGCCCGCGGACGAGGCCGGTGGGATCGCCCGCGGCGTCTTTTTCGAGATAACCGGGTCCGCCGTCCTGCACCGTCCACGTGCGGTCGAACGCGCATTTTTTCAACGCCAGCGTGTTGAGCATATTGTCCGGCCCGGTGCGGAAATTCACCGCGTGGTGGGGAGCCACCGCATCGAGTTCGGCCCGCGTTGGGAAGCGCGCTTCCTGCAACCGCGTGATGAACACCTGTTGCAGCGAGATCCACCCGCCTGCCGGTACCACGCGCACCCGGGCTGCGATGTAGTCCAATACCTCGCGAATCGTTTCCATGTTGGGAATCTCGTGATCGAACTCGAACACCGCCGCTGCTGGCGGGTGCACGTGTGAGTCAATGAGCCCCGGCAGTACGGTACGTCCGCCGAGATCGCGCACCGCTGTGAAGCCCTCCCGAGCGAGCGCGCGGATCTCGCGCGAGCTTCCGACCGCCATAATTTTCCCGCCGCGCACTGCGAACGCTTCCCGCACCGTGAACGCGGCGTCGACCGTGAGGACGTGACCGCCGAAAAAAACCGCGTCGGGCGCCGGTTCCTGCGTGCGGCCCAGAGTGAAGAAGGCACAAAACAAACCGAGGATTAATTTGGGACGCATGGGGTGAAATAGATATCGAGAAAGACCGGGGAGTACTCCGGAGCGTCGGCGCTTTCCGGCTCTCTTTCAATTCCTCAGTTGTGGTGGCCGATCACCGACGCTGCCTCGCGCACGAAAAGGGGTGTAACTGAAAGTGAAGTCAGTACGGTCGGAGTGAGCGTGGCTCGGGCGTAGCGCCCGCAGACGAGCGGGGGCATCTTGACCGGGCGTTTCCGAACCCATGGGCGGGACGTCGATGCCGCTTAAACCACTCACTTCATTTCCAGTTAAACCCCACACAATGCATAATCAGCCGGCTCAGCCGACGATGATCATCACTCCCTCCATGAAGATACCCGCTCGCATTCTCGCTACCGTCGTCGCTCTGCTGCTGAGTCCGTGGGCCGGGCTCTCGGTCGCGTCGTCGCCAGTCCGGCCGAACATTGTTTTCATTATGGCTGACGATCTCGGCTGGGCGGACGTGGCGTTTCATCGAGGCAACGTGCCGACGCCGAACCTCGACCGGCTAGCCGCTTCCGGGATGGAGTTGACGCAGCATTACGTCTATCCCGTTTGCAGTCCGACTCGCGCGGCGCTGTTGAGTGGCCGCTATGCGACGCGCTTCGGGGTGACCACTCCGCAGAACGAGCGCGCGTATCGGTGGGACACTGTCACCCTCGCGGGGGCGCTCAAGTCGGTGGGTTACGATACGGCGCTGATGGGCAAGTGGCATCTCGGCTCGCGGCCGGAACAGGGGCCCAACCACTTTGGCTTTGATCATAGCTACGGTTCGCTCGCTGGCGGGGTGAGCCCGTGGAATCATCGTTACAAGCAGGGTGAGTTCAGCCGCACCTGGCATCGCAATGAAACGTTCGTGGAGGAGACGGGGCACGTCACCGACCTCATCGCCGCCGAAGCCATCCGGTGGATTGAGGCGCGCGGCGCAGCCCCGTTTTTTCTCTACCTCCCTTTCACGGCGGTGCATCTGCCGCTCAAGGAACCGGCGGAGTGGGTCGCGCGCGTGCCGGCTGCCGTGCAGGGCGACGTGGCGCGACACTACGGGGCTTCGGTCATGCACCTCGACGACGCGGTGGGGCGCATTTTCGCCGGGCTAGAAAAGACGGGCCGGCGTGGAGACACCATTGTCGTGTTTACAAGCGACAACGGCGGCAGCACCGTTGAGAACAACGATCGGACGTATCCCGATGACAACTGTCCCAGTGGCAAACTCACGGCGAACAACCGCCCCCTGCGCGGCCAGAAGGGCGAGGTCTACGAAGGCGGCATCCGCGTTCCGACGCTCATTTCATGGCCAGGTAAGTTGCCGCAAGGCACGTTCGATGGCGTCGCGCACATCAGTGATTGGATGCCGACATTTTGCGCGCTCGCCGGCTTCGTGCCGGAGAAGAATTTGCAGTGGGACGGAATAAATATCTGGCCGCAGCTTACTGGTGCCGAGCCGACGAAGCCTCGCACGGTTTACACCGCCGCTCCGAGTTTTCGGGCAAGGGCGTTACGCGACGGCGATTGGAAACTGATCGTTTCCAGCGGCGGCGGGAGGACCAAGTCAGGGGCTGGGTCCGGGGAAATCGAACTCTACGATCTCGCGCACGATCCGTACGAATCTAGGAACCTCGCCGCAGCACTGCCCAAGAGAGTTGCTGGGTTGCGCGCAAAACTCGCCGAGGCCTCCCAAGCGGACCGCGATGCCGCGGCCAAAGACTGAGCCGAAAAAAAGTCCCCGGTCGCATGGATCAACGGTGCTCCGATTGGAATCTCGCCTATTATTACTCTGTTAAGTTCATTGCCAAAAAAAACCGGATTTCCATATAGATTTTCACGTATTACGTGACACTTTTAAGAGACGTTTTTTCAGAGGAAAATAGCAGAGTAATACTAGGTCGAATAGATCATGCTTTACCTTGGATCCATTCGACTGGGAAACTTCTCGGTTGCTGGCGTTTTGCCCGTCCGGAAGCGGACGGTCGATCAACGTCCCAAAGAAACCAGACGTTGGTGGCAGTCCTGATTTTGGCAGTCGCAGCCTCCGCCGATTTTACTCTGCCGGACTGATCCGGCATTTTTTTAGAAAATTTGCGGTGATTCGCTGTACGCGCTCATCGACGCCGTGCGGCCGGCCAAGGTGAGAGTAAGGCGGGACAAAACCGGGCGGCTGCGCCAAGCCCATCGACCAAAAGATCGTCGCAGCGTTGAAGACCCAGTTGTCTTTCGGACCAGGATACACGGTCGCGGCGTAGGGGGAGTGATCGCCGCTCGCCTTCAACGCTTCGCCGGCGGCGATTACTTCGAGGCCGGGGATTTTCGCGGGATTGCCGTGGTGCTCCCAGCCGACGAGGCCGGGGATAAGGTCGCCGTTCTTCATGCCGGTGCCCGCGAAGATCCAGTGCGTAGCGTTGGTCACGATCCAGCTAGCGGAACCGTTGGCGGGCTGCATCGTGCGCGCGCCCATGAGAACCCCTTCGTCGGGACCGTGCTGCTCCCAACGCTCGTTTCCATATGCTGCGCGCGCGCCGCCGAAAAGACCCTGCCGATAAAGGATGCGATGCGGGCGGCCTGCGTGATTTTTTTTCTCCAACGGCACGACGCCAAAAACGCTATTACCGCAGAGGAACGCCGCGTTGAGTCCTTTTTGAATCGCAGCGTGCACGCGGTTGTACATCTCGAGGCTCCAATACTCGTCGTGCGCGACGGAGAGAAAACACTTCACGCGATCGAGCCCACCGCCGTCCACATGCGTATCGATGTTCGACGAGTAGGTGACGTCGTAGCCCTGTTGCTCGAGCCAGAAGCAGAGCGGGAATTCCCAGAGGAGAAACTCGCCCGATCCCTGCGAGAGCGCGTTGCTCACGACTTGCGGATACCAGCCGTAGGGACGGTCGTAGCTGACCCACGTCGTCGCATTCCACGGACGCACGGGCGCGTCCGAGTCGTAGAGCGAATAGGTGTCGGGCCATTTATTGTAGGCCTGCCAGGTGGTGTCGCTGGTTTGAAATAATACGTCTGCCGGCCGGTCGTCCCGGACGACAAAAATAATATAGCTTTGGTAACGGTGCCCGTTGCACGAGAGCTTGCCCAGATAGACTCCGCTCACCCAATCCGCTGGAATCGTAATCGTCGTGTTGCGCGCCCACTGGCACTCGCGCAGACGATGCTCGCCCACCGGCGGGGTCGGCTGCGGCGTCACGGGAAACGGCCCGAGGCGCGCCACGTGCCGGCCGCCTTTTCCGCCGTAGTACCCCATACGATACAGGTCGATAGTGACATCGGTCGCAGGCTGTGCGCTCAGAAAAACCTCGATGCTACCGCCGGGCCGGACACTCGTGTGCGAGCAGTAACCCTCGATCACGGCGGAGCGGAACTTATCGGAACGGACAAACGTCAGCTGCCAGTCGGTGGTGCCGGGCCGGCGGTTTTCTTCGGCGATCACGCCGCGTGGGGCGCCGGCGACGCGCGCAGCCCGGGCGGTCAACGGTGCGAGCGCGCTGGCGAAGCCGGCTTTCGCCGTATTTTTTAGCAGAGCGCGGCGCGTGAGTGGTGAAGCGGATTCGTGGGGGCGGTTGGGCATGAGATTAGTTCGGCGGCTGATTTTAACTCCGGGTAAATATCCTGATGGCATTGGGCACGTCCGCTAAGTTCGTCCGCAGGCGACTGGCCGCGAGGGTGTCATTGGCAAGGTGGCCGACGTTCTTGTTCGTCGTAACCTCCAAGGGGCTCACGACCACCGTCTCAGCCTCACTGAGTCCGAGCGTCGCTCCCTGCAAGTACCCGAGTGTACCGAGTCCGCACCTCACGGTAACACTTGGCGAAATTTGGCTTTTTATTTTCCCAATTCCATCGAGCGCCCCGGAGGGAAGCTTTTTCAGTGTGGGCATAAGGTGGGCGGAGTGGCCAGCGAACCGGCCCGACGCCAATGGGCGCTGAGGCTCAAGCGCGAACACCACCCCATGAGGTTGGCTCTAAATCGACCGCCGCGACGAGTGGAAAAGAAGGAGACTCCGGCGCTTCGGCGAGATCGCGGGTGAGTTCAACGCGCGGTCTTCGCGAGTCTCGCTGAAAGGAATCCATGGGATTGGATCCGGGCGGAGTTTTTAGAACCCGTACGTCGCGCGCAACGACCACGAGTGCCGCACCCGGGGCAGCAGGTAGCGGACAATGACGCCGGGGGCGGTGGCGGAATACGGGAGACGGTCTTCCTGACCGAAGATGTTTTCGACGTTGAGCTGGAGGTCGAGCGACTGCCCGCGGCGCAGGGCGAAACGTTTGCCGAGCATCCCGCTCCACGTGATGGCGCTGTGACCGGGGATGACGGCGTCGCCGTTGGCCGCGTCGTAGCCGATCACGGCGGGGCCGCGGTAATTTGCCCCGAGGCCGGCGCGCGCGCCACGGGCGAGACGCGGGGCGTCGTTGGCGAAGCGATAACTCGTGAAGGCGTTGAAGGTGGGCTCGACGTGTGCGAAGGGCGTCTTACCCGTGCCGCGCAAAAACGGATCGGCGACGGAGAGGCTATAGGCGTAAACGTCGGCGAAGGTCGCCGGGTTGGTGACGAAGTCGCGCTGCGGCGTGCCGTCGCGGGAACGCACAAACGTCGCGACGACCGCGGGCGTGTCGTCCACGCGCGCGGTGCTGCGTTCCCATGCGGATTTCACGCTGCCGAGGAAGGCCATCGAGTCGGAGAGGATGTTGGCCTGCTTGAGCTGATTGCGCGCGGCGTTGAGCGTGATACTCCAGCCGGGTGCGAGGCGGCCGGTGATTTCGATCTCCGTGCCGCGACCCGCGAGGTCGGATGAGTCGCGCGATTGCGATTCGGTGCCGAGGAGCGTGATGCCCGCGGCGGTGACGGCAGCGGGAAGCGGCTGGCCGCGGGCGCGCAGCGTCGTGAGCACGGCGTTCGCGGCGGTGGAGATGTTGTTTTTAGGCGCGTTGAGCGCGGGCTGGAACTGGTTGACGCCGTCGGCGCGATAGACGTTTAGGTTGGCCGAGAGGCGGCCGCCGAGGACCATCAGGCGTACGCCGTAGTCTTGGCCGTCGCCCTCGATCGGCGGCAGGACCTGGGCGAAGATGTCCTTGAAGGCGCCTTGCGGAAACACGCTCTGCGACTGGTTGTAGGACAGGCCCAGCCACGGCAGCGCGGTGACGACGACGCCGAGGGTCTTCGTCGCGCCGGTGTTGGTGGTGAGCGTGGCGCCCTCGAACCGGTAGGGACGCACGAGCCACGCGTTGGTGGAATTGGGCACGCGCACGCCGCCGGCATTGGCGTCCATCACCTCGGCGCGGTCGCGACGGTACCCGCCCGTGAGCACGACGCGGTCCCCGGCCCAGCGACTCTGCAACGCAAGCATGCCGCTCGTGTTTCGCTGCGCGACCCACGGGTAGAGGGTGTTGAAGGCAAACCCGGCTTTCATGCCGGGCGACTCAGGGATTGGGTTGGCCCACGGATCGAGGCCGCCGCGGACGCCGCCGGGCCGGTTAAATTCGAGGTAGGTGCGGCGGAAAATGATGTTGGTCGCCGAGTCGATGGGCTGCGTGTTACCGGGCGCGAGGTTGTATTCGGCGATGACGCCGTTGCCGAAATAGCTGCGCTCCTTCTGCCACGCTGCGGCGAGGCTGTGGCGCCCGAGCCACGCGCGGCGACGCGAGAGATCGAGTTCGTAGCCGACGGTGGCGCGCCACGTCTCGGAGCGCTGATCGAAGAGCTGGCGTTGCGCCTGCCCCTGCACGTAGGGCAGGCCGACGAAGGCGTTCGTGCGCGCGATGTCGGGCAGCAGCGTACCGGGCAGGCGACCGGCGGCGATGACCGAGTCGCCGTCGGCGAAGTAGGCGCCGGGCAGCACGGGATTGGGATCGCCGACGGCGTTGGCATTGGCCTGCGTGAACCCGCGGAAATAGTTCGTACGCGCATAGCCGAGCTCGATGTTCACGGGGCCGACGCGCTGATCGATGAAGACGGACGCAAGCGTGTAGTCGTTGTTCGTGCTGCGGCCGGGCCCGGGCAGGTACGCGTTGGCGGGGAACGCCTGTCCCCAAAACGGATCGTCGATCGTGCCGCCGGAGGGTGCGGCGCCGGCGCTGATCGTCTCGAAAAATCCCGGGGCCTGCGTGCCTGCGAGATCGGGGCGCAGGTCGGCGCCGGTCGTGGACAGGCGAAACGGCTGCGCGCGGATCTGCGGGGCATAGACGGCCTGCAGCGTGTTGATGACGCGCAGCAGCGAGGGCGCGGGATTGGTGGCGGGCTGGAGTGGATCGGGGGCGCGCGGCGCACCGTTCAACACCCAACGCGAATAGCCGAAGTCAGAGTGCGGAAAATTGCCCGGCGTCACTTGCTCCCGCACCATGCGCTCCACGCCGGCACGCACCTGTGTGGTCTTGTACGGCTGCCACGTCGTCGCGACTGCGACGCCCTTGGCCTTGAGCTTCTCAAACTCGAACCAGCCGCCGCGATCCTCCCACATGGCGTTGGTGCGGAGGGCGAGCTTGTCCTTGATGAGCGGAAACGCGAAGTCGGCCTCACTGCGTTTTTTCGCGAAGCGGCCGACGAGGAATTGGGCGGACTTCTGGCGGCCGTTGAGCACGGCGCGCTTGGAGTTGAGGTTGAACGCACCGCCCGGCCGGCTCGCGCCGTAGAGGATGGAGTTGGGGCCGCGGCTGACGTCGGCCCGATCGACGTTGAAGCGGTCGTTGGCGAGGATGCCGCGGCCCTGGACCATGTTGGGCAGATAGTCGCGCGTGATGACGGACTCGGTGAAGCCACGGATGGTGGCGCGCACGTCCCACGCCTGCGCGAGGTTGCCGGAGTCGGTGCGGTCGTTGTCGGAACTCGTGGCGAACTTCAGCATGTCGGCGACGTTCTCCGCGCCGATGTCGTCGAGAAATTCGCGCGTGAGGACGGAAATCGCGGCAGGCGTGTGAAAGAGCGACGCGTTCATGCGCGTGCCAGAGAGCGTATTCGCCGCGCGATAGCCCTCGTCGCCCTCGGTAGAGACGAGGAACGGCGAGAGCTGCACCGCGTCGGAGGAGGGCGGACGCGGCGCCTCGGCGGCAAACGTAGCCGAGGCCAGCCTAAGAACAAAGCCAACGGCCACGGCCGATCGCAAACAGAAGGAGAAACGCCGGTGATGGGTCATGGAAAAATCGGGTAAGGCAAACGAGGGGAAATTGGGACGCGGTGGACCGGTGAGGATCTATCGCGACGGGGCGGGGGCGGACAATGGAAGGTGAAGGAAACAGTCTCTGCCATCGTGGCGAACGCAAAAATGGAGCGGCACCTCATGAAGTGCATCCCGGGCTTCCGGCTCATCTCGGAACCATGGGAAACGGTCGGCGTGCCTCCGACGCACGCCTGAAGTGCATTCCGCTGGTGAAACCGTTTTGCGCCGCCCGGCCCGACACGCCCACCGCGCTGGTTGGGGCTGCTGAAGCGGGCTGGAAGAAAACGGGATTTTCACGTGGATCGGATCCGCTGAGAGGCTCGGCCCATGCCCCAGCGTCGAGTTTCAGCGAGGCTATTGAGATGCAAGCGCAGGGCCAGCCGACCACCGGGCAACTCGCGGGCTCGCGTTGTCGCGTGCCAAAATCGCTCGCGGATCTGCGCCGCCGCGGTGGACGTGACGTGGACGATCATCGGGTGTTATATCATCGGGCGCTCGCCGGTTCCGACCAAGGCCCCGCAGGATTTCGCTTGAGACGTTTCCGGCGAAAACTCGCAGGGCTTCGTAAACTGCCGATCTGAAATGTTTAGATTACGGATACGTATTACCGGAAAGGTCCTCAGGGCTTCACGATGAGCATAGTGGACCATGGGATACGTGGTTTGTTTCTGGATCGCGAGGTGGTCTGGCTGCATCCGGCGCGCCGCTGCCGTTGTGCTCTGCGGTTGCCGAGCGGTGAACTCGATCTCCCTGGAGCTCAGCACCGCATCGCTGCCCGCGTGGGAAAAACTCGCCTGAGTCGAAACCCAGCGGAGAGTTTTTCGAAGGTGTTCGTGAGTGGGTCGCGGATCGGCGTTCCCCGGTAATGCTCAAGGGCCTTCTGGGCGACGAACAGCGCGAGCAGTGAGCACTCGCTCACCTGCGTGGCGGGGGGATTTTCACTGGGTGAGCTTACCGCCACGCGTAGATTTGCGCGTCGTCTGCGAGCGGTAGCCCGAGGTGTTGTCCTCACGTCGTAGTAGCGCATGGGATACGTCCGCCAAAGACTCGGGGGCAAAGAATATCCGAAGAGAGGATGTCAGCCCGGACTATTTTCCTCTGAAAAATCGCGATGGGGGCAGCAGCGAGCGGGGAACATCGGTCGCGAGCGGGCGGAGGTCGCGCTCAGGGTTGCAAAATGACCTTCATGTATTTGCCGCCGTCCTTGGCGCTCAGTTTTTCGAACCACGCGGCGCCGTCTTCGAGCGGCGCAACGGTTTCGATCATGGGCTTTACGTCGATCACGCCGCGCGCGATCAGATCGAGGCACAAGGGATATTCGCCGGCACTGGAGCACGTGCCCGTCACGGTGAGTTCTTTCGTGACCACAGCCTGAAGGGGAAAGTCCTGCGTTTTCGGCGAGAGGTTGCCGACGAGTACGCAGGAACCGCTCCGTTTGAGAACGCCAATTGCGAGATTGACGGTCGGGGTAAGGCCCACGACTTCGAAAGCGGCATCAGCTCCGAGTCCCTCGGTGAGTCGGGCCACCTCGGCGGCCACGTCGCTGGTCGACGGATTGAACGTGTGCGTCGCGCCGAGCTGGCGGGCGAGCGTGAGGCGATTCTCGGCGAGGTCCACTGCGACGATGCGTTTCGCTCCCGCCCATCGCAGAGCCTGAATAACAAGCAATCCGATCATCCCGCTGCCGACCACCACGACGGTATCCGTGGCGGTGATTTTGATGCGTTGTACGGCGTGCACGGCGATGGAGACCGGCTCGATCATCGCGGCTTGATCGAAGGGTAACGTTTCGGGCAGTCGGTAGAGAATTCGCGAGGGCACGGCGACAAATTCGGCGAAGGCGCCGTGTTGTTTATACTCATTGGGCGAGACGCCCACGACGCGGCGATTTTCGCACAGGTTAATCTGGCCTTGGCAGCAGAAGTGGCAGACGCCGCAGTAAATCGTGGAGTCGAACGTCACGCGATCGCCGGCGTGCCACTTTTCAACGCGGGGACCGGTGGCGACGATTTCTCCCGAGGCCTCATGGCCCATGATCAGCGGCGCTTGGCGTCGACCAGAAGAGCCATCCCACCCGTGAAAGTCGCTGCCGCAGATACCGCAGGCGTGGATACGCACCAGAACTTCGTCGCCAGCAATGGCTGGCGTGGGAAAATCGACGATGGCGAGCGTACTCGGAGCAGTGAGAAGGAGGGCTTTCATGAGTGGTGTGCAGACGGGAAATGGGGAGTGGTCACGCAGATTGTATTGAAAGACCCGGCGGCAAAATCAAGGGCACAACCGCTCAGCGAGGAAAGGAAACCGATCATTATTGGCGGCCCTGCGGGGTTCGACGATATCGTTAATCGTCGTGGCTCCGTCGGAAAACTGCTTGCCACCCCTCAGGGGAGCTGCGGACATCGCGTTTTGATTACGAACGGTCACGCACCAATTAGCTACTAACACACGTCCCGCTTCGGCGGGATTTTCGGACTACATGGACGACAACGCCCCCAAAGAAAATCCGCCCGCGGATTTCAACAAACTCGATCTGAACCAACTTCAGGGGTTCAGTTTCGGCACGCAATGGACGCAAGAAAAAGCGTCCCCCTCTGATCGTCGCGAACGCGATCCGGGCGCTGACCGCCCGCGTCGTGACGACCGGCGCGATGGGCCGAGTGGTGGCGCGCCCATGAACCGCGATCGCCGCGCCTTTCGCAAACCGGCCGGTCCCGGTGGTCCTGGTGAAGGAGCGCCCAGCGCTCCGTCCGCCCCAAGTGGTGGCGCGCCCGAGCGCCGCGAGTATTCCGGCGGCGGCGGCCCTCGCCGCGAGGGTGGCGGCGGTGGTGACTACCGTGGTGGTGGAGGTGGCGGTGGTGGTGACTACCGTGGCGGTGGTCAGCGCTACGGTGGTGGCCGTGGCGAACCGCAGGAGCGCGTTCAATATGGCCCCTACGAGAGCCCGTTTTTCAGTGCGACGTTCTACCCCGAGGACACGAGCTTTAACACGCTCGTGCAGACCATTCGGAAGACGTGCCGCACGATCGAGCTTTTTGAAATTGCGCGCACCGTCGTGGCGAAGACCGACCGATTTGTGGTCGTCGTGAGCCGTCGGCCCACCGCTGAATTGACTGCCCCGGCGGCGGACGAGTCGGCGAAATCGGCCAAGGCCGCGTTTCATATCTCCGTGCCCGACGCCTTGCCCTTTGAGAGCGACGCTGCGGCCGTGGCTCATGTGTTAGCCAATCACCTTGATAAATTTTTTGAAAAGGCAGAGGTCGAGGTCGATCCACCGAAGGGGAACTATCAGGTCATTAACAAGTGCACCATCACGGGTGAGCTGCTCGGGCCGCCGAACTATCACCGTTACGCGCAGATCGTCCAGCAGCACCATGCCGCGAAAGTAGCGGGCATGTCGTTCGAGGCATTCCGCGGGCGCATCGAGACCATCCGCGACCCCGAGGTCGTGAATCAGTGGCTCGAGAAGATGAAGAAAACCACCCGTTACACGTGGAAACTTTCCGGTGCTGCCGCGAAACCGGCGTCGGTTTCCGTGCACGCTGCGGAGGCTGCACCCGCGGCTGACGGCGTAGCCGTGGCAGATTCGGCGACGGCTCCAGTTACTGAAGCCGCACCGGCCGTGCCGAGCTTCGATTCGCTCGAGGATGCACGCGTTTTCTTGCTGACTGAGGCCCGCGACAAAGTCGTGCGTACCACTGAGACCGCTCGTTTCCACGGGAAAATTGCCGAGACGATGCCGCCGGGAGAAATCCGTCGTGCCGTCGAAGGCGCGCTCGAGCGCCAACGGAAGTTCCCGCTCGACACTGCCAATGCGCTGCGCGGTCGCTTGCGCCGTGAGCATTTCACGATCTTTAAAAAGGGCTCGAAGGGCGTTTCCTACGTTTGCGCGGTCAAGCGCAAGTTCCGGGTGCCCGGCCAGACCTTCGCCGACAGCATCGGAGCGCTCATTTCGTTCATCGAGGGTCATGCGATGATTCGCGCAAGCGAGCTGGCTACGAAGTTTCTCGGCATCACGGTTCCGGTCAAAGCGAATGACGTCACGCCGGTGGCAACGTCCGCCGCCGCTGAAGGAGCGGCCTCCCCGGAGGCGATCCCGGTCGCAACCCCGGTTGAGTCGACGCTGACCATCGAGGAGCGTGCCAAGCTCGCCCGCCTGCAAGGCGATCTGATGTGGCTGGTGCGTGAAGGGTACGTGACGGAATTTATCGACGGACGGCTCTTTGCGCCGCCGCCGGTGGTTGAGGCCCGGAAGAAGGAAGTCGAGGTCGAGGAGCATGATCCGGAGAACTTCCCAGAGGTGCCTGTTTCCGCGCCCGAGCCTGCGCCCGTGCGTGCGGCGGTCGTCGAAACTGAGCCCGTGGCTGAAGCGCCGGTGGCTGCATCGGTTGGGGCGGACGTTCCCGTGGCGGTCGCTCCGGTTGCGGAAGCTCCCAAGCCGATCGAGCCTTCAGCGTGAGCGTGCGCGCGCTAAAATTGGCGCGCTTTTGAGGAGCCTACCTTCCAACTCAGCGCGTTGAAATCGACGCGCTGAGGTGACGATGTCACTCGAGGTCGACGTTTTCCGGCATCGCACATTTCGGTTTTTTCGGCAAGGGGCGTGCCGTTCTCGGGTGCGAGCACCCCATCCGCTCTCGCAGCTACCGCTTTGGCGCTGAATCGCAATCGTCGCGCAACAGCCTGTGGTGGCAACGTGCGGCAGGCAAAAGTCACGATCGTTAGCGGGAGGAGGTGGCACCGTGGCGCTGACGTTGGAGACGGCTCCGACCTCAATCCATGTTGCTTTTGAGATGGGCTTAACCGGCTTGGGGTAAGGAGCCTCTGGCAGGCGATTTTTGCATCGTGAATCGCCCGCAAGCAGGCTCCGACAAAAGGCCATCATTGGGCTCATCGTGAGCGCAACGGGGTCTCACGCAGGCGTAACGTGTGCCGCTCGTCAGCGGCGATCCCAAGGTCCAGGTGGAGGGTTGTCGGCGGGAGCCATGCCGCGATGTTCTCGGGCCACTCGACTGCAAGGCAGTAAGGTGGGGTGAGAAAATCTTCGAGCATGAGCGAGTCGAGTTGGGCGGCATGGTCGAGGCGGTAGGCGTCGAGGTGAACCAGGGTGCGCGTTCCGCGATGAAGGGTGAAGATCGTGAACGTGGGGCTCGTGACGTGCTCGACGATGCCGAAACCGCGAGCGAGACCCTGGACAAATGTGGTCTTGCCGACGCCCAAGTCACCGTGCAGCGCGAGCGTCGCGTCGGGTGGGAGTGCCGCGGCGAACTCCCTGGCGAGGGCCTGCGTCTCCTTGGCGGAGGACGTGATCACACCGGCGCTGAGTTGGGCGAAAATGGACGACATCGGATTTTTGAGACGCGGGTGACGCGGAGAGCGCGGAGTTCAGACGGGAGGTGGGGGAAGTGTGCTCCGCGCCATTAGCGGGCGCCCCGTTGCTTTAATTTCAGTTCGGAGGTGCTCGTAACCCCGGTAGTTCGCGAGGTTGACGGCCGACGTGGGCAGCGCGGAGACGGTCACGAATTTCCCAATGCACGACAGACGGACGCGGGGAAAGGTGCGCTGCCAAGCGTGAGCGAATTTCTCGCGGTCGGTGCGGGCGGCGAGAGCGAAGACCAGTTCGTAGTCCTCGCCGTCGGTGAGGGCACCGCGGACGTCGGCTCCGCGGCGGAGCGGCAGGGCGGTGGCCTCGAGAGATGGCGCGGTGCGGGGAGGCGTAAGGGCGCGGAGATCTTTCGCGAGGCCGTCGCTGAGATCCATCATCGCGCGGACGGCAGAGTGGCGTGCGAGCCACGCGCCCTCCGCGAGACGGGGCTTAAACGTCACGTGATGGCGGGTAGGCAGACTGGCACCGAGTTCGCCGGTGACGTAGATCGCATCGCCGACGCGCGCGCCGGTGCGCGTGACGACACGGGGGCCAGCGGCTGCGCCGAGGAGGGTGAGGCTGGCGGCGAGGGTGCCGTCGGCCTGTGCGATGTCGCCGCCGACGATGGGTACGCGGTAGTGACGAGCGCAAGCGGCGAGGCCGCGGTAGAATTCTTCGAGCCAAGCAAGGCTCGTGCGGGCGTCGAGGGTGAGCGCGAGGACGGCGGCGGTGGGGCGTCCGCCCATGGCAGCGAGATCGCTGAGGTTGCGTTTGAGGAGTTTGGCGCCGACATCGCGCGGGGGAACGGCGTCGTTGAAGTGGCGCGGGTAGATGACGGGGTCGACCGTAATGAGTTGGCGGAGACGTGAGGCGGGGAGTACGGCGCAATCGTCACCCATCCCGAAGGGTGCGCGCGGTGAGGCCGAGCCGAGCCAGTGACGTATGGCGGAGAGAAGTTTCTCTTCACCGAGGGCGGAGACGGAGTCGGCGGATTTGATCGCAAACGGATGCATGGCTCAGGGGGCGGTCGGATCGATGAAGATGCGCAGAACGCTGTAGGAGTTAAACAGCGCGTGGGCCACGATGGGGGTGCCGATGAGACCCGTGCGTTCGTAGGCGAGGGAGAAAACGATGCCCAGTGCTACGAGCGGAGCAAAGCTCGGGAGGTGCGCGTGGAGGGCACCGAAGAATACGGAGGGGAAGAGGAGGGCTGCCCAGCGCGGCAACCGTGTACGGGTGTAGCGAAAGATCCCGGCCCGGAAAACCAGCTCCTCCGTCAAGGGTGCGACGAGCGCCGCAAGCGCGATCATGGTCGCGAGCAGTGCGGGGGACTGCGGTTTTTTGAAAAACGCGACGGCGTCCTGGGGCTCGACGGGAAGACCACATAGTTTCAGTAGGCCCGTCCACAGAAGCCCGACGACGACGACTAGCGGTAAGGAGATGAGAAACGTCGCGAGGCCAGGAAGCAACGAGGCGGTGAAGGCGAAGGCCGGGCGGGGGCGGCTGCGATTGAAGCGCAGCACGTAGATCCCGACGCCGGCGAGCATGCCCCCCTGGAACCCGGCGTTGACGAGGATGAGTTTGGTCTGTGCAGAGAGATCGAAGGCGCGAGCGGTCTGTTGCGCAACGACGGGGAGGACAAGCCCGCCGCAAATGACAATCCAGAGGAAAAGAAAGAAGTCGCTCAGCGAGATGTCCCAATCGGCCAGAAGCGGCGTGCGGGTCTGCGCGCGGGCGGTGGGGGAGAAAACGTGTCGCCACAGCAGCACGACGCCACTGGCCACGAGGGCGAGCTCGAGGCTGGTCGCGAAGGCCTGGATGGGCGCGGGCATGGCTAATGAGTGCGGAGGAAAATATCCGAGCGCGCAACGTCTGGATGAAAATCGCGCGCGCCCGCGCGAGGGGAACCGGTCGTGGCCAGCGAAGGTGAGCTTGCGGTGCAAGCACGGGTGGCGGGAAAGCGTTGCCCTCGGCGGGGGTGGGGGCACGGTAGCGCGCTTTGGATGAATCCACGTGCGTTGCCCATCTACGAACTTGAGTCCGCGGTTGTCGCCTCGTTGCGCACGCAGGGTCGGCTGATTGTGCAGGCGCCGACGGGGTCGGGGAAGTCGACGCAGATTCCGCAGATGTTGCTGCGGCACGGAGTGCTCGACGCGCTCGGTGGCCGGGCCGTGAAGGGCGAAGTCGTGGTGTTGCAGCCGCGACGGCTCGCGGCGCGGATGTTGGCGAAGCGCGTGGCGGAGGAGGTTGGCACGAATCTCGGTGAAGTCGTGGGTTATCAGATACGGCTGGAATCGCGGGTGAGTGAGCGGACGCGGATTCGTTTCGTGACCGAGGGGATTCTGCTGCGGCAAATGTCGTTTGACGCGACGCTGCGCGGAATCAGCGCGATCGTGTTCGATGAGTTTCACGAGCGGCATCTTTACGGCGATATCTCGCTGGCGCGCGCGGTCCAGATCCAGCAATCGACGCGGCCCGACCTCAAAATCATCGTGATGTCGGCGACGTTGGATGCGGGGATTCTGAAAAACTATCTGGCCCCGTCGGACGTGTTGGTGTCGCAGGGGCGGAGTTTTCCGGTGCGGATCGAGTATCTGCCGAAGGCGGTGAATTTTGAGAACGACGCGATGTGGGATGTGGCGGCGGCGGAGTGCGAGCGGGTGGCGGATGTGTCGGCGGGCGGCGACATGCTGGTGTTTATGCCCGGGGCGCATGAGATCAACCGCACGGTGCAGGCGATCCAAGGTGCGCGCGGACTGCGGGATTTTGTGTGCTATCCGCTGCACGGGGAGTTGCCGCCGGAGCAACAGGATCGCGCGGTGCAGAAGTATGCCACGCGGAAGATCATTGTTTCAACGAATGTGGCGGAGACATCGCTGACGATCGACGGAGTGACGACGGTAATCGACTGCGGGTTGGCGCGCGTGGCGCGGTTCGATCCGCACCGTGGAATCAACACGTTGATGATCGAGAAAATTTCGGTGGCGAGCGCAGACCAGCGCGCGGGCCGCGCGGGGCGTACCGCGCCGGGTGTGTGTGTGCGGCTGTGGGCTGAGCGGGAACATGCGAACCGCGCGCCGCAGGAGCTGCCAGAGGTGAAGCGGTTGGATTTGTCGGAGGTCGTGCTGACGCTCAAGGCGAGCGGGATTGACGATGTGATGAATTTCCCGTGGCTGGAGAAACCGGATGCGGTGGGGCTCGTGCGGGCAGAGAATCTGCTGGTGGACTTGGGCGCGTTGGCCGGAGAGCGGAAAACGATCACGGCGGTCGGGCGGAAGATGCTGCGCTTCCCGGTGCATCCGCGCTATGCGCGCATGTTGCTCGCGGCGGAAGAGCGCGGCTGCGTACGGACGGTGGCCTTGATGGCGGCACTGACGCAGGGGCGGAATTTTTTGATCCGAGGAGTGGCCCGCGACGTCGAGCAGGCGCGCGAGGATGCGCTGGGCGAAGAGTACGAGAGCGATTTTTTCCTGATGATGCGGGCGTGGCGTTATGCAGACCAAGCGAACTACGGGATCGAGGCGTGCCGCCGGCTCGGCATTCACGCGCAGGGGGCTCGGCAGGTGGGGCCGTTGTTCGAACAGTTTTTGGAGATCGCGGCGAAAGAAGGGCTCGATGTGAGCGAACGGAAGATCGATGGCGCGGGTGTGCGGAAGTGCGTGTTGGCGGGATTTTCCGACCAGCTGGCTCGACGGCTCGACGCGGGGACGTTGCGTTGCGAGCTCGTGCACAATCGGCGGGGCGTGCTCGCGCGGGAGAGCGTGATCCAGCAGGCGAAGCTGCTCGTCGCGGCTGAGATTAGCGAGATTGGGCGCGGCGACGGCGAGGTGAACACGTTGCTCACGCTGGCTACCGCGGTGGAGGAAGCGTGGTTGCAGGAGATTTTCCCGGACGATTATCGTGAGGTGAAAGGCGTGAGCTACGACGCGACGATCAAGCGGGTGGTCGCGCGGCGCGAGCGGCGGTTTCGCGATCTCGTGCTGGAGGCGAAGGTCAGCAGCGATGACGCGCCGTTGAACGAGGCGGCGGCGTTGCTGACGAAAGAAGTGTTGGCGGGACGGCTGAAACTTGAGGCGTGGGACGAAACAGTGGAGCAGTGGATTCTGCGCGTGAACCGACTGGCGGAGTGGTTTCCTGAAATGGAGGTGAATCCGATCACGGAGGCGGACCGCGCGACCCTCATCGAGCAGATTTGCTACGGCGAACTCGGCTACCGCGACATCAAGGACAAGCCCGTGATGCCCGTGCTGAAGGATTGGCTGACGGCAGAGCAGTTTGCGGTGCTCGATGATTATTTACCCGAGAAACTCGTGATGGGGAACGGGCGAAAGGCGCGGCTCACCTATGCGAAGGATGGCCCGCCGATCATGAGCGCGCGGATCCAAGAACTGTATGGCATCGAGGGGAAATTTACGATCGGCCACGGACGCGTGACGGTGAAGTTCGAGGTGCTGGCGCCGAATCACCGGCCGATCCAAGTGACCGATGATCTGACGAATTTCTGGAGCGAGCAGTATCCGAAAGTGAAGGCGGAGCTGTCGCGAAGGTATCCGCGGCACGAGTGGCGGTAGCCGAGGAGAATCGCCCGCAAGCGGGCTCCTACCGCGGAAGAGGCGGCGGGAACTCAGAGCGAGAACGTCGCGGTCAAAATGAACTGGCGCGGGTCGATAATGCGAAAGGCCCAGGCGCCACCATCGGTGTTGACCGCCACTCGCTGGAGGCGGCCGCTCTCGAAAACATTGCGGACGTTGAAATCCGCGAGGTCGTGAACGCGAACCTCGCCAACGTTCAGGGGGATCTGGACAACATTTCGCTCGAGTGGCGTGCGCGAGGCCGGCGAGGTAGCTTGGCGGACGCGATTATTCGGGCGCAACGTTGAAACCGAGAACAAGCGCGCACGTGTTGTGTGTTTCATGCCCTTGTGGTCGGTTTTGTTTGCAGTCGGGGCCTTTTCGGCGCGTTTCGGCCCGCTTATTTTTAACTTCTCATAGGTGAAAACGTAGACTCGGAGGGACTCGAACCCCCGACCTATTGGTTCGAAGCCAATCGCTCTATCCAGCTGAGCTACGAGTCCAAGTTTTCGCGGTGCGAAGGCTCAGCGTGCGGGGAAGTTGCGGTTGGTCGAGCACGGATGCGGAAATATGGAGAGAAAGGGGCGCTCACGCACTTGAAGGAAAACAGGTCGGCGGAACGTCGGGAGCAGTCGCGCGGCGCAGGAGGCGGGCGTCGTCGGCGTCCAGTTCGCCGTTGGGCAAACTGGCGAACAGCGACTCGCGAGCGGCATCGATTTCGCTCAGGAGGGGGGGGCGAGGATCAGGCGGAGACGAGGCGATCTCGGGCCGGCGTGCGGTGGCGCGCAGGCGCGGCGGTGGCTGTATTTTTCTTTGCGGAGGCGGCGCACTCAGTCTTCGACCGGGGCTTTCCACGGCTCGCTGCGGTTGGGATGTTTTTGACGAGTCACTCGAGCGCGAGGGCGTTAGCGGGGAGGCGGCAGCGGAGCTGGATTTTTTTCTCGTTCCTTCGTACGGGCGGCGTTCATACGAGGGACCAGGCGGTGATCTGTCGGCTGGTGAGTTCGATCGTACCGATGCGGAGGGCGAGGCATTCGCGGCGATCGAGAGGCAGGTCGGGGGCGCGGGCGAGTTCGAGACGTCCGCGGAGTTCGGAGAATTGGTGGCCAGTCAGTTCGACGCGGATGAGTTGACCGACGGGGATTTGCCAGAGCGCGGCGACATCCGCGTAGAGATTGGAGCGCGGGTCGGGGAGGTGGAGCTCGGGGGTGGGACCGTCGGCAAAGAGGAAGTCTTGTTGGGATTCCATGTCAGGGTCCTCAGTCGCGCAGTGGGGAACCGTTACGCGGTGCGGACGATCGTTTGGATGGGCCTAATCATCGAGAGGTACGGATTATTGAAACCGGTCTCGCTGGCAAGTCGGGGGCTGGGAGCAGAATGCGCACGCGTGGGCGCGGCCCGACGGGATGCTGGCGGAAAAGGGGGGAGCGTTTGTGGCGAAGCAGGTGCGAGCGGGCACGAGCCCGAAGGCGGTGGATTTTAAGCGGAGTGGGTGTCCGTTTGTGTGCTCATTACGATCCGAGCGGCATAGATGAAAACATGAGCGGGGCCTTCGCCCATTGACGCTTTTCAAAAAGCAGACGGAGGGCGAACGATTGCCGGGCGTTTCTCATCAAGGTTGCCAGACGCTCCCGTGCTTTCCAACGTTACCCATGCCCCATGTTGATCGTCGAATCCCATCGCGTTATCCTCCGCCTGTTCGGCGAATACGGTCGCATCCCGGATGCTGAGAACGTCGCCACGTTGTCTGCCGCCGCCTTTCCGAGAATATTTTCCGCCTGATCCCTCATGAAAATCGCACGCTACCATCGCCTCTTCAATCCCGGGTCGGGCCGCTGTTTCGATGTCGCCCTCGACCACGGTTTTTTTAACGAACGAACGTTTCTCGCCGGCATCGAAAACATGCCGCGCACGATCGCGACGCTCGTGGCCGCGGGACCGGACGCGATTCAGCTGACCGTTGGACAAGCGCCGCACCTCCAAAAACTCCCGCTCCGGCCCAAGCCGGCCCTCGTGCTGCGCAGTGATGTGGCTAACGTCTACGGGGCTGAGCTACCGCGAGCACTTTACTCGCGATTGATCGAGGAGCCCGTGCTCCAGGCGGTGCGGCTCGATGCGGCCTGCATCGTGGTGAACCTGTTTCGCATTCCCGATCAGCCTGAAGTGGGCGACCAGTGTATTCGCAATATCCTGCACTTAAAACCGCAGTGCGACCACTACGGTATGCCCCTCATGATCGAGCCGCTGGTGTTTCAGCCCAATGCGCGCGCGGGGGGCTACATGGTCGACGGCGATCCGGAAAAAATCATCCCGCTCGTGAGGCAGGCGGTCGAGTTGGGCGCGGACATTATCAAGGCCGATCCCACCGACGATGTTTCGATTTATCATAAGATCATTGAAACCGCCGGTGGCATTCCGGTGCTGGTGCGCGGCGGTGGCAAAGCCCCCGAAAAAGAACTGCTTGCGCGGACGGTGGCGCTGATCGCTCAGGGCGCCGCTGGTATCGTCTACGGACGCAATATCATCCAACACCCCAATCCCGCCGGCATCACCCGCGCGCTGATGGCCGTCGTGCACGACGGCGCGAGTGTCGATACGGCGCTGTCATTTTTGAAAACGTCCTGAAACGAGTGAACATGGAAACTCCCTCTCATCACCCTGCGCCGGTTCGCATCGGCATCATCGGCGGCGGCCTCATGGGGCGCGAAGCCGCCTCGGCGTTTGCGCGGTGGTTTGCCTTGGTGGATTTTCCAGTGAAGGCGGAGTTGGTCGCCGTGTGCGATGTCCAACCCGAGGTGCTCGGATGGTTTCGTCAGGTCCCGACCGTACGCTGCCTCACGGCGGATCACCGCGAACTGCTCGCGCGGGCGGACGTCGATGTGGTGTACGTCGCCGTGCCGCACCATTTGCATGAAACGATTTACCTCGACGTGCTCCGCGCTGGCAAAGACCTGCTGGCGGAAAAACCCTTTGGCGTCGATCTGGCGGCGGCGCGACGGATTCGGGATGAAGCGGTGAAACTCGGTCGGTTCGTGCGGGTGTCCTCCGAGTTTCCCTTTCTGCCCGGAGCGCAACGCCTCCATCGGCTCGCTGCGGCGGGCGCGTTTGGACGGATTCTGGAGATCCGGGCGGGCTTTCTCCATTCGAGCGACCTCGATCCCACGAAGCCGGCGAATTGGAAACGCCAGAACCGTTTCTGCGGCGAGGTGGGCGTAATGGGGGATCTCGGACTGCACGTCGCGCATCTCCCACTGCGTCTGGGTTGGCGGCCCGCGACGGTTTATGCGCAGCTCCAGAAAATCTACACCCAGCGGCCGGATGGGCGCGGGGGCCAGACCGCATGCGACACGTGGGACAACGCGGCGCTGCACACGACGGTGATGCTGGGCGAGGACCGGGTGCCGATGACACTTGAGATGAAGCGCCTGGCCCCCACCGAGACGAACACGTGGTATATCGAGATTTTGGGGACGGACCGCGGGGCGCGTTACTCGACGAAGGAGCCCAAGACATTTTGGTCCTACCGGCGCGATAAAGAGCAGTGGTGGGAGAAGACGGACCTTGGCTTCGCCATGCCCTTTAAGACGATCACCGGGGGTATTTTTGAACCGGGATTTCCCGATCTCATGCAGCAGATGTGGGCCGCGTTCCTGGCTGAGCGCGCTGGAAAATTGGGCGATGCGTTTGGCTGCGCCACCCCCGACGAAGCCGTCGCCAGTCACGAATGGTGGAGCGCCGCGCTCGAGTCGCAGCGCAACCAGAGCGTCGTCGTCCCCGCATAAATCCTCGCGATGCGCTCCGGAATCATCGCGGGTGGCAACTGGATCGTAGATCACCTGAAGATCATCGATGCGTGGCCGGCGCAGGATGCGTTGGCCTCGATTCTCGCCGAATCGTCCGGCAACGGCGGCTCGGCGTATAACGTACTCAAGGACCTCGCGCTGCTCGGCGCTCCGTTTCCGCTGACCGGAATCGGTCTGGTGGGAGACGACAAGACCGGCGATGCGATTTTGGCTGATTGCGCGGCCCACCGCATCGACGTCGCGCGACTCCAGCGCACGCCGACGGTCGCGACCAGTTATACCGATGTCATGACGGTGCGAACCACGGGCCGCCGGACATTTTTTCACCAACGGGGCGCCAACGCGTTGCTCGGGCCGGAGCACTTTGAGTTTGCGGGGGTGACGGCCAAGATTTTCCACCTCGGTTATCTGTTGCTGCTCGACCGGCTCGATGCGCTGTCCGCCGATGGGCAGACGGGAGCGGCGGAGGTGTTGCGGCGTGCGCGTGCCTCGGGACTGCGGACATCGGCGGACTGCGTGAGCGACCACAGCGGACGTTTTCGAGCGGTGGCTGCACCGTCGCTGCCCCACGTCGATTATTTTTTTGCGAATGACTTCGAGGCCGAAAAAATCACCGGCGTGATTTTGCGCAATGCGCAACGGCTCGATCCGCACGCGGTCCGCGCGGCGGCCCGGGCGTTGCTGGAGGCGGGGGTTCGCGAGTGGGTGTTTATTCACTTTGAAGAGGGCGCCTTCGCGGCGAGCCGGGAGGCGGAAGTGTGGCAGCCGAGCCTGCGCGTGCCGGCAGCAGATATCCGTGGCGCCGCCGGGGCCGGCGATGCGTTTGCGGCGGGCGTGCTCTTCGGTGTGCATGAGGACTGGCCGGTGGCCGAGAGTTTACGCCTCGGAGTGTCGGCGGCTGCTGCCTCGCTTTACGATCCACGTTGCTCCACCAGTCTGCGTCCGCTTGAAGAGTGTCGACGACTCGCCGAGCAGCTCGGATTCAATGGCGGGTCCTTCGGTTGATCCCTTTACCCTATGAAAAAATATAACGTCGGTATCATCGGTTACGGCTGGGTGAGTGGTGCGCACATCGCCGCCATCAACGCGACCTCGCTCGCGCAAGTCACCGCGATCTATTCTTCACGACCGCAGGACGCGGCGGCCCTCAGCGCGCAGCACGGCGGCAAGATTACCTGTTACACCGATCTGGATGCCATGTTGGCAGATCCGAGTCTGCAGGTGGTCTCCGTGTGCAGTTACCCGAATCAACACGCCGATCAGATCGTCGCGGCGGCCAAAGCGGGCAAGCACCTCATCATCGAAAAGCCGATCGCGTTGTCGCTGGCTGACGCCCACCGGGTCCGCGCGGCCGTGAAGGCTGCGGGGGTGAAAACGTGCGTGTGTTTCGAATGCCGCTATTCGAGTCAACTGGTCGCGACGAAGGCGGTCATCGATAGCGGGCTGTTGGGTAAATTGCATTACGGCGAAGTCGATTATTACCACGGCATCGGTCCGTGGTATGGGCAGTTTCGCTGGAATACTTCAAAAGAGCTGGGGGGCAGCAGTCTGCTCTCCGCGGGCTGCCACGCGCTCGACGCGCTGCTGTTATGCATGGGTGCCGACGTAGAGAGCGTCACGAGCCACACGACGGGTTCGGCGAATGCGGTGTTCGCGCAATACCAGTATCCGACGACGAGTGTGAGCGTGTTGCGCTTTGCCAACGGCTCGCTGGGAAAAGTCGCGTCGGTGATCGACTGCCTCCAGCCCTACTATCTACACACGCACCTCGTCGGCAGCGAGGGCAGCCTGCTCGACAATAAATTTCACTCGACGCGCCTCGCCGTGGACAAGAGCAAGTGGAGCGAACTTTCGATGAAGATGTTGGATTCCGGCGACGTGTCGGATCACCCCTATCAGGCGCAATTCCAGACGTTTTTCGACGCCATGGACCGCAGTGAAGAGATGGCGCTGACGTCGCTCACTGAAGCGATGAAGTCGCATTTCGCCGTCCTCGCCGCCGATCTCTCCGCGCGGGAAAACCGCACGGTCAAACTCTCCGAGCTGCAATGACGAAGCCCGTCGCTATCGCGATCGCGGCCCATCCGGACGACATCGAATTTGTGATGGCCGGGACGCTCTGCTTGCTGCGCGAGGCCGGCTACGCGACGCATTATCTCAACGTGTCGAGCGGCTCCGGCGGGAGTCTCGTGCACGGCGCGGCAGCGCTGCGCCGGATACGACGCAACGAGGCACGGCGGGCAGCGGCGCTGCTCGGGGCGCAGTATCACGAGAGCCACGCGGACGATCTGGAGGTGGTTTATTCCGTGCCGTTATTGCGAGCGCTGACGGCGGTGATGCGCGCGGTGCAGCCGACGATTGTTCTGACCCACTCGCCGCAGGATTACATGGAGGATCACACGAATGTGTCGCGGCTCGCGGTGACGGCAGCTTTCGCGCGGGGCATTCCGAATTTCGTTTCCCGCCCGCGGCGCGCTGCGTGGGGCGGTGCCTGCACGGTCTACCACGCTATGCCGCATGGTCTCATCGACCCCCTGAGGCGGCGCGTCACGGCCGGTGCGTATGTGGATACAACTTCGGTGCAGCCGACGAAACTCGCCGCGCTCGCCTGCCATGAAAGCCAGCATCGTTGGCTGCAATCCACGCAGGGCATGAACTCTTATCTGCGTGAGATGGAGGCGACCTCGCGAAAAGTCGGCCGCTTATCGCGCCGCTTTGCACACGCCGAGGGTTGGCGCCGGCACTCGCACCTGGGATTTTGCGCGGAAGGCGCGGATCCGCTGGGTGACGCGCTCGGAAAAAAATATCTGATCAATGTCGCCTACGAGCGCAGTCTTGCTCGAGGGTAGTTTTTCAACGCTCGTTGTTATCTGCCGCCATGTCATCCTCACCCCGTCAACTCCGAGTCGCCTCCGTGCAGTTTGAAAGTGCGCCGGGCGACCCAGCGGCGAATTTCCTGAAGATTGAGGCGTTCACGGCGGAGGCGGCGGCTCAAGGGGTGCGACTCGTGATTTTCCCCGAGGGTTGCGTCAGCGGTTATTGGTTCGTGCGCAATCTCACCGTGGAGCAACTCGCTGCGCTGGCGGAACCGATTCCCTCCGGGCCGAGCACGCAACGTTTGATCGCGCTGGCCCGGCGGCACGGACTCTCTGTTGGAGCGGGGTGGTTTGAAGCGGACGCAGACGGAACGTTTTACAACAGCTACGTCGTGGCGCTGCCCGACGGCACGGTGCATCGGCATCGCAAGCTGCACGCCTTCGAGCACGCCGCGATGGGCAGTGGTAGCGAGTTCACGGTGTTCGATTTGCCGGACGGGTTCCGCGTGGGCGTGCTGATTTGTTACGACTGCAACATCGGTGAAAATGTCCGCCTGACCGCCTTGCGGGGTGCGGAGATCCTCATTGCGCCCCACCAAACCGGTGCCGTGCGCAGCCGAAATCCCCATCTGATGGGTTTGATCGAGCGCCACGTGTGGGTTGATCGCCACCGCGATCCGGCGGCGATTCAACGAGAGTTTCTGGGCGACAAGGGGCGGGGTTGGCTCCTGCGTTGGTTGCCGAGCCGCGCGCACGACAACGGCCTGTTTCTCATTTTCAGCAACGGCGTCGGGATCGACGACGATGAAGTCCGCACCGGCAATGCGATGATTCTCGACCCGTATGGTCGGATCCTCGCGGAGACGTCCGCCGCCGCCGATGCGATGGTGGTGGCAGACTTGGACGCGAGCCTGCTGGAGCACGCGACCGGCCGTCTTTGGATTCGCGCCCGCCGGCCGGAACTTTACGGTCCGCTCACGCAGCGCACCGGACAGGAGCGCTCCACGCGTGAAATCAAGTTTCAAGAATAGTTCATACCTCCCATTTTTTCACAGAACACCCTCACACCCATGCCCCGAAAACTCAGTACTATTGCCCCTGATTGGTGGGACTACACCACGCTCGACGACGCGCTGATCGAAGAAGCTGCCCGCCTTACACCGGCGGCGATGGCGGGACTTTCCCGGGACGGATTCAAGATCGTTTTCTATGATACGCTGGAAGATTTCTATCTCGCCGAAGCGCTCGAATACATCACGGCCTGGCGGCAATCGACGGCCGATAATCCAGTCGGCATTTGCGGCCCGATCGGACCCACGGAACAGCTCCCGCTCGTTGCGCGGATCGTGAACGAACTCGGGCTCTCGCTGAAATCCGCCCATTTCTGGGGCATGGACGAATGGTTTCTCGACGGCAAAGAAGCGCCGATCACGCATCCGTTGTCTTTCGAGCGTGCGGACCGAAAATTGTGTTTCAATCGCATCCGCCCGGAGCTCGCGATGCCTGACGACCAGCTGCATTTCCCGAAGGCCGACCTCGTGCGTTATATCGAGAGCTGGCGGGGCGTGCGGTGTGCGGTGATGCAAGGCGGGCAGGGGGACACCAAGCACTGGGCCTTCAACGACCCCGTCCGGCGCACCGGTGCCTATCGCGATGCGCCACCGTCGCCTGCGGAGTATCGCCAGCTCGGCACGCGGGTCGTCGATCTCCACCCCGTCACGCTCGCGCAAAACGCCCGCACCTCCGGCGGCGGTAACATTGCGCTGGTGCCCACCCGCGCACTCACGGTCGGTCCGGCCGAGACCTGGCAGGCGGAAAAAGTTTCGATCTGGCAGGCGGGTGCCCATGACAGTCCATTTGGGCAACGCCTCACCACCCTGATGATTTCAAAACGTTACACCGACAGCGCCGTGCCGATGTCGCTACTCGCCGATCACCCCAACGTGCAGTTCAATTTCTTCCGCGGCGGCCTCGGCTCCTGTCAGGTGGAAATGCACTGAGCCCGCGGTCTCTGATTGCCAGAGCCAAAATCATTTCGCCCTCTTTCCGCTCCGAGAAAAAATAACCGGTTATCTTCCCTATCCATGAAACACCCCCTCGTTCGCACTCTGCTATTTCTGTTCGCCCTCGCAACGGTCGCTCCTGCAGCGGAGAATACGCCGCCAAAAGGTTTCTCCGCACTCTTCAACGGCAAGGACCTAGCTGGCTGGTATGGCTGGGGCACCAAGAATCCCACGGAGCTTTGGGCGATGACGCCGGCGCAACTCGCCGACTACAAACGCAAGTCCATCGAGGGTGGCCTCCCGGTGGGGAAGGCGGGACCGGAACATGTTAACGCCCACTGGAGCGTGGCCAAAGGTGAACTGATCAACGACGGCAAGGGCCTGTATCTCACTAGCGATAAAGACTACGGCGACTTTGAGTTGATGGTGGATTACAAAGCGCTGCCCGACGGTGACAGCGGTATCTATTTGCGTGGGATCCCGCAGGTGCAGATTTGGGACACGACGAAGGGCGATGCGCGCGGGCTTGGTCAGGACAAGGGCTCCGGAGGACTGTGGAACAACAGCAAAGGTAGCGCCGGCAAAGACCCTTCGAAAAAAATGGACCGGCCGTTTGGCGAGTGGAATCGGTTTCACATCCGGATGATTGGCGAACGCGTCACCGTCATCTTCAACGGGGAGAAGGTCGTGGATAACGCGGTGTTGGAGAATTTCTTTGCGAACCAAAAGGCTGGCTATCTCGCCTACGCGGCGCCGGGCGCGGCCAAAGATGCCAAGCCAGCGCAAAAACTGGCGAACGGTTTCATGCGCGATCCGGCGTTTCCGAAGGGCCCAATTCAGCTCCAGACCCACGGCAGCGAAATCCGTTGGCGCAATGTCTTCATTCGCGAAATTGGTGCCGACGAGGCCAACCGAGACCTCGCCAGCCGCGGAGCGGACGCGGGATTTGTGGAGAAGGTGAACGGCAAAGATTTGAGCGGGTGGATGGGTTCCGTCGATAGCTACGAAGTAAAAAACGGCGCGATCGTCTGCAAGCCCGGCAAGGGCGGGGAC
Source organism: Opitutia bacterium (assembly GCA_947467625.1). Lineage (GTDB taxonomy): Bacteria > Verrucomicrobiota > Verrucomicrobiia > Opitutales > Opitutaceae > GAS368. Next base: position 26,793 of record CANIJN010000001.1, on the reverse strand, counting down.
CTCTTGACCAAGGATGAATTTGAAAACGGCATTATCCGCGTCGAGTTCCGGTTGCCCGCGGCCGGCAACAACGGCATCGCGCTCCGCACGCCGCTCGGCGGACATTCCTCGAAAGATGGTCTGGAAATCCAAGTGATCGACAGCGACGGCTACAACGCGAAGCAAGCCGCCGCCGGAAAGAAAGGCCTCGAGCCCACGCAGTATCACGGTTCCCTGTACCACTGTGTTGGGGCGAAGCACGGATATCTCCGCCCGGTGGGCGAATGGAATTTCGAGGAGATCGAAGTGCAGGGGCAGAAGATTAAGGTCACACTCAATGGCACCAAGATTCTCGACGTGGATATTTCGACCTTTGACCGCAGTCAGATCAAGACCCCGCCGAAAGGGCTGGACCACACGAAAGGCCACATCGGCTTCGCGGGGCACAGCGATCCCGTGGAGTTCCGCAGTTTTAAGGTGAAGAATCTGTAGGCGGTGACTGCGGGTGTTGGACGCGAGCGTCGGGATCGACGGGAGCCGTCGTAGGGTTCGGTGTAGTTTTTGCACTCTGCGGAGTAGGCCGAGCGGTCGTGGGCCAAAGCCAGAAAGAGCAGAGCTTGTCGTGGGCGGAGAGGAGCTGTTCGCGCCAGCGGCTGAGGCCGAGGTGAGGGGGTGACGAGCGAGCGCGGTTCGGGCGTGTGGGCGAGGAGCCAGCCGAGGAGTTTCAGTGAAAAAAGCAGCACGCGAACGATCGACCGGGATTTGGCGTTTGATTTCCGCCGGGAAAAACCATGAAACGTAATGTTCGCGCGGTTAAATGCAGATTCTGCCCTAGCCTCCGAAGTATCCATGACCGAAATTCTCATCATCAAGCCCTCGTCGCTCGGCGACATCGTGCATGCTTTGCAGGTAGCGACCTCGCTCAAGGCGCAATGTGCGGGTCTGCGTATTTCGTGGGTGGTGCGAGAGATGTTCGCCCCGATCGTGCGCGCCTGTGAGGCGGTTGATCAGGTTTATGTTTTTGAGCGTGCGGGTGGGGCGAAGGGTTTTCTGAAGCTGACGAAGGAGATTCGGAAAACTAAATTCGATTTCGTGTTTGATATGCAGGGTCTACTACGCACGGGGCTGATGACGTCGCGCGCCTTCGCCACGAAAAAAGTGGGCCGCGGCGATGCTCGCGAGTGCTCGGGGATGTTTTACGATGAGCAAGTCGCGTTGCCTCCAGACGGAAAACGGAGCCACGCCATCGATATTCTCCTGCAATTTTGTCCCGTGCTGGGAGCGAAACCGGAGCTGAGGGGAACGTTAAAGTTCCGCGAAGTGGACAGCCTGAATTTACGTTTCGCGGCTGGGCGCGGCGGGTCCAAGCCCATCGTGATGTTTCCCGACAGTCGGCGGGCTGAAAAATGTTGGAGTGGGTTCAAACAGCTCACCGAAATGATTCTCCGCGAAGACAAGACCCGAAAGGTCGTCTGGGCCGGGAGCAATTACGTGCATGACCGCGGAGCGTATACGGCGGAGCAATTCGTTAACCTGACGGGCAACACCAGTCTCGTGTCACTGCCGGCGTTGATTAAGCGGGCGGACTGGGTGATTTCCAACGACAGCGGACCGATGCACTTGGCGGCGGCGTTAGGTGTGCGCGTGGTGGGAGTTTTCGGGCCGACGGATCCGCGGTTGTTTGGACCGTATCCGCTGACTGCGCCCACGCATGTGGTGGTGCAGGCTCCCGTCGGGGATTTGAAGCTTTTGACGGCGAAGGATGTTTACGCGCGATTCGTCAAAGCCCGGGCCCGATTCAAATAAGCGGACTGGTCCATTGGCGGTTAATTCATTTAATTTTTTCCATGCTTGATCCCAAACTGATTCGTGAAACGCCCGACGTAGTGCGCGCGGCAATTGCTAAGAAACACCTCGAGGTCGACCTCGATGCCGTGCTCGTGATCGATGCGGCGTGGCGTGCGCAGTTGCACGATGTGGAGGCGTTGCGGGCGAAGCAAAAGAGCGCCAATACGGCGATGGCGGCGCTGCCGAAGGGGTCGCCGGAGTTTATCGGTAAAGTCACCGAGATGAAGGCGGTGTCGGCGGAGGTGAAAGATCGCGAGGCGGTGCTCAAGGAGACCGAGGAGAAATTCAAACAGGCGATGCTCTCGATCCCTAATCTTCCCCACGCTAGCGTGCCGGCGGGGCGCACGCCGGAGGAGAATGTGGTTTACGCGACGAATGGCGACGTGACCGCGGTGTCGGCGAGTGCGTTGCCGCACTGGGAGATCCCGGGCTTCGAAAAGCTCTTCGATTTTGCGCGAGGGGCGAAGGTGACGGGGGCAGGCTTTCCGTTTTATATCGGCGACGGTGCGCGTATCGTGCGCGCGCTGCTGCACTTCTTTTTGGATGAAGATGTGAAGGCCGGTTACACCGAGGTGAATCCGCCGATTTTTGTGAATGCGGCGAGTGCGACGGCGACGGGACAACTGCCGGACAAAGAAGGGCAGATGTATGAGACCACGCCGGATCATCTTTATGCGGTGCCGACCGCGGAGGTGCCGTTGACGAATTTCTTTCGCGATGAAATCGTCGAAGAGAGCGCGCTACCGATCTATCGCTGCGCCTACACGCCCTGCTTTCGCCGCGAGGCGGGGAGCTACGGCAAGGATGTTCGCGGGCTCAACCGACTGCATCAGTTCGACAAAGTGGAGCTTCTGAAATGGGTGCATCCGAGCACGAGCTACGACGAACTCGATAAACTCCGCTTGGACGCGGAGCGGTTGCTGCAAAAACTCGGCCTCCCGTATCGGGTCTTGCTGATGTGCGGCGGGGATCTGGGCTTTTCTCAGTCGAAAAAATACGATCTCGAAGTCTGGTCGGCCGGGCAGAAGCGTTGGCTGGAAGTGTCGAGTTGCTCAAACTTTGAGGCGTTTCAAGCGCGCCGAGCGCAGATTCGTTTTCGTTCGAAAGAAAGTGGGAAACCAGAACTGGTGCACACGATCAACGGTTCGGGCCTCGCGGTGCCCCGCGTGCTCGCGGCACTTTTGGAAAATAATCTTCAAGCTGACGGTCGCGTGAAAGTCCCCGCTCCCTTGGTGCCGTATTTCGGCAAGGAGTATTTGAGCTTTACCTGAGGTAGCGTTGGCTTGGCTAAGCCCTAGCCGCTCCGGACCGAGAGAACGATGAAACGTCGCGCGAGCTATTGGCGGGAACGCGCGGCGGAGCTGGCGGTGGTTTTTCCGCGGGCGCGGCTGCACCCCGGCGTTTTGGTATGGGCCGAGCAGTCGTCTCTCCGGGCGGTATGGGCGGTGGCCTTTTCCGGTGGGGCGGACTCGCTGGCATTGTTGTTATTGCTGTGGGCCCATTGGCCCGAGCGTCGGGCGCGTTTGCGCGCGCTGCACTTCAACCACCGGCTGCGCGGGCGGTATTCCCGGGCGGATGAGGGTTTTTGCCGAGACGTTTGCGCGGCGCTGGGAGTGGAGTGTGTAGTCGGAGCGTGGACGGAGGCGCAGCCGGATGCGAGTGAAGCGGAGGCGCGGGCCGCCCGGATGGCGTTTTTGGATGGTGCGGGCCGGGCGCTTTGGTTGGGCCACCAGCAGGACGATATCGCAGAGACGATGCTGATGAGACTGGCGCGCGGGAGCGGTACGGCGGGGCTGGCCGCGCCTCGGCCGGTGCATGCAATGACGCGCGGTCGCGTGCATCTGCGTCCGTTACTCACGCTGAAGAAGTCCGAAATCGTGGCGGCGTTGCAGGCAGGGAAGACTCCGTGGCGAGAGGATGCGAGCAACGCGCGAGCAAATTTTTTTCGTAACCGAGTACGCCGGGATGTGCTGCCGGCATGGGCCGCCGCGGCCAACCGGGACGCCCTGGGCGGGGCGGCGCATGCCAGGGAGCTCTTGGAGGAGGACGATGTGGCCTTGGAGAGCTGGCTCACGGGATTGCGGATCTTGCGGGCGGACAGGGCTCTCGGATTGAGCAAGCTCGTCGGTAAGCCACGGGCACTGGTGCGGCGTGCTCTCCATCGTTGGCTGCTCATCCAGCCTAAAGCAGGGGCCCTTTCCCGCCAAGGATTCGAGTCGTTGTTGGCGGCGGTGGAGCGGGGCAATGACACGCGTCACAGTCTCGGCCGCGAGGGTTTCGCGGTGATTCGCGGAAAGATTCTTAGATTCGAATCCATCGGCACAAAGCCCCGTAGTTTCCGACGGCGTGCCAATTGACTTCTCAACAGGGAACATCCACGTTCCGACCTCACTCCACTCAAGGAAATGTCCGAACCTGAAAATAAAAAGTCCCGTCGCGCCCTCAAAAATGTCCCACCGGATCGCTTTCAGCCGAAGATGCTCATCTTCTGGCTGGTGTTGGTCGGTGCCGTGGTGGGGTTGTTGATGTGGTCACCGAACCTCAATACCGCCCCGGAAACGTTGACCATTCAAGACGTGGTCGAGCGGGCAGAGGAGAAAAACATCTACAACGAGGATCCTCGAAAGGCAGCCGTGATCCGTCCCGACCCGAGCGGTGGACGTGATTGGCACATGATCACGGGCGAGAGCCGCAAAGATGTGAACAGCGCATTCAAGCCGTTTCGCGCGGCGGGACGGGTAACCGACTCGAGCATGGAGCGGTTGCAAAAATCGAAGCTGTTCAGTGAGCAGCCCACCACGACGGTCCTGGCCTCGATCGTCGCTCAAGTGATCCCGTTTTTGATCATCATCGGACTGCTGTACTTTCTATTTGTGAGGCAGCTCAAGCAGGCGGGTCGCGGTGCCATGAGTTTTGGCAAGAGTCGCGCCAAATTGCTTACGCGGGACCGTGACAAGATCACGTTTGCCGAGGTCGCCGGTTGCGATGAGGCCAAGGAAGAGGTCTCCGAGGTCGTGGAGTTTCTAAAAGATCCCAAGAAGTTTACCAAAATGGGTGGGAAGATTCCCAAGGGAATTCTGATGGTCGGCCCACCCGGCACGGGTAAGACCCTGTTGGCCAAGGCTGTCGCCGGTGAGGCCGACGTGCCATTTTTCAGTATCTCCGGATCGGATTTTGTGGAGATGTTTGTAGGTGTGGGCGCGAGCCGGGTTCGCGACATGTTCGAACAGGGCCGTAAGAGTGCGCCATGCCTGATTTTCATCGACGAAATTGATGCCGTGGGGCGTCAACGCGGAGCCGGGGTCGGGGGAGGCAATGACGAACGTGAGCAGACGTTGAACTCACTCCTCGTCGAGATGGACGGATTCGACACCAATGAAGGCGTGATTATTATTGCCGCGACCAACCGGCCTGACGTGCTCGACAGTGCTCTGCTGCGGCCGGGACGCTTTGATCGTCAGATCTACGTCGACCTGCCTGATCTTAATGGTCGCGAGCAGATCCTGCGAGTGCATGCGAAGCGTATCAGTCTTGCAGACACAGTGGAGTTGGCCGTGATCGCTCGGGGTACGCCGGGACTTTCGGGTGCGGAATTGGCCAACCTCCTGAACGAATCGGCCCTGCTGGCCGCGCGTCGTGGTAAGAAAAAGGTTGAGATGATCGACGTCGAGGACGCCCGTGAAAAAGTACAATTCGGACGGGAGCGGCGCCGGTTGATGGATGATGACGAAAAGAAGCTCACGGCTTACCACGAAGCTGGGCACGCGTTGGTGCAAGCGGTGTTGGACGACGGCCATATGCCGGTTCACAAGGTCACGATTATCCCGCGGGGGCGCAGTCTCGGGAGCACCATGTTTATTCCCAAAAAAGATGTGCTGACCCAAGAGAAGAAAAAACTCGAAATCCGCATAGCGACGGGCTGTGGCGGCCGCATCGCCGAGGAAGTCGTCTTGAATGACATTTCCAATGGTGCCTCGGGTGACATCTTGATGGTGACCAAGATTGCCCGCCACATGGTGTGTGACTGGGGCATGAGCCCCTTGGGCATGATCGCATTTGGCGAGAGTAATGATACCGTTTTCCTCGGCCGTGAAATTACGCGCAGCCAACCCTACTCAGAAGAAACGGCACGGAAAATCGACGCAGAAGTGTCGCGGATCGTGGACGAGCAGTATCGGCGCTCGAAGGAAATTATCCTTTCGCATCGTCCGGCGCTCGACAAGATCGCAGAGGCTCTCCTCGAGCACGAAACGATCGAGGGACGCCATGTGCTGGAAATCCTTGAGCACGGCGAGATTCGTTCGCCCATCTCCATGCCGTTGCCGCCAAAACTGCAGGAAACGACGACGGAAAAAAAGGTCGTGGATAAGGCGGCCAGTTCCGGAGATATCGGCGGTCATCCAACACCGACGCCACATCCTGCCTGATATTTAGGGGGGAGTGAATCGATTCAAAGAGTTTGGTTTTTTTGGGCCGGCGAGGGCCGGCCCTTTTTTCTGCCTTGGTTTCACGGTGGGCGTGCCCAAAGGTGTCTTATTTATTCGTATGAAAATTTGTTGTATTGGCGCTGGTTACGTGGGCGGTCCGACGATGGCGATGATCGCCCTCAAGGCACCGGAAATTGAAGTGCGGGTGGTCGATATGAATCCCGCCCGTATCGCCGCGTGGAATTCGGACACGCTGCCTATTTACGAGCCCGGCCTCGATGAGGTCGTCCGGAAGACACGCGGCAGGAACCTTCATTTTACGACCGAGGTCCACGAGGCTATTCGGGCTGCGGATATTATTTTTGTGGCTGTGAACACGCCGACGAAGACCTACGGCGTCGGGGCGGGTCGCGCGGCGGACCTTCGGTTTATCGAGTCGGTCGCGCGGACGATCGCCGAACAGGCCAACGGACCCAAGATCATCGTCGAGAAATCCACGATTCCAGTGAAGACCGCCGAAACGATTAAAGACATTCTGGCGGCGAATTCCCGTGGCTTCACGTTTGAGGTCTTGTCGAACCCGGAGTTTCTCGCCGAAGGCACGGCGATCGCGGATTTGCAGATGCCGGACCGTGTGCTGATCGGTGGCGAGCGAACACCCGGCGGCGAGGCGGCGGTGAAAACGCTGGTGGATGTCTACGCCCACTGGGTTCCGCGGGACCGGATCATCACGACCAACCTGTGGTCGAGTGAACTCTCCAAGCTCGTTGCAAATGCGTTCCTCGCCCAGCGCATCTCGTCGATCAATTCGATCTCGGCATTATGTGAGGCTACAGGGGCAGACGTGGACGAGGTCGCGAATGCCATTGGCAAGGACTCGCGCATCGGGCCGAAGTTTCTCAAGGCATCGGTGGGCTTCGGCGGCTCGTGCTTTCAGAAGGACATTTTGAATCTGGTCTACTTGTGCGAAAGTTTCGCTCTACCCGAAGTGGCGTCTTATTGGGAGAGTGTCGTGAAGATAAACGATTGGCAGAAGCATCGCTTCGGAGGGAAGATCGTGCGGTCGCTCTTCAATTCGGTCGCCGATAAGAAAATTGCCGTGCTAGGTTTCGCTTTCAAAAAAGACACGAATGACACTCGCGAATCGGCGGCAATCGCCGTGTGCCGCGACTTGCTTGCGGAGCAGGCGCGGGTCGTGGTTTTTGACCCGAAAGTGCCGGCGGATGAAATCAAGCGGGACGTGATCGTCGGGGCGGGCGAGGCAATGGCTGGTGCCGATTCCCGGTTGACCGTGGCGTCCAGCGCTTACGCGGCCGCCGAGGGTGCTCATGCAGTCGCGGTGCTCACCGAATGGGATGAATTCAAGTGCCTCGATTACGCGAAGATCTTCGCGGCGATGAACAAGCCGGCCTTTATTTTCGATGGGCGTAATATTCTCGATTTGGAGAAATTGCGTGAACTGGGATTTCGGGTCCACGGTATCGGCAAGTGAGTTGAAGACGGTGAATGCGGTGGCTGGTTTTCGGTCAGGTGCGCCGCCGTCAAGAACTCCCGAGTAGCGCAGTGAAATTATCGCTTGCACTAGGAGACGAAAGTTTGCTTCTTTCCGCGCTCTGCTACGCGGCCATAGCTCAACTGGATAGAGCGCCAGACTACGAATCTGGAGGTTTGGGGTTCGACTCCCTATGGCCGCACCAGCTAAAACCCCTTATCTCACAGCGAGAAAGGGGTTTTTTGTTGGTAGGATTTCGTGATCCTCCGGTCTCGCCAAGACCACGGCTAAGGCCAAGTGCCTGTTCTGATCATCTTTTTACTGTACCCACCGCTTCAGCCAGCCGTGGACTTCCGCATACCAGAAGACGGAATTTTGGGGTTTAAGAATCCAGTGGTTTTCGTCGGGGAAATATACGAGGCGACTGGGGACGCCCTGACCTTGAAGCGCGGCGTAAAATTGAAGGCCTTGCGCTACGGGGACGCGGTAGTCGAGTTCGCCGTGGATCACGAGCGTCGGGGTCTTGAAGTTCGCAGCGTGGGTCATGGGGTTCTGCGCGTCGTAGGCCGGAGTTTTTTTCCACGGCGTGCCGCCGGCGGAGTGGTCGAGCCAGTAAACGGCCGAGTCAGCGGCGTATTGGGTGTCGAAGTCGGTGACCCCGGCGTGGCAGACGATAGCCTTGAAGCGGTCGGTGTGGCCGGCGACCCAGGAGGCGAGGTAGCCGCCGTAACTGGCGCCCAGCGCAGCGGTGCGCGTGGCGTCGAGGAAGGGGTGTTTCTTGAGGAGGTGATCCGTGGCGAGCATCACATCGGTGAAGGGTTTGTCGCCCCACGCAGCATCGATGGAGCCGACAAATTTTTCGCCGTAACCAGTCGAGCCGTGACGGTTGACCCACGTGGCTATGTAGCCGGGGGCGGTGAAGACGTGGGCGTTCCAGCGGGCAGACCACGCGTCGCCAATCATCGTGTGGGGGCCGCCGTGCATGAGTTGGAGGAGAGGATATTTTTTCTTGGCGTCGAAGGCCGGCGGATAGATGAGCCAACCGGATACCACGTCGCCGCCGGCGCCGGGGAACGCGTAGGGCTCAATACGACCGAGTTCGAGCCCGGTGAGGAGGGCTGTGTTGAGGTGGGTGCGCTGGGCGGAATTACCGGTGGCAAGGTCGATGGCGAAGACTTCGTCGGGGCGGGAGAAGGTTTGATTGAGAACGTAGAGAGCCTTTTCACCGACGGTGAGGGATCCACTCGTGCCGAGTCCAAACACTTGGACGGGCTTGGCGGCGATGCTTTCGCTGGCGAGGCGGTAGGCGCGCGTGAAACCACGGTCTTCAGCGAGGAAGAAAATGATTTTTCCGTCGGCGGAAAATTTCCAGTCCTGCGGCGAGAGATCGGCGCCCCCGAGGGAGAGGGTTTCTGTGCGGGCGGCGGCGAAGTGATGGCGCGTCAGGCGGGTGAAGACCGAGAACGTATTCGTGCCGGCGCGGCGACCGAAGAGGACGGACTGGCCGTCGGGGGCGAAGATTGGGCTGGTGTCCGGTCCTTCGGGGTTATCAGCGGTGAGATTTTTCCACGGTGCAGTCGGGTCATCGACGTTGAGAAGATAAATGTCGGGATTTTCGTTTTCGGTGAAGGGAGCGGGGGTGGTGCCGGCGGAGAGGACGAGGCGTTTGCCGTCGGGTGAGAGGTCGAACTGGGCTTCGTTGTTGAAGAGGAACCGGCGATTTTGGCGCGGGGTGAGGTCGGTGATTTTTTTGGTGGCGAGATCGACGACCATAAGGCGCGAGGCTTGGCCGTCAGTCTGCCACGAGTCGAAGTAGCGGTAGACGCGGTTTTCGGTGACCTTGGCTGAAACTTTGGAATCTTTTTGTTTCTTCAGCTCTTTGCGCAGGGCCTCGAAGTCGGTGCCACATTGCGGGAGTGTGCGCGTAGCGAAGAGAATTCGTTTCCCGTCAGGGAGCCAACGAGGAGAGGAAATCGGGAGTGGGAGCTCGAGGATTTTTTCAGGTTCGCCGCCGTCGGTGCGGAGAACGTAGAGGGAGGGGGATTCGTCTGAGCCGCGTTTGGCGGTGAAGGCGAGGCGGGTGCCGTCGGGGGACCATTTGGGCGAAGAGTCGGTGCTGTCGGCGGTGGTGAGCTGACGGGCGACGGCGCCAGGCGAGGTATCGAGGAGCCAGAGGTGGGTGGCAGAGGAATTCTTCGCAAGGTCGTAGTCCTGGACAGTGAAGACGAGGCGCGAGCTGTCGGGGGAGAGTTCAAGGGCGCCGGCGCGGCGGACGGACCACAAGTCTTCGGGGGTGATGGGGCGGAGTTTAGTGGCAGGCGCGGGCTCGGCGGCGCGGAGGAACCCGGCTGAGCTGAGGAGAGCGAGGAAGGCGAAGCGGGGCAGACGGCGGACGAGGGGGAGAAGGAGAGATGTCATCGGAAGAAGAAAGCGGGAACGTTTACGAGGAACCAGAACGATTAGGCCCAGGCAGGTTTCTCGAAGACAGCGAAGGGTGGGTGCGAGAATTTTGCAGGGGCGATCCCGATGCGGGCAGCGCGGCGCGCGCAGAGAGCGCCGCGAATACTCGTTTCAACGAGCACGTTTGGGGACGATGGCACAACATAGTTTTTTAGTCGTCGAAAGGTCCACCGGACCGTCGTGGGCACCGAGGAATCCGGCGAGCACACGGTGCACATCGATGGCTTCGGGTTTTTCTAGTCCGTGTACGATGGCGTCGCGCACGAGCGAGGAATAGCGGCGTTTCGCGGCGGGGGCGGCGTGACGGATACGGGCGTCGAGCGCGGTTGGAAGCTTCGCGGTTTTGACAACCATGAGTGGTAATTCGGGAGGAAATTACGGAGCGTCAAGGGTTGCGAAAGGTGGGCGAGACGCCCGCAATCTAGGGTTAGCTGCGGACTTGGCCGGAGCCCTCGATCAGGTATTTATAAGAGCAGAGCTCGGGAAGACCCATGGGGCCGCGAGCGTGGAGACGGTCGGTGCTGATGCCGATCTCGGCGCCGAAACCGAATTCGAAGCCATCATTGAAGCGGGTGGACGCGTTCCAGAAGACGGTGGCGCTGTCGACTTCCGCGAGGAAGCGGCGGGCGATGGGTTCGTCGGCGGACACGATCGCGTCGCTGTGGCTGGAGCTATCGCGGTTGATGATGGCGATGGCCTGCTCGAGGGAATCGACAACGCGGATGGCGATGACGTAGTCGAGAAACTCGGTGGAGTAGTCCGCTTCTGTTGCCGGGACGAAGGGGATGACGGAGGGCGAAGGGTGGCGGGTCTCGGGGCTGGGAAATGGCGTCTCGGAGATTGGGTTCAGGGGCGCGGCGGCGAGAATGGCGGCGCTCGCGGGGTCGCAACGGAGTTCGACGTTTTTGGCGCGGAGGGCGCGGGCGACGGACGGGAGGAATTTTTCGGCGATGCTGCGATGGACGAGGAGTTGTTCGGCCGAATTGCAGGCGCTGGGCCGCGTGACTTTCGCGTTGAGCGTAATCGTCTCGGCCATCGTGAGGTCGGCGGCGGCATCGGCGTAGACAAAACACACGCCCTTGTAGTGCTTGATGACGGGGATGGTGGAGTTTTGCGCGACGAAGCGGATGAGGCCCTCGCCCCCGCGCGGGATGATACAATGGATGAGCGTATCCAGTTTTAGGAGCGCGGTGAGCGCGGCGCGTTCGGTGGTGGGGACGAGTTGCACCGCGTCGGCGGGGAGGCCCGCGGTGGCGAGCGCTTGCTGGATGAGTGTGGCGAGGGCGGTATTGGTGTGAAAACACTCTTTCCCGCCGCGGAGGATCGCAGCGTTACCGCTTTTTAGGCAGAGGATAGCGCAGTCGACGGTGACGTTGGGGCGCGATTCGTAGATGATGCCGATAACGCCGATGGGGACGCGGACCTTGCGGATACGGAGACCGTTGGGACGCGTGGTATCGTCGAGGACGGCACCGACGGGATCGGGAAGCGCGATGACTTCGCGGACGGATTGCGCGAGGTGGGCGAGGCGGGCGGCGTTGAGTGTGAGGCGGTCGCGCGAGGCAGGCGTGAGTGTGGCGGCTTCGGGCGAGGCGAGATCGAGGGCGTTGGCGACGAGGAGGGAATCGTGCGAGGCGTCGATAAGATCGGCGAGCTGCGCGAGGGCGGAGTTTTTCGAGGGCGTCGGGGCGTTGGCCAACACGAGCGACGCGGCGCGGGCGCGTTGGGCGAGGGAGGTAACGAGGGCGACGAGTTCGGCGGACATGGGGGACGAAGTGTTGGCCAAGAGGGGCGGGAGACAATTGTGATGTGCGGACGGAGCTTGACCCAGCAGCGGTGGAACGAGGACCGGTGAAACGTGCCATGTTTCAGCGGCTGGGGCGAAGCGGTGAATCAACCAAAGGCCGCCGAGGAAGAGGCCGACGCCGGTGACGTCGAACCACCACGGATGAAAAATGGCGGCTTGAGAAGCGAGGTCGGCTTCGGCGTTAAAGCCTTGGATCTGGAAAGGGAAGACACTCAGCGGGTAACTGGCCGAGTTATTGACCGCGTGGCCGAGCATACAGAGACCGAGCGACCGAGTGCGGACATAGATCCAGCCGAGTAGGAGGCCGAGCCCGAGGGCGACGGGCGTCTGCGCGGGATTAAAGTGCATCAGCGCAAAGAGTGCGGCTGAGGCAATGATGGCGGTGCGTGGTTTCCAGCGACCAAGAAAACCTCGGAGAATCAGACCGCGGAAAATGACCTCTTCGGTAATCGGGGCGATGATGACGGCGAGGGTGGGTCCGACCCACGGGGCGGACATGAGACGCTCCAAATCGGGTGCAAAATCCCAGCTATTGAATAGGTTGGCGGGCAGGTAGGCGCGCAGGAGATTGTCGATTTCTGATAGGAAAATTGTCGTGCCTGCAATGATGGGGAGAAACGCGATGGCGAGGATGAGCGGAGAGAATCCGACGTGACCCAAGCTGCGCCAGGATTCGTGGGCGCGACGTAGTGCCAAAGCGGTGACAAGGCCGAAGGCGAGGAGCTTGGCGGCGATGACGAAGGCTGCCTCGATGATGGGATCGTCGCCCGCCCACTCATAGAAGCCGGTGAGGGTGCCGAGCGAATAGGCTTGGTCGATCAGTGCGGCCACGCACACCTCCGCCGCGACCAAGCCGAGCATGACGGCGAATGCGGTGAGGAGGGAAAAACGCCGAGTGGCGTAAATGGGAGGCGACACGTCGAAGAAAGGCTCAGGTTTGACGCGGGGCGTCAGCAGCAAATTTAGGGCGTGTTGCGAGCGGATCGCGAGCGTGGTTAGCTGGTGAAAGCATCGCCGTTGATCAGATCGAACCGTGGACGCGCGATTACATCCCAGGGAAGCCGCCCTTGCCCTTCATCGCTTCCATCTGGCGCATCATTTTCTTCATTCCGCTGCCGCCGCCCTTCATCATTTTCATCATTTGCTGCATCTGTTGAAACTGTTTCAAGAGCTGGTTGACCTCGACGATCTTTACTCCCGAGCCGTCGGCGATGCGCTTGCGACGGTTGCCGTTGAGGATCTCGGGCTTGCGCCGCTCCTGCTTCGTCATCGATTTGATGATGGCCTCGGTGCGGGCCATTTGTTTATCGGCGCCCTCAGGTAGCTGCATGCCGCTCATGCCTGGCATCATGCCCATGATGCTCTGCATCGAGCCCATTTTTTTCACCTGCTGCATCTGGGCGAGGAAGTCCTCGAGGTTGAAATCGCCCTTGCGGAGCGTCTCCGCCATTTTCTCGGCTTCTTTAACATCAATGGTCTCTTGCGCCTTTTCCACCAGCGACACGACGTCGCCCATACCCAAAATACGGGAGGCGAGACGATCGGGGTAAAACGTATCGAAGTCGGCGGTTTTTTCGCCGGTGCCGATAAATTTGATCGGGACGTTGGCGATCGACTTGATCGAGAGCGCGGCGCCACCGCGGGCGTCGCCATCCATTTTGGTGAGGATGAGGCCGGTGAGGGAGAGGGCGTCGTGAAACGCTTTGGCAACATTGACGGCTTCTTGGCCGAGTGCGCCGTCGACGACGAGGAGGACCTCGTCGGGCTGCACGCGGGCGTGGAGGCGCTTCACTTCTTCGATCAGTTCGAGATCGATCTGGAGTCGACCGGCGGTGTCGAAAATAATGCAGTCAGCCGTCGTGGTCTGCGCCGCAGCCAACGCGGCCACGCCGATGGCCGGGACGTCCTTCGAAGTGCGGTCGGAGTAAAAGCCGAGCTCTTCCTGCTTGGCGAGGATTTCGAGCTGGTCGATGGCGGCTGGCCGATAGATGTCGCAGCCGACGACGAGAGGGCGGTAGCCGCGTTTTTTGAGGAGTTTTCCGAGCTTGGCGGCCGAGGTGGTTTTACCGGAGCCGTGGAGGCCGACCATGAGGATCTTGAGCGGGCGGGCGCCGGAGAGTGACGTCGAGCCTTCGCCGAGGAGTTTGACCAACTCGTCGTGGATGATTTTGACGATTTGTTGGCCCGGGGCGACGCCCTTGAGGACCTCTTGGCCGACGCACTGCGTTTGGACGCGTTCGACGAACTCGCGCGCGACTTTGAAATGCACGTCGGCGGACAGGAGGGCGGTACGCACTTCTTTGAGCGCCTCCGCCATATTTTCTTCCGTGAGTTTGCCGACGCCGCGGAGATTGCGGAGGGCGGTGCCGAGTTTTTCCGTGAGAGATTCAAACATGGATCCCCACCTTTGCAGGAATTCCCAGCGCGAAGCAATCTCGCGCGCACGGAGCAGCCACGGGATCGTCGGATAAAGCCACGCCAAGGCGTCGCGGTGACGGGCTGGTTTATTTTCGTCCTCGTCAAACGGACCTGCGTCGGGGATAATCGCCAATTCTATGAACCCTGTTCTCAAGCTTTTGATCGAAGGCGCCAGCCTCACGACCAGCCAAATGGCGAAGGTCGCGGGGTTGTCGGAAGCCGAGGTTAATCAGCATCTGGAACAGTTGAAGAAGGACAAAATCTTCCTCGGCTGGCGTCCAGTGCTCGATCTTTCCCATGAGGCCGCCGCTGCCAGCGCCGTGCGCGCAGTGATCGAGGTCAAGGTGACGCCAGAGCGTGGGGGGGGCTTCAACCGATTTGCCGAGCGCATCGCGCGGTTTGACGAGGTCGAGTCGTGCTATCTGATGTCCGGCGGCTACGATTTGCTCGTTTTTGTGAAAGGGCAGTCGCTCCAGAAAGTGGGTTCGTTCGTGTCCGAAAAACTCTCAACGATCGAGGGCGTGCAGGCGACTTCTACCCACTTTATGCTGCGTTGCTACAAAGAGCAGGGCTTCCTGCTCGATGGTGGCGAAGCTCAAAGCTCACGGCTCAACGTCGCGCCCTAAACGCGCCCAACCACGATGAGCACTTGCAACGACCCTAAACGCTGGGTGGCCGGCCACGTCGCCTCGCTGCCGAAGAGCGGTATCCGCGATTTCTTCGAACTTGTCGCCAAGATGAAGGGCCAGGACGTCATCTCGCTCGGAGTGGGTGAGCCCGACTTCGTCACGCCGTGGCACATCCGGGAATCCGCGATTTTTGCGCTCGAGCGCGGCAAGACTTACTACACGTCGAATCTAGGCATGATCGAACTGCGTCGCGCGATTGCGACCTACGTTGAGGACCACTTTTCAGTCAGTTATCGGCCCGATGATCAGATCATCGTAACGGTGGGCGTGAGCGAGGCACTCGATTTGGCGCTGCGGGCGTTTTGCAACCCTGGCGACAAAGTGATGTTTCACCAGCCGTGCTACGTGTCCTACTCGCCGAGCGTCACGCTGGTGCACGGGGAGGCGATCGCGGTGCCTACCTACGCGAAGGATAATTTCGCGCTCACTGCCGAGGCCCTGCGCGCGGCATGGCAGCCGGGTGCGAAGATTCTCATGCTGAACCTCCCGTGCAACCCCACGGGTGGCACCTGTGATCGCATCCAACTCGAGCAAATCGCCGCGTTTTGCCGCGAGAAGGACTTATTGGTGATGAGTGATGAGATTTACTCCGAGCTCACGTTTGAGGGAACGCATACGAGTATCGCGAGCCTTCCCGGCATGGCTGAACGCACGATTTTTCTGCACGGTTTTTCGAAGGCCTTTGCGATGACGGGCTGGCGGATTGGTTACGCGTGCGGCCCATCGGCCCTGATCGATGCGATGATGAAGGTGCACCAATATACGATGCTCTGTGCCTCGATCATTGCGCAGGAAGCGGCGCTCGAGGCGCTCAAGCACGGCTGGGATAGCGTGCTCAAAATGCGTGAACAATATCACCGTCGCCGGGACTTGATCGTCCGGCGCTTCAATGAAATCGGCCTCACCTGTCATTTACCGCGTGGCTCGTTCTATGCGTTCCCGAGCGTCACGTCGACCGGCCTGACGGAGAAGGAATTCGCGACTGGCTTGCTCACGACGCAAAAGGTCGCCGTCGTTCCCGGTAGCGCTTTTGGCGAAAACGGCATCGGCCATGTCCGTGCGTGTTTCGCTACCGCCTACGACCAAATCATCGAAGCTTGCGACCGCGCCGAGCGGTTCGTGCAGTCGGTCAAGAAGTAGCGCGGCAACCGTTGGAGGCGGCGGGTCGCGTACAAAAAGGTGCACGCCGACGTGCAACCGCTTCCTTCGCCCGTTTTACTACTCGCTACCCGCTACCCGCCACCCACTACTCTCAAATACTATGTCACGCACTGTCGCCATCGTCGGCCGACCCAATGTCGGCAAGAGCCGACTCTTTAACCGGCTCGCCAAACGACGCATTTCCATTGTTCACGACCAACCGGGAGTGACGAGGGATGTCATCTCGGCCGAAATTCGTGATGGCGATTACACGCTGCTCGACACGGGGGGCATCGGCTACAAGGGCATCGACACCCCGGCGGCGCTGACCGTCGCCTCGGAACTCCAGGTGGATTTCGCCATCGCGACGGCTTCGCTCATCCTCTTCGTGATCGATGGACTCTCGGGCCTCTCTTCGCTCGACGAGAAGATCGCCGCGATGCTGCGCAAGAGTAAGAAAAAAGTCCGACTCGTCATCAACAAGGCCGACTTCGACGACGACAAGATTCAGCTCTCCGAAGCCTACCGGCTGGGCCTGGGCGAACCGCTCCGCGTCTCCGCTGAGCACGGGCGCGGCGAGGGTGAATTGCGCGATGCAATCATCGATGGTCTTGGGCCCATTGAAACCGAAGGTGAGGGTGTGCGTGATCCGGCGAAGGCACTGACCGTGTGCTTTATCGGCCGTCCTAATGTCGGTAAATCCTCGCTCAGCAATAATCTCCTCCAGAGCGACCGGCTGATTGTCAGTCCGGTGCCCGGTACGACGCGCGACTCGGTTGAGTTAGGATTTGAGTTCACTGGCCGCGACGGAAAAAAATATCCGTTTCGCCTGATCGATACGGCTGGGATCAAGGCGGCCACGAAGCTCGCGTCGCCGGTGGAATATTTTTCCCGCCTGCGTTCTCTCGATGCGATCAAGAATACCGATGTGGTTTTCCTCGTATTGGACGCGATGGACGGGGTTACGCAGCAGGACAAGGCGATCGCGGGTGAGGCCATCAAGGAGAAAAAACCGATCGTCGTGGTCGTGAACAAATGGGATTTGGTCAAGGAGGCCTTCAAGAAGCAGGGCGGCTTTCACCCCTACAAGAGCGAGCGCGACTATCGTGAGAAGTATGAGAAGGCGCTGTTCGAGAAACTCTATTTTACGCCAGGCTCGCCCTTGATTTACGTCTCGGCGGTCAGCGGTTACGAAGTGGACCGCATGCTCAATGCGGCGGTGAAACTGAACCGGATGCTCGATACGAAAATCTCGACGGCGAAGTTGAACAAGGTGATCGGCTTCCTCTCTGAGCGCACCCCGCCGCCGGCCGTCGGCGGCAAGCGCTTCCGCGTCTACTACGTCACGCAGACCGGCACGCGGCCGTTTCGGATGAAGTTATTTTGCAATCGGGAGGAGAAACTGACGGAGCAGTATCGTCGTTACCTCGAGGCCGGTTTGGTGGCGGAGTTCGATCTCGCGGGTTGCCCGATCTATTTCGATTTGGTCGGCAAAGAAAAACATGACCCCGGGATGTCGTTCTCGGCTATCCGCGAAGCGCAGGAGCGCGCCAGAAATGTCGCGCATACTCCGAAATGGAAGGCCAGCGAAGGGTCGGAAGCTGAACCCAAGCATGAAACACTCGAAGACTAATTACCAAGGCGGCGAGGCCATCGCGCTCGCCACGAAGAACCTAGAACTCGTCGTCACGACGTCCGTCGGCCCGCGCGTCGTCGAATTCCGTTCGAAGCAGGGTAAGGCAGGGAATCTCTTTATTCAGTTCCTGGCGGATGCGCCGCGCGCCCACGGATTCGCCGTCCGTGGTGGCCATCGCCTCTGGCATTCGCCGGAGGACATTGTTCGCACCTACCAGCCGGACGATGAGCCGTTGGCGGTAAAGCCGCTGCGCAATGGAGTCGCGCTCGCGCAGCCCGTCGAGCCGAAGACCGGGATGCAGAAGGCGATGAAAATTGAGATCGTGGGGGAGCGCACCGTGAAGGTGACGCATGCATTGACCAATCACGGATTGTGGCCGGTCGAGACGGCGGTGTGGGCGCTCACGATGTTTCGTGCCGGTGGGTACGGGGTGTTGCCCTTGCTGCCGAAAGGGAATCACGCCGCGGGAGATTTGCTGCCGACGTATTCCTTCGTGCCGTGGAGTTACACGGACCTCGCTCTGCCACTCTGGGATTTACACCGTGACTTCGTCGGCATCGATGTGGCTAAGGCGAAAGTCGCGCAGAAATTGGGCATCACTAACTATCCCGGCTGGTCGGCCTACTGGTTGGAAGGAACGACGTTCGTCAAATCCGCGCCGGTGATCGCGGGAGCCGTGTATCCTGATTTCGGGTGCGCGTTCGAGACTTTTACCAACGGGGAGATGATCGAGTTTGAGACGCTGAGTCCGCTGGTGAAACTCGCACCCGGCCAAAGCACGACGCACGTTGAACACTGGGGAGTCTTCGACGGTCTGCCGAAGCCGGATACAGACGCGTCGTTTGCGTCGTCCCTCGCGCCGGCCGTGAACGCGTGGCTGGGAACGCTCACGTGAGCCGGTTGAAGCTGGTGTTTCTGGGGTCTGATCCCATCGCGCGGCCCCTGCTCGAATGGCTGGCGGGCGAGGGGAGTGGCGTCGCCACCCTCATCGCTGTTTTCACGCAGCCTGACCGTCCCGTGGGGCGAGGGCAAAAAATCACTTCGAACGAAATCAAGACGTGGGCGCTGGCCCGCGGGTTGCCGGTTTTCCAGCCGGAGAAGCTCACCGACGAGGTGAGCGCGCAACTGGCCGCTCTGGGCGCCGATGTCGCCCTCGTGATGGCGTATGGCCACATCCTGCGCGATGAGTTCATCAGCACTCCGCGGCTGGGTACGTTGAATTTGCATACCTCGCTACTGCCGAAATATCGCGGGGCCTCTCCCATTCAGTCGGCGATCGCGAGCGGCGAACGTGAAACGGGCGTCAGCCTCATGCGGATCGTGCGCAAACTCGACGCGGGGCCCGTGGCCGACGCCGAGCGGGTGAGCATCGCACCGCTGGACACGGCGCTGGACGTTGAAGCGAAACTCGCCCTCGCGTGCGTACCGCTGGTGGCGCGCTCGCTGCCCCGTCTGGCCGCAGGAACACTCGAGTTTGCGACCCAGGACGACGGTGCGGTGACGCACTGTCGGAAGCTAGGGAAAGAGGACGGAGCGCTCGACTTCACCGCCCCAGCGAGTGCGCTCGCTGCCCGCATCAACGGGCTGTTTCCCTGGCCGGCGTCCACGGTTGAAATTGACGGCCAATCGGTGAAATTTGGCCTTGCTGAGGTGGCGGATCTGAACGCAGGCACACGGACCGGAGGTGAAGTTATCGGTAGCGATGTGGAGGGCCTGCTGATTGCGACCGGTCATGGGGTTTTGCGCGTGCGTCGATTGCAGCGCGCTGGCGGGCGCATGCTCCCGGCGACAGAATTTTTGCGCGGTTGCTCCATTCCAATGGGAACGACGTTGGGGTCGCGGCCCATGCGCGAGCTCGTGACGCGATTCGCGGCCGTCGCGCCGGTGCGGGCCGTGCGTTAAGCGTGACGGCGAGCGAGAGGCCACTGCTCTTCCGTATGTATTTAAATTCGAATACTGGCGACAGAGGGATCACCGAACATCTCGGATTGGCCGGCGGCTCTCACTGCGGCCGCGAGTTCTCATACCAACGCACCTTGATTTTTAGACCACCGCAGTGGTCAATCCGGCAGCATCGGTACGGTCGGCTTTCGGGGTGAGCTCTCTTCACTTGTTTTTGGAAAACGTTTCTCCAAGCTGCGCCGTCATGTTTTCCCGTTTGCTTTTCAGCGCCGCGTTCGCCTTGACCGCTTGTGCGCAAAACGCGGCTGCCCAAGTGGAGGTGGCCAATTTGCGTGAAGATGTGCGGGGCTTGGTGCAACGGGTCGGCGACCTCTCGTTGCGGGTAGAACAACTCGAGTTGGAAAATTCGGCTCTCCGCCGCAAATCCAAAGAGGGCGTTCGCGCTTATGCGACGCTGGCGCAGTTGAACGAGGCCGTCGCCGACCTCAATCGTATGGTCAAATCCGCGGTGAGTACGTCGCAGGACGAGACCCTCCTGATTGTGCGTACCCAGCTCGAGAAACTCGGCAGACAGACCAATGCGGCACTCGAGTCATTGGCGAAATCTCAGGGTGGGCGACCGAACCAGATCCCGGCCACGCCTGCTGATGCGTCCGTGAAAGACGGTGGCAGTTACCTCGTGCAAAAGGGTGATACCCTGGCCCTCATCGCCAAAAAGACAGGCGCAAAGCAGCAAGATATTGTCAGCGCCAATAAGATTTCCGATCCCTCGCTCATCAAGGTCGGCCAGACGTTAATCATCCCCACCGCCAAATAATTTATGTCCGCAGCACCCAAATCCCGCCTCGGTCGCGGCCTGGGCGGCCTCATCGCCGCCGGCAAGCCCACCGCTGTCATTGCTCCGCCGTCACCCACGACACCGCCGTCCGCCCCTGCGACGGTTGCTCCGGGCTATCCGGAGATAGCCGTGCACCTGATCGAACCGAGCCCGTATCAAGCTCGCCGTGACATTCCTGCGGAACAGCTTGGTGAACTGGCTGAGAGTATTCGCTCCGAGGGGCTCCTGCAGCCGATTGTGGTTCGCAAGCACGGCGAAAAGTTTCAATTGATCGCCGGCGAGCGTCGTTGGCGCGCCTTCCAGCAGCTCAAGATTAAAACCATCCCCGCGCGAATCGTGCAGGCGAGCAACGCCTCGTCCGCAGCGCTCGGCTTGATCGAAAATTTACAGCGAGAAGGGCTCAACGCGATTGAAGAGGCGCACGGCTACGCCAGCCTGATTCGCGATTTTGACCTCACGCAGGAAACCGCCGCCGAGCGCGTGGGCAAGGGGCGCGCCAGCGTGGCAAATTCGCTTCGGCTGCTTTCTCTCGAAGGGGAATTGCAGGGTTTTGTCGCCAAGAACCTGCTCAGTGTCGGGCATGCGAAGGTGTTGCTGGGCGTCGAGGATTCCGTGCGCCGAGCCCTCATCGCCCGTCGTGTCATTGAGGAAGGCTTGAGCGTCCGCAGCACGGAAAAACTCGCGCAATCAGCCAAAGGTTCCGACGGAAGTCCGTCCACGAAACCTGCCAAGCGTGGCTTGACGCCGAAGGATGCTGCGACCGTTGCTGGCATCGAAAAGAAGCTGACGTCGCACCTGGGGGCGCGGGTGGCGCTGCTGCACTCGCCGAAAAAGGGACGCATCGTGATCGAATACCGGGGGAACGAAGACTTGCAGCGACTCCTTGAGAAGTTCGGCGTGGAGGCCTGAGCCCGAAGACAAAAACGTCCTGAGAGTGCCATTGACAACCCGCGCCCGCGTCTGCTCCTTTCCACCTTTCACATGAGTATCGTCCTCGGAATTCTTACCTTCGTCCTCATCCTCGTTTCGCTATTTATCGTGCTCGTCGTCTTGGCGCAGAAGTCCAAAGACGGTGGCATGGGCGCAGCTCTTGGCGGCGGTGCCGCCGAAGCGGCCTTCGGTGCCGAAACGGGTAACGTGTTGAGTAAATCCACAATCTACGCCGCCGTGATGTTTTTCGTCTTGGCGTTTGCGCTCTATCTTGGGCGCATCTACGAGAATAAACATGCCGCTGCGGCTGATGGCAGTATGTTGCCGAGGATCGCCGTCCCCGCAGCCGCGCCGGTGCCTGCCGCCACGACGGTTCCTCTGACGGTTCCGGCCCCCGCCGCACCGGCAGACTCCGCTGTGCCCGCTCCCGAAGCGCCCAAGAAGCCCTGAGGCGTTCATGGCGAACCATGACAGATTTTCGCCCGCCATTATTTGGCGGGCGTTTTTCATTTTAGGGTCCTTGTCAGCGTCGGTTTTCGCCGCGGGGCCGGGCAATGCCCCACCCGAGTTGGCGCAGGTTGGGTTGCCCGACGCGGCGGAGGTCGCGCGCATCTTAGTGCAGTTTCGCCAGACCGGCATTACCGGCGACTATTTTCTTGATTTCGAGTTGAGGTCCTTGCCTCGTCGCGGCGAGGAAAAATCCTTCCAAGGCAAGATGTGGGGCAGCCGTAACACTGAAGGGAGTATCACCCGCGTTGCGTTGAAGGGAAGCGACGCACTCGAACAGCGGCTGCTCTTTCAAAATGGCGGTCGGGCCGCAGTGTGGCGTCTCGTCGATCACGGGGTCACGGAATTGGACGTCGCCAAACTGTTTGAGCCCGTGGTGCCGGGGGTGAATCTTACGGCGTTCGATTTGCAGATGCCCTTCCTCTATTGGCCCGGCGTCACGTTGGAGAAAATCGCCCGCATGCGCGGTCGGCCCGCGCACGTATTCATTTTTCGGCCGCCGGCGACATTTGCGGCGAAAAATCCCGAGGTCGGCGCCGTGCGCGCTTATCTCGATACCCAGTATAATGCGCCCACCCAGATCGAGACCATCGGCAAGGACGGGCGAGTGACGAAAACGCTTTCACTGCTCGATTTGAAGAAGGTCGGTGAGCAGTGGATTCCCAAATCGTTTGAAGTGCGTGACGAAATCACCCGTGATAAGACCCGTCTCGTGGTGACGGCGGCTGCGCTCAACCTCGCACTGCCCTCTGCGACGTTCGCACCGGCGAGCCTGCTGGACGACATTAGTCGCCCGGCCGCCGAGCGCATTCTGAGGATTGCCCCATGAGCCGCACCGCTCCGACCGAGGCCGTCGTATTCGACCTAGACGGTACGCTGGTCGACAGCCTGCCGCTCGTGCTCCAGGCGATTACCTACGCGATCGAGCCCTTTGGGCCGTGCCGTCCGACCATGGAAATCTTCGCCCGACTGGGCGGCCCGCCGGAGCGATTCATGCCGGGTTTGCTCAATGATCCGCGGGATACGCCTGCGGCCTTGGCGCGGATGGAACGGTTTCACGACGAAAACCACCATATGATTGTCCCGTTTACTGGGGTGAACGGGGTGCTCGAAAAACTCTGCCACCGGGACGTCGCGCTCGCCATCTGGACCGGACGCGATCGGGAAACGACGGACAGGCTTCTCGAACGCCACGGTCTGACTGGGTATTTTGATACGGTCGTCTGTGGCGACGATTTGTCGACCCATAAGCCGGATGCAGAGGGCTTGCGCGAGATCCTCCGCCGAGTCGCAGTCAGCCCAGCGCACGCGCTTTTCGTGGGTGATGCCGACGTGGACGTTTTAGGGGGTTTTACCTGTCAGGTGGACACGGTGTTGATCCGTCACACTCGTCAGATCGAGGCTGATATTCTCGCGAAGTCGTGGCGTCTCGTGACAACTCCGGCGGAAGCTTACAAACTCGTCCTCGGGTGCGTTGGCGTCGAGTGACTGGCCGGTCTGTCGTCGTCGTACGTAAATTGTGGTAAGAGGATTCCTTTTGCCGAAAAAACTTTTGGTTTGCGGACCGCGACTGAACGTTCCTTGCTCGACTGATTCAGGCGTCAACAACGCCGTCAAACCATGGCAAAAAAAACACCCAAATCCTCCGCCCCGCTCACCTTTGACCTGCCGGTTTCGCTCATCTCTAGGATTGAGAACTGCCGCGTTGGTCATGCGTTCACGACTTCGAGTCAAGTTGTGCGACTGGCCCTAGACACGTTCGATTTCGAGCGCTGTGTTCCGGTCCGTGATCCGCATAAGCAAATTTCCGTCCGTGTGACGTCCGCGCAACGCGCGACGCTTAAGCGTTTCTCGCGTCAAAAGGACGCAAGTGTGGGAGAGCTGATGCGCTACGCGCTCGAGAGCCTGCCAGTGAAGGCTGCTAAGGCTGCTAAGGCGGCGAAGTCGGGCAAATAACAGAATTAGCTGGTGCTGGTGCGCCGGTTCCATTTCGCGGCAGTCTTTTGACTGCCGCTTTTTTTTGTTCAAACAGCGGCGAGCGTCACTGGGGCTTGCTTTTCCATGAACGCGACTCTTTCGTTTTCACGTTTGTCTATGAGTAATCCTCCCGCGCAACTCTCCACTTGGGCCCGTAACGTATCGCCATCGCCGACGCTGGCCGTCGATGCGAAGGCGAAAGCACTGCAAGCTGCCGGTGAAGACGTGTGCGGTTTCGCCGCTGGCGAGCCCGACTTCGATACGCCCGAACACATTAAGGAGGCCTGCATTGCCGCGCTCAAGAGCGGTAAAACGAAATACGCGCCGACACCCGGAATTGAGCCACTTCGCCAGGCGATCGCCGACCGTTATCTGGCAGAATACGGGCTGAAGGCCGCGCCCTCTCAGGTGATTGTATCACCGGGCGGTAAATACAGCTGCTATCTCGGGGTGCTCGCGACCTGTTCGCCGGGCGATGAGGTGATCATTCCCGCGCCGTTCTGGGTCAGCTATCCGGAGATGGTGAAGCTTGCCGGTGCCACGCCGAAGTTTGTGCTCGCCGATGACAGGACCGGTTTCCGCCTCACGCCCGCGATGGTGGAGGCTGCCATCACTCCGCGCACCAAGCTCCTCATACTCAATTCTCCTTCGAATCCGACCGGCGCCGTCTACTCACGCCAAGAACTGGAGGCCATCGTGGCCGTCGCGATGAAACATAACCTCTACATTCTTTCGGACGAAATGTATGAGCATCTTGTCTATGACGGGGCCAAGCCGACGTGCATTGCGACGTTCAGCAAGGACGTTGAAGCGCGCACGATCACCGTCGCTGGTTTTTCAAAAACCTACGCGATGACCGGTTGGCGGATTGGCACAACGCTTGCGCCCGCCCCGATTGCCAAGGCCATGTCCGAGTTGCAGAGCCAAATGTCCTCCAATGTCACGACGTTTGCTCAATTTGGTGCGCTCGCCGCCCTGAAAGAAAAAGAGAAAACGCAGGCTGCATTGTCCGTGATGCTCGGCGCTTTTGATCGCCGCCGCAGACTCCTTCATGGGGAGCTCAATAAGATACCTGGGGTTTCGTGTCTATTGGCTGAAGGTGCCTTCTACCTCTTCCCCAACATTTCGAGCTTCGGTCTTTCGGACCTCGATTTCTGCAATCGGCTGCTCGATACCGAGAAAGTCGCCGCCGTGCCCGGCAGCGCATTTGGTGCCGAGGGTTATCTTCGCCTGAGTTATGCGACCAGCGATGAGATTATTCAGAAAGGGGTCGCTCGGCTGGCTCGGTTCTGTGCGCATCTGAAGGCATAAGGTTGGGTTTTCGGCGAGTGCGCGGGAGGGCTCGGGTGGTTGGAGATGGCGATTGATCGCTCCGGAGGAACCCTGATCGATCGTAAGCGTTCAACTGGGACATGACGACGGGAGGTTCGAAAATCGGTAGAGTGAGCGGATGAAAGAATCCAAGGCCGGGGAATCAGAGGTGAAGGGGAAGCGCGGAAGGCATCGAACGCGCAGTGAGCGGGAGCCAATGGTCGAAGCATATCGCGCAAGCGGACAGACGTAGGCCGTGTTCGCGCACGAGCGGAGAATCAAGCTGATCACGCTGTGGGCGTGGATTTACCGGCGGCGGGCGTAGGACCACGCCGGGCCGGGGCCAATCGAGCGGGCGCGCATCGTGGGCGACGGTTTTTCCGGCGGGACCATGGCGCGTTCTGCGATCGCGGTGCGTTGGCCGCAGGCGCATCGAGTGGGCGGTCTCGTTGGACGCTGCGGGGGTGGAGCGGTTGGTGCGCGAACTCTTGGCGCCATGTTTGCGATAGGAGCGGCGCCCAGATTTTGTGGCGACGGGCGCCACCGATCAGCGCAAGGGCTGCAACGTAAGCGTACATTTCTAACAGGCAGACAGAGCGCGCCAGTTCCGGTACTCTGTGCGGATGCAATCAGGCGACAGCGGCAGTCAAAGCGGAGCGGGAGGCCTTCCAGGCGCGAGGGAGCAAGGCGGCGATGGCCTTCATCGGGTGATCGGACAGCCGTGTGATGATATCGATCAGGTAGGCCTCGGGATCGATCCCCTCCTGCCTGCAGTTTTCGACGAGGGAGAACAGGTTGGCCAGACGGGGACCGGCGCTTGGGTGGCCGATCGCCTGCCAGTTCTTGGCGCCGAGTTTCAGAGGGCGAATGCAATTCTCGGCCGGGTTATTGTGGATCAGGGCGCCGGGTTCGCTCAGGCAGCGCTGGAGCGAACTGCGCTGGCCGAGAAGGTAGTTGAGCGCCTGCCAAAACCGAGTCTTCGGTTCGGCGTTGGGGATAGCCGCGAGAGCGTCGGCGAAGAGTTTGTCGGCCAGAGGCACGCTGCGGCGGGAGCGAAGATCCTGGAAGTTTTCCGGCTTCAGCTTGAACCGGCGGGCGAGGCGCTCGGTACGGAACAGGTGGTTGATCGTGCGCAGGTAGGGCGCGGCGGCTTGTTCGCCGGCGTCCACGGCTTTTACAAAGTAGCGCCGCGCGTGAGCATAGCATCCGAGATACCGGACGCGGCCGTCCAACCGGCCGATGTCGGCAAGTCCGGCGGCCCCGTCGGTCTGGAGGATTCCTTGGTATTTTTCCAAAACCTTGGCCGGGCTGGTCGGCGACTTGTGCAACTGAAAGTCGAACCAGACGGGCCCGTCGGTGGCCCGGTACGCCCACAGCGTGGATTCCCTGACCGCTCCGGGCCGCGCCGGATCGGCCAGATCGATCGGCGTCG